>JACKDF010000011.1 GCA_020633655.1 Deferribacteres bacterium
CTCCGCGCTGGAAATTTCTTCTATGGTACGGGAACGATCTCGATAATCTTCAATCCAGCCTCCGCAGCCGCAACAAATAATTTGTTATCCTGCGAAATAACATAATTTACCGATGCACCAAAACTGAGCGTCCCCATTGGATGCAAATTCCCTCCATCTATTTCCAGCAGTGCTAACCCGGATGTGTCATTTGCCAGAAAAACAAGGTTATTATTGACGGAAACGCCATTGCAGTGCCCGCCACCGGGAATAGGATAATCGTAAATGATTTCCCCCGAGACTGTATTGATTGCTTTCATCCCGCAGGAGCCGGAGGAGAAAAACAACAAGTCGTCTTTCACGTCCGTTTCCGCTTTGGACTGAAATATATTCGGGCAGCCAAGAGGAATCGTTTCGATGAAAGATGTGTCCAATGCACTGTAGACGTGTAAATTCGTACCCGTCCCCTCCATAACATAGATTCCGTTAGGGGTCACCTCAATGGCCTTTGCGCCTTCGATGGGAATGAAACCGTAGTCCCATGTATTGAGATCAAAAACGGCGAGACCTCCACCTGTTGTTCCCGTTGTGACCAGTGCCGATTCGCCAATAATCATAATATCATTGGCGTTGTAACTGGGCAAATCGAAAATCTCGAAATCGCCTGACATCAAACCATCGTGCAGTTCAACAATTGTGAAAACTGCCGGACTGGTGATTTGTGCAAGCTTATCACTGTTTGCCGATCCGCCTAAAAGCAGCCTGTTCCCAGACTTCAGTGCAATGGTTATGTCACTGTGGGTAAAAATCATTTGCGATAAAATTTTCGGTTGCGATACATCGGAAATTTCAATGATTTCAATGCCACCGAAATATTCGTTTTCCGGTGTAGCATAAGCGACGTACGCATAATCTCCTTCGAGGGTGACATGGACCGCATGCAGCACTTTATCTCCCCATACAAGTGGGGAGACCGTTGCGTGCAGTACGAATTCATAGGCCGAATTTATTTCGGTAGTGCCGGTGAAAGCCAATTTTTTCGATTCACCTTGCAGAACATGCAGGTTCAGTTCCTGGGAATTATTGTTGAGTTGTACATCAATAGTCGCTTCATCGGGAGAAGTGACTTTTGTACAAGCTGAATAGACCATTAATCCAGTTAGCGAAATCAGCACCAGGTATGCGTTTATTCGAGTTCTCATGCGGTGATTTCCTTTTTCGTAGTAGAAACGCACGTGATTATATAGGTAGTAATCGGAAAAATAGGCCAGAAATCAAGTAAGTTTCAGAAACATACGTAAAAAAAATGTATGAAACTTTAAGCCAATTTAAAAGAATTCGCGGCTAATAACTTGTCGGAACGAGTCCTTGCCAGAGGAACTCTAATTCACCTCCTGCTTATTCTCTTCTTTTTTGATTTGCGGCAAGGGTACGGGGTCGTAACCACTCGATCCCCAGGGATGGCAGCGGGAAATACGTTTGACACCGAGCCATCCGCCGTGCATGGGGCCATGCAGACGAATGGCTTCGATCATATATTCGGAACACGTTGGTGTGTACCGGCAGCGGGGTGGGAATAGCGGCGAGATACCATATTGGTAAATGCGCACGATGAATATGAGCAACAAAGAAAATATTCGTGCAATGTAGGACAGAAACTTCATTGTTCAGGACTCGATTGGTTCCATGCTGAGTTCAACGTTTGCAGGATCAAACTCATTCACCTGTTCGCGAAGAATGGAAAATTCACCTGGGTTTTTGTCATAAGGAATCCAGCACGTATGTAAGCCGCCATGGATTTGTTCCAGTTCTTTGCCTTTGGCGTCGATTATTCGTCCCACGGTAATTTCAACGTCTTTTTCACCTGTGCACAGTTCGAGTTTCTGACCGGTGTGGATGGGATTACGCGGCTCAACCTGCATGAGTTTATTCGCAGCGTCGTATCCACGTACGATTCCTGAAAAGCGGTATGCCTGAATCTCCGATTTTGTATTATCGTATTTCTGTGCGGATTTCCCGGGATTGCCGTGGAGAAAGCCAGCGATGAACCCTTTGTTTGCCGTTGCGAAAACGTCGCGCAAATGTTCGGGGTTGAAAGGCCTGCCAGCCTCGAGATCGTCGATGGCACGTCGGTAGGCGCGGGAAATGAGCGCAGCGTAGTAGACGGACTTTGAACGCCCTTCCACCTTGAAACTGACAATACCAGCATCACGCAATTCCTGCAAGTATTCGATGGCGCACAGGTCCCGTGCATTCATCAAATAGGTCCCGTTTTCATCCTCGTCGATTTGCATGTATTCCCCTGGGCGCTCAGTTTCTTCGAGATAATAATCGCCTTGCAACGGGTAGTAGGGATCGCCGTGCTGTGTCAATGCCGGTTCATACATGGGGAGTTGTTTTTGCATTGCCGCGGGCTGCACTTCATCTTTCTTGTACATTTTGTATTCCCAGCGGCAGGAGTTTGAACATGTTCCCTGGTTGGGGTCACGGTGCGACATGTAGTTAGAAATCAGGCAGCGGCCGGAATAGGCGATGCAAATGGAGCCATGGACGAAGGCTTCCAACTCCAAATCCGGGCAGTGCTCTTTGATATTTATCATTTCTTTGATTGAGAGCTCCCGGGAAAGTATGATTCGCTTTACACCGTTCTTTTCCCAGAATTTCGCAGCTGCATAATTCACCGTATTGGCTTGCACCGAAAGATGGATTTCCTGTTCCGGATGCTGCTCACGCATGTACATGATCATCCCGGGATCGGACATGATCCACGCATCAGGTTGGCAGTTTTGCAGGAATTCATCGACGTAATTCATGAACGGCTGGACTTTATGGTTGTGCGGTAAAATGTTGGCAGTCACATAGACTTTTTTCCCTCGTTCATGGGCGTATTTTATTGCCTCAAATACCTGCTCCTTTTTTTTAAAGCCATTTTCGCGGGCTCGAAGTGAGTAGCGGGGGATGCCGAGATAGACTGCATCGGCACCGAAGGCAAAGGCGTATTGCATTTTTTCAAAATCCCCGGCAGGGAGTAATAATTCCAAAGACGACATGCTTGCTCCTGGTTTACAAAATGAAACCTTCCAAAATGTGTATTCTGTAAGGTATTTTATTCAATCATTACGTATCAATTTAGTTCAACGGCAGAACCTTTAATTTATTTGAAAATTCCGCTAATGAAAGCAGTTTTTGTGTAATTCATTGAATTTTGTGTGTGGCAAATGGATTCAGTATCTAAACGCATTTTAGGAACGATTAAATTGGCCGAAAAAATTATAAAAAGTCACTATGGGATAATAAAAATGCAAGTACGACATACACAAACCGAGAAGCTGTGGATTGAAGATGGGATTGTTATCGCGGAATGCCTTGAGGGAAGCGTGCACGATCTTGCTGCTGCGGAGGAGAATGTCTCCGCGCATAACTATCTGCGGGTAGAAGAACTGGGAGGCAAACAAGTTCCTCTTGTCGTTGATGCTCGCCGGGCGAAATCTATCGAGCGTGCAGCGCGGGAGTTTTACACCGGACCTGCGAACAACGCCAATGTCACAGCCGTTGCCATACTGGTGGATTCGGCCTGGAGTCGAATGATCGCCAATTTTTTTATTGGACTGAACAAAGGACCTTTTCCAATTAAATTGTTCACAGATAAACAAGAATCGATCCAGTGGTTGAATGCCTATAAGTTGTGATAGCGGGGAAGACGGAACGTAAATGCAAAATGATTGTTTGAGTAGTTCAGAAAATGACAATTCTCGAATTCAGGAAATCGCTAAAGCACTTGCGGATTTGGGTGCAGGCCAGTTTAATGTTTCATTGCAACCAACGGATGCGCAAGATGCCCTCGATGTCATTATGCTTGGGATTAATATGCTCGCCGAAGAGCTGGAGGCGTCAACAGTTTCTGTTGCTGAGTACGAGAAAATTACGGCTACGCTTCAAAAGGAGGTAAGGGAAAAACAGGAAGCTGTCATCCGGTCGGAAATTGCCAATAAGGCCAAAAGTGAGTTTTTGGCGACCATGAGCCACGAAATCAGAACGCCTATGAATGGAGTTCTGGGCATGGCCAGATTACTTCAACATACAGATTTAAACTCCGAACAGCAGGAATATACGTCAACAATTCTCAGTTCTGCTGAATTTTTACTCACGATTCTCAACGATATTCTCGATTTTTCGAAGATTGAAGCTGGTAAACTCTCCTTTGAACAGGTTCCTTTTAATTTAAAATCAATCATTACGCAAGTCTGCAGTTTGCTAAGGGAAAAGGCCGAAGAGAAAAATATTGATTTGAACCTGAAATTTTCAAAAAACTTACCGCACTACTTTCTTGGTGATCCGAGCAGAATAAAACAGATAGTCACCAATTTGACAGGGAACGCCATTAAGTTTACCGAAAAAGGCCATGTGGATGTGCGCGTTTCCTATAGCAAAACAGTTGAAAACCGAATGTATGTGTCCATATCCATTGTTGATACGGGCATTGGGATAAGTAGAGACAATCTGAAAAAAATATTTGAAAAATTTACCCAGGAAGATGCATCCACCAGCAGACGGTATGGCGGTACTGGTCTTGGATTGGCAATTACGAAAAATCTAATCGAACTTTTTGGGGGAACGATTCGTGTCAAGAGCAAGACGGGGACTGGTTCCATCTTCCGTGTTGTTTTACCGCTTTTGATTCACGATTCTTCTGCTGATGAGGAATTAATTAATGAAGTGCCGCGGGAGACGCCTGATTCCACAAACCCTCAAGCAAGCAGGCGAATTCTTGTCGTCGAAGATAATCTTGTGAATCAACGTGTGGTAAAAAAGATGCTGGAGTTAATCGGATGCCAGGTTGATTTAGCATCAGACGGTAGGGAGGCGCTGACAATACTGGAAGATACCGTTTATGATGTTGTTTTCATGGATTGCCACATGCCGAACATGGATGGTTTTGAAGCAACAGCTGCAATTCGACACCGAAACGAAAATGCGTCCCTTCCGATAATCGCCCTCACTGCAAATGCTTTAACAGGGGATCGTGAAAAGTGTATCCACGCAGGGATGAATGATTTTATTACAAAACCCATTGACGAAGATGAGCTCAGATCAGTTCTGGCAAAATGGACTTAACGAGTGTCCCGCAAATGCGTATTATTCTCAAACAATTCAGAAAATCTCTCAATTCATAGCTTCTTGGTATAGTGATTTGCAAAAGTAATGTCCTACAAAAAGGCACCGGTTGTCCAGGCGGTGTGAAAATGCAGCGTTAACCGGTCACTGAGCCTGTCAAAGTGCCCGGTTGAGCGTGAGTCCGGCTTCGATACTTCGACTTTACTCAGTACAGGCAAGCTCACCTCCGTGAAGTTTCAGCGCTCACACAGTCTTGTCATTTCGAACGCGCTTTCCATCGGAGAAATCTTTTGCTGCGAGCCTGAGTATAAAACTTTTGCTTCGCCGGCCTTCGGCCTCACCCCAAAAAAGCAGGGTTCGAAATGATATGCATCGGACATTACTTTTGCAAAATGCTTTGACTTGATTTGAGGCAAGGGGGCATTCTTCCGATCCATGCTGAGCTGGATTGAAAATAAACTAACATTCCTTGGGATATTTTCTATATTTCAGGAAAGCGTAAGCATTCTGGATTAACAGTACATATCAGGTTTTAAAATGAACGAATTAACTTGGAATGAGTTTGAAAAAATTGCCCTTTGTGTGGGCACAATCGTCAAGGTGGATGAATTTCCAGAAGCACGTAAACCAGCATATAAACTGCACATTGATTTTGGGAACGAAATCGGAATGAAAAAATCGAGTGCACAGATTACCGAAGTCTACACAAAATCGGATTTGGTTGGGAAGCAGGTTGTGGCGGTTGTTAACTTCCCACCGAAACAAATTGGGCCGTTTGTATCCGAATGCCTCGTTACGGGTTTTCTGCGGCAAGACGGTGCTGTTGTACTTGCAGTTCCAGACCAGCGAATCCCAAATGGTTCACGCTTGATGTGATACTGTACGAAAGGAGGTAGGATGGCACTTTTACCCGGAACGGACGGCAAAAAACGCTGCTTTGGTAACAAACCGGGGCAAACGGTTTATGCGGCATACCATGATAACGAATGGGGTGTGCCGCAGCATGAGGACCAGGTTCTCTTTGAATTTTTGGTTCTCGAGGGTGCACAGGCAGGTTTGAATTGGGAAACCATCCTGTTGAAACGCACTGGGTATCAAACGGCCTTCCACAATTTTGATCCGGAGAAAGTAGCCGCAATGCAGGATAGTGAACTTGAAAACTTACGCCAAAATCCTGCAATTATTCGTAACAGATTAAAAATTTACGCTGCGAGAACAAATGCACGCGTTTTTCTTGAAATTCAGAGAGAGTGCAGTTCGTTTGACGCCTATTTGTGGCATTTTGTGGGTGGCAAGCCAATAGTTAATTGTTGGTACAATCTAAAAGACGTCCCGGTCACCACACCGGAGAGCGAGAAGTTGTCGAAAGATTTGAAGAAGCGCGGCATGACTTTCGTCGGGCCGACAATTATGTACGCTTACATGCAAGCCGTAGGGCTGGTAAATGATCATTTGCAGGATTGCTGGTGCTCAGTGCAAATTTAGAAGAAACTCCCGCAGTTCGTTTTGCTTGTCGGTGTTGATTAAGTCTACCCCTGCGGTCTGCAATTCTTTCCAGATCGCGTGCTGCCTTTCAGTATCACCTACATCCGTATCCCAGAATCGAACCAGTCTCCCTGCGGAGTGCGCCCTGGAAACAATTTCATGTAATTTTTCCTTTTCCGTCCCGGGCAAAGCCCCCTGGCCACGCCAGGTAAAGTGAGTGCTCCATCTGTCGCTGAGGAGTGGCATGCATTCCGGGGAAATGTCGGCGGTTAAATCGGTAATCCGTCCATCGTAGCCGGCAATGCGAGACGGTTGCTCCTCTAAAATCGTTTTCGAACGATTGCCGGAAATGATCGCCCGGAAGGGTCCGAAAATCGACTTATTTTCTTCGGAGCGGTAAAACAGCGTGTGGTATTTTTGCACGTCATGCAGGAGTTGAAAATATGTCGAGTCGGCGTCGGTTTTTATGTCGATCAGCAGAAGAACCGGCTGGTTGTTTGCGAAAACGCTGCCCGGGAGGTTGTGGAATAAATTTGTTAATGGTTGCAGGTACAACGATTGCAAAGTTTTACTGGTGTCCACATCGGCGCTGTCGTGGGCGACACAGAGCTTGCCATCTCGCAGGTGGATATCGACTTCAATACTTGCGAATCCGTTTTCCAATGCGCTATAAAGTGGTGTTTCCTGTTGGTAATCGTTGTGAGAGTGGGCTTTGATGGGTTCGACGTGCGCATACGGCGATTTGTTTTCTTGCGTGCTGCACGCGTGAAAAAACAGAATCCCCAGAGCGAAAAATTTAAGGGTATTTTGCATCGCGGTTCAAATTTAAATGATTATATTTTTTCCATTTGCAGGCTGATAGTGGTTTTGAAACCTGCGATGCATTAAATACGAAAACTTTTTTTACGAAACAACAGTGACTTCGGAATGATCCTCAGCAAAAGTCTCGACGGATTTTTGAGCCTGTACTTTCCTGCCGGAAGCAATGCCTGAGTTACTGAACTTGAATTGCCGAATATTTTGCTGCAGGTTATTCAGCATGTTTGTGAGCTTTTCCTGTGAGTGAGCCATGGCGTTGGATAAGGAGGTGTTGCCCTCACTGATCTGGCTCATTTGTTCGATGTTGCGGCTAATTTCCATGCTGGTGGACGATTGCTCTTCGCTTGCTGTGGCAACCTGGGTGATCATTTCGATGAGTTCATCAGAATTCTCGATAATCGAATTCAGCGAAGCGCCTGCCTGATCTGCCATTTTCTTGCCACTTTCCACTTCGCGGGTCACCTCCGTCATCGAAGAGACAGCCGTGTTGCTGCCGGTTTGAATTTCCTGAATCATAGCGCTGATTTCTTTGGTTGCACTGGTGGTTTCCTCAGCCAGCTTTCGCACTTCATCTGCTACGACAGCAAAACCACGACCCTGCTCTCCGGCTCGTGCCGCTTCGATGGCTGCATTTAACGCCAGCAGGTTTGTCTGGTCTGCAATCCCGTGAATCACCTGGATTATATTCCCGATTTCGTTGCTGCTTTTTCCGAGGGATTTAATATTTTCAGCGGATTTTTCCACCACTTGCGAAATGTTGACCATGCCGTTGATCGTTGTGTGGATTATTTCACCACCCGCTTTGGCGTCTTTGCCGGATTTTTGTGCGGTTACGACAGCATCCGAGGAATGTTGGGCGTTCGATGCGATAGTTTGGGTCATTTCTTCCATGGCACCAGCAACTTCGATGGATTGAGATTTCTGTTCTTCCGCACCGTCTGCGACTTTTTCAATCAGGGAGGAAAGCTCGCTATTGAACGTGAAAATATTTTTCACGGTGCTGGATACCCCTTGAATCATTCCCTGTATGTTGAGCACGGCCCGGTTAAAACCGTTGTATAATTTTCCAATGGCGTCCTCATTCTGCCCTTCGATTTGAACAGTTAAATCGCCATCAGCAAATTGCTCCATTTTTACCAGGATTGCATCGACACTTTTTTCGAGATACTCTTTTTGTTCCTGTGTTTCCATAACAGCGAGCTGCACTTCTTCTGCCTTTTGTTCCACCTTAATTCGTTCTTCGTGCAGCGCAGTCGTATTTCTGTTAAGATTGTAAACCATCTTATTGAATGCCTGCCCCAGAAGTCCCAATTCATCGTGGCTTTTAATGTTGACACTGACGTCTGTGTCACCTTTGGAAACCTTTTTCGCTCCATCCGTCAAACTGTGCAATGGCCGTAAAACAAGGAAGGTAATTATCCCATAAAGCGCACCGGTTATGATGAATATCACCAGAATAGTAAAATAAAATTTCTTCATCGAATTGGCTTCGATGTGGGCTGCAACGGCATTTTGTGTCACCGTTATGCTGGCAGCACCCAGCACATCACCGATTTGTGCTTCATGGCAATCGACACAGGATTCGTTTACGATAAATGGAACAATTTTCCGGTAGGTTTTGTCCTTTTTGTCGAAAATTTCCTTGGGTTTTCCGGTGTGAATCGTTTCTTCGTCGTAGTTGTCTTTGGCTATATAGTCACCGGCTTTCTCAAAAAAATCGCTGCGAATAACGCGCACCTCTTTGATGTCCTCAATGGTGTTCATGCGATTGAGCACGTCGGGCAATTGATCATTGCTGCCGGTCGCCATGATTTGGTTCAAATCTTCCATAACCAGTTCGCTTGCAACAATGCCTGCGGTTCGGGCGCTCTGCATGTGCAATTCATTCTGTTCGTAGTTAATCCAGAACAGTTCACCTGATAAAATAAGCGTAAGAGCAAGTCCTATGCTGAGAACGAATTTTGTGCTTAATCTCATATTTGCCATGTCGCTTCCTTTTGCTATGCACCGGTATGAGCAAACTATCCTTTATCATTCAAAAGAGTGTAGACCTTTGAATTTAAAAAGTATCGGTACCACGGCGATTTCTTAAATTTTGTGGCAATTATTTTATGCAAATTTTCTGCAGGCCGAATCATTAATTTTGTCTTTCATTCATCTAATTTTGAAAATAATATTTTTTAATGGGAAAAATGCTTTTCACCTACGCACTTCTTCACCTTGAACGGTAAATAAAATTATTCATTACAGGTCATGGAACGGCCTGTTCTCGCTTTACCCACCGGAAATGGATTTCCCCCTAAAAATTACGTAATCCGTCTGCACAAATGGACCTTTGCTTAATTGCCTGTTTGTTAGCGATGGATAATTTATGAATTTAAAACAATACACCATGATATGAACCATGACGAAATGCACCCTGGCAGGGATATGCCGCCGAATGAACTCATTTTTGGGAGAAAGAGTATGATTTCCTTGAGAAGTAAAAAATTGTTATCAACAGGCGCCATTGCGCGGATGCTTTTTGCAGCGATCTTCACCCTGGCCAGCGCGCTGCCTTTAACCGCGGCGGATAACGTTCCGGCATTTACACTTGGCAATGTGACGGATTTTCCGGCATCAAATAGCCATGGCATTAGTACCCCCACTTCAAATATTATCTATGATGCGACATTTGGATGGTCATTTACGGTTGGCGCTGGGGATGTTGTTGTGTCAGCGCTTGGGATTTACGATTCAGGAGAAGATGGTTTATTTACATCCCATGAAGTAGGCATCTGGACCAGCGCCGGTGTTTTGGTCGCTTCAATATCAATACCCAGTGGAACCAGCGCCACGCTCATCTCCGGCTGTCGATATGTGAACATCACACCTGTGACACTGCAAGCCGGGCAAACCTACGTAATAGGCGCTTATTATCCTCCAATTTATGCAACAGATCCACATCAGGGTGATCAAATTATTATTTCGAATACAAATACAAATGAAATATTTTTTTCTACGCCGATTACATGGGGTAATGCGCGCCAATCATCTCTTTTTGATTACGGCGTGTCCCCTCTTACTTTCCCGGATATAGTAAATAATGGATATGACGGATGCATCGGTCCCAACTTTCTTTGCCACTATGTGGAGTTGAGTATCAACGACGTCACTCTGAACGAGAGTAATGCCGGCACCACTTCGTTCGACTTCACGGTGAGTCTCACGCAGTCGGCGCCTGCGAGCGGCGTGACGTTCGACATCGCTACTGCGGACGGCACGACGAATCCGGCGACTGCCGCTTCCGATTACACCGCAAAATCGCTCACCGGCCAAACGATTCCTTCCGGAAACTCGACCTACACGTTTAGTGTCCTGGTCAACGGCGATACGGATATCGAAGCGGATGA
Organism: Deferribacteres bacterium; assembly: GCA_020633655.1. GTDB lineage: Bacteria > Zhuqueibacterota > Zhuqueibacteria > Zhuqueibacterales > Geothermadaptataceae > Bioreactorimicrobium. The sequence continues at coordinate 10,791 of JACKDF010000011.1, forward strand.
GACGTTTTTTGTCAATGTGAGCAATGTGACTGGCGCCTACGTCAGTGACGGTCAGGGCATCGGTACGATTACAAATGATGACGCAGCATGCGTTACAGATCCGGTTGTTACCAACAATGCCGATAGCGGTCCGGGAAGCCTGCGCCAGGCAATCATCGATGCCTGTCCCGGGAGCACCATTACTTTTGATATGAACCAGGTGGTAAGTCCAATAAATCTCACCAGCAGTCTAACCATTGATAAAGATTTGACCATACAAGGTCCTGGAGCCGGTCTGCTGGATATCCATAATACACAGAATACTTATCGGGTTTTTTATGTTGGGAATGTTACTGCTACCTTGTCCGGATTAACCATTTCCGGAGGTCGCCTTAATTACATAAGCGATGGAGGATCCGGAACTCCGGGAGCAGGTATTTATAATAGCGGAAATCTGACCCTTTCAAACTGCACCGTTACAGATAACACCCTAATTGGCTGCTGGATAGCCTGCGATAATCCAGTTGGAGGACAGGGCGCAGGAATATTCAATGCCAGTGGGGCTATATTAGTGGTAAACAACTGCCAGATCACCAATAACAAACTGGAGGCTTCTGGTCCGGTCGGGAGTTTGGGTGCAGGCTTTTTCAATGCAGGATCGGCAACAATAAATAACAGCACCATCGCAAATAATCAGACCGAAGAAAGTGGCGGTGGAATTGTGAATCAAGGGGCTCTGGCCATTTCAGGCTCAACCATTTCATCTAATATTGCAGTTAGTGGTGCAGGCATTCACCAATTAGGAGGCAGCCTGCATATCTACAATTCAACCATTAGCGGAAATGGTGGCGGACCATCTGTTGACTATTGTAATGGTGCCGGTATTTATTTATTCGCTGGAACGGCTGAAATAAATTCTTGCACAATCACCGGTAACTATGGTTATGGGGGAGGCATTCGTAATGGAGTTTATTCTCTCAACGGTTCGGTTCCTGATGGTCAATTCACCATCAGGAACTCTATTGTGGCAGGCAATACAGGGCCGGAATATTTCTTGAACCCCGGAGCCTCAACAGGCGATTATTTCTTTTCCAGTGATGCAAGTATCCCGCCTGCAGGTTATCCAAAACTTACATCGCTTGGTAATAACATTTTTGGCAAAGTGGATCCGCCGTATGACTGGACCTTTATTGGAACTGGGGATCAGGTTGGCAGCAGTTCATCACCTATCGACCCGCTGCTTGGCCCATTGGCAGATAACGGTGGCGCTACAATGACTTGTGCTTTGCTACCGGGAAGTCCGGCCATCAACGCAGGAACGAGCACGGACGCACCCACAACCGACCAGCGTGGAATTACCCGTCCTCAATTAGGCGGAATCGATATGGGCGCGTATGAATCCCGTGGTTTCACCATGGCGGTTTCCGGTGGCAATAACCAAAATACTGTTATCAACACAAGCTTTTCAGATCCGTTAGCTGTCACCATATCAAGCTCATTCGGTGAACCGGTTGATGGAGGAAAAGTAACGTTCACTCCGCCTGCAAGCGGCGCCAGCAGTACTATTGCCGGAAATCCTGCAACAATCACTGGCGGAGTGGCAACCACCGGAAATGTAACCGCAAATTCAACTGTTGGTGGGCCTTACATGGTCGCTGCTGGCACTAATGGTGCAACCGGAGTCAATTTCAGTTTGACAAACAATGCAGTTACTGCTCCTCAACTGTCCGCCAACCTAACCGACGCTTTACTGATCGACAACAACAATGATGGTATCGCCAATCCCGGTGATCGCATCAAATATACGGTAATCATCAATAATACAGGCACAGGTGATGCTAATTCTGTCACCTATTCCGATACGCTGGATTTTAATGTAACACCCGTCGCTGGGAGTGGCACAACAACGCAGGGAACCATCAATGATAATTATCCCGGACCGGGTGTTTACGCCATTATTGGAACGATAGCACCCGGTGAAGCAGATACACTGACATTTGCAGTTGATATCAAATCACCGCTGACGAATGCTTCTGCCACAGCAATTTGCAATCAGGGCGCAGTTGGTGGCAGCAATGTTACGCCATTTTTATCCGACGATCCCGATGCTGGTGGCGGCTCCGATCCGACCTGCACGCCACTTTCGTTGTGTGGCACACCTTATCTGGTTTCCGAAACACCAAATTATGACACCTATCAAGATACAATCGTCGTTAATGCTGGTGATACAGGCGGCTTAGCCAGTCTTAATTTCAGTGCATTGAGCAATTTCGAAGTCATCAATTCCAATGGATTTACTTCCGGCAATGGCCTCGATTGGACCGCTCCAGGTTCAAATCCACAGCAAGCGACGTTCATTTTGCAACGAGTCAATAACGGTATTGCTGCAGCGAGTTATGCAGCCTCGATCAATAACGTCTGTGGTGGTTCTGCAGATATCGACAATAGCTTTGAATTTGCTGTCGGCTGCGAAACGCTGGCCTCGATTCTCAATCTGGCGATCGGTGAAATTGAAACCACCCTGCAGGCAGGCAGTCTACCGTATTTTGCCCAACTGGAACTCAACGCCGCCATCGCTGACATCCAGCAGGCGCAGGCGTTGCTCAACAACAATCAAATCATGAACTCCATTTGTGCGCTGGAAAGCGCCTGGCAACACGCCATCAATGCGGTAAAATGTGGCGCTGACCTGACGAATCTCTTGAATGCACTTATCGATCCAATCCATGATCTGGCGGTGTGTAAACTGGATGAAGCGCAGGCATTTGCCGGCACCTATGAAATCGATGTGGCCCTCGCCTACAGCCAGAGCCATCTCAGCGCCGGGGATTTAGACCGGACAAATGATTATCTCGATGAAGCGATCAAACAATATCTCATCAGCTACTATGCTTCGGAATATGCCATTGGCCTGGGTGGCGGCACGGTTGCGGACGAAACACCAAAACTGTCGCTTTCCAAAACCACTGGTGCGACCGCAACGGCACAAATCAGCGAACTGCAGGTTATTCCGGCAGAAAACGGCGCTGAACTAAGCTGGGTCACTGGCCTGGAAGTGGATGTGAAAGGCTTTCTCGTCTTTCGTGCCCAACGTTCCTTTGCCGATGTCTTTGCCAATGCCAAAGCTTATCCGGCAACAGAAGAATTTAAAATAATCGGTGATCTGGTTCCCGGCACGGGCACCAGCCAGCATTTGAACGAATACAGCTTCACCGATACTCAGCTTTCGAAAAATACTTTCTACTACTACATGATTCTCGAAGTATTCAGCGATGGCAGCACGGGTTATCCGGGAGCCTATAACAACGGCCCGGTTTCAGTGGTGATGCCTGAAGCCTCCGGTCGCCTACTGCATATGTACAATATGGCAGCCACCAGCGTTGTTGCAGGTGTTGAACTGAGCTGGCAGGTGGACAATGCGGAAAGAACCCGAGGTTATCATGTTTACCGTGCCGAACAAATTAACGGCCAGTATGTGCGGGTAAATAGTGATCTGCTGACAGACTTGTCCTTTACCGATGCCACAGTAGCTGTAGGGCGAACCTACTACTACAAAGTGGCGGATGTGAATGAGTTTGGTTTGCAGACCTGGCACAATGCGGTTTCGGTGGACGTGAGTGCGGTGACTGCGGTTGCTGAAGAAATCGTTTTGCCGACGGCATTTGCCCTTGAGCAGAACTACCCGAATCCATTTAATCCGACGACGAACATAACGTTTAGCTTACCGCAGGCACGCCATGTGAGCCTGAATATTTACAATGCTGCCGGTCAGTTGGTACGCACGCTCACCAGCGGCCAGGTCAGCGCCGGTCAACACAGTGTCGTCTGGGATGCCCGTGATGACAAGGGCGTTCAGGTTTCCAGCGGTGTTTATCTCTATACTCTGCGTGCGGGTGAGTTTGTTGCCCAGCGCAAGCTTTTGTTGATGAAGTAAGATTTTACCAGGGATGGATCAGGGGCATCCCCTGATCTATCGCAAAAAGTAAAGGTGCGACGCACTTCTTCGTTAAGCGAATCGATGATTTTAGAAATTCGTGCTCCATTAAACGTAAAGTGCGTCGCACCTGGAAGCACAGTTTTTATACTCAGAATGCGAAGCCTTTGCAGTCCTTTACCAACCTGCAGGGGCTTTTTTTTATTTGAATTTCACTTTCTTCGCAGGACCGGCATAAATTTTCAACATATGCTAGTATAATGCTTCCCAATTCGATGTAAAAGCCAGTGCTGCTCGCCTAAAAAAAAAGAATTCGCAACCTTCCTGAAATCCTGCCGTACATCTGCCCCAAATAAAAAATTCACCATAAAATGATAAAATTTTTCATAGAATATATTAAAAAAGAAAATAGAGACTGGAGATGAAAATGGCAACTTTTAAGGCATTCAATCCCCTGGGAGCAGAACCGGGAAAAATCAAGGAAACTCCTGAAAGTCGTGCGTATTGGCAGTCTGTTAAACCAGCTGGCTTGGTTAAAACAAAAAATCCGCACTATGATTTAAAGAAGCATTATTCCAAAACGATAGAATTGGCCACGGTTGTTTCTTTGGTACTGGTACTTTTTTCTTTTTTAACCTTACGGAATTTTGAAACCGAAGCGCAACAAATAACCTCCTCGATTCAAGAGCTTATCGTTGAAGAAATACCTGTTACAGAACAACTTCGTAAATTGACAGCGCCACCCCGGCCGGCCGTGCCGCTGCCTTCAGACGATGAGGATATTGCGGACGATGAGACCATCGATGATACCGATATCAACTTTGCAGAAATTCCACCGCCACCGGAAAAACCAGTAATTGATGACGCGGAAGATATCTTCGTCGTTTTTGATACACCTCCGAAACCTGTTGGTGGTTACCAGTCGATTTATGAGCGTATCGTTTATCCGGAAGTTGCCAAAATGGCCAATATCGAGGGCTCCGTCGTGCTGCGACTTTTGATTACCCCACGTGGCGAAGTCGAACGTGCGGAAGTGATTAAAGATTCAGGATCGGATGTTGGATTTGAAAAAGCTGCTTTGGCCGCCGTCGATGGCACCAAATGGAGCCCGGCAATGCAACGTGATCGTGCGGTGAAGGTTTGGGTCAGCGTTCCGATTCGCTTTGCCTTAACAAACCTCAGCAGTTAGTTTGATTATACTGTCTTTTAATTTTAAAGCCCTTGCGGTGGGTATCAGCTGCAAGGGCTTTTTTTGTATTGTGAGAAAACGCATTGGTTTCTTAACAATTCCTGATAAATTAAACGATTATTTTTATTGTTTGATATGATGACAGAGGTATTGATGGAAAAGAAATCGAATCAGGTCGACTATTCTCTCGGTGAAGAAATAGCAAACAGTATCAGTCATGGCATTGGCGCGGCCCTGAGCATAGCAGGGCTTGTAGTCCTTATCGTATCAGCGGTGGCGCACGGTGATGCCTGGCATGTGGTGAGTTTTTCTATTTTTGGCAGCACATTAATCCTTTTATACCTTGCCTCAACTTTGTATCACAGTTTCCCGCAATTGAAAGTTAAGCGCGTATTGCGTAAATTCGACCATGCCGCAATTTTTTTGCTCATCGCCGGAACGTACACACCTTTTATGCTGGTGAGCTTGCGCGGCCCCTGGGGATGGAGCCTCTTTGGCGTTATTTGGGGACTGGCAATAACCGGAGTGGTATTGAAAATGTATTTTGTCCACAGATTTCCCAAACTTTCAACAGCCATTTATGTGCTGATGGGCTGGTTATGCGTTAGTGCTGCAAAGCAAATGCTTATACAAGTTCCGCCCATCAGTATTACTTTTCTGGTGATTGGCGGTCTGTCCTACACCATCGGCGTTGTGTTTTATGCCTGGAAAAAGCTGCCTTACAATCACGCAATCTGGCACTTGTTTGTCCTTGGTGGCAGTGTCATGCATTTTTTCTCCGTGTTGAATATTGTATGATTTCGGACTCTCGCTTTTTAGGCTGCGGGTAAAGATGCAACGCCACCAAATTTTTATAACCAAAATGCCTATAGCCTCCATTCTGAAAATTCAAATTGGATAAAATGAGACCTAAGACTATGACTTCCAGACAACGCGTAATCACTACTTTGCGCCACGAAGAACCCGATAAAGTCCCCATCGATTTGGGTGGTATGGCCTCCACTAGCATTATGGCGATTGCTTACAATAAACTGAAGCAGCACCTTGGATTCCCGAAGACGCCTACACGCATTTCTGACATGAGCCAGCAGCTCGCAGAAGTGGAAAAAGAAATCCTCGACTATTTTGAAGTGGATGTCATTTCCCTCGAAAATTCATTTCATGCGGATGGTGCACATTGGATTGATTGGCCATTGCCCAATGGTTCGCCGGCAAAAATACATAAGTCAAACGCGCCTGAATGGCGTGAGGGCCGCTGGGTGCTGATGGACGGCAGCCGCATTGCGGCACAAATGCCACCATCCTGTTTGTATTTTGAATCCTGCAATCCGCCGCTGGGAAAGGCGACCTCCGAAAAAGAGTTGCAAGACTACCCATGGTCCTATTTCACCGATGAAAAATTGCGTCAGCTCGAGGAGAAAGCAAAGAGGCTGTTTTATGAAACGGATTATGCCATTATGGGCAATTTCGGCGGCAGCATCGTGGAAGCTGCTGAATGGTTGCGCGGCTGGTCGAACTTTATGCTTGATCTCATCGCAAATCCCGATTTTACTTTTGTTGTGCTGGAAAAATTGACGCAGGTGCATCTGAAAAATCTGCAAGGTTATTTGCAGGCGGTGGGTCCGTACATTCAGATTATTCAAATGGGTGACGATCTCGGTGCGCAGAATGCGCCACAGTTTTCACCGGATCTGTACCGGGAATTGGTGAAACCCTTTCACAAACAGATTTATCAGTACGCACGACGCCACGCTGACGCCAAGGTTTTTTTGCACAGTTGTGGTTCCATTTATGATTTTATCCCCGATCTCCTCGATGCCGGTGTCGAAATTCTCAATCCGGTGCAATTCACTGCTGCAAAAATGGATGCGCAGCGATTAAAGCAGGAATTCGGGGACCGGATCACATTTTGGGGTGGGGGTGTGGACACACAACACGTTTTGCCGTACGGCACACCCGAAGAGGTCGCTCGTCAAGCCGATGAGCAGATTCAAATATTCGCACCGGGTGGCGGCTTCGTTTTTTCCGCTGTACACAACATTCAAGCCAATGTGCCGGTGGAGAATATTCTGGCGCTGTTTGCGGCTGCGAAACGTGGCAGGGATTATCCAGTGGGTTTAGACAAGACCTGATTCAATCTAAAATGATTTGGCTATGTTAAATGATCAATCTGAATTAAACCATGATTTATAGCCCCAAAAAATAAAATTTAGTCTAACGCAGAGCCGCCGTGAAGCAGAGTTACGCAGAGAAAAAAATTTAATAAAGTCTGCGAATCTCTGCGCTTCTGCGTATAAAAAATTCCATTTTTTTGGCTCGTAATTCAGATCTTTCCTGAAACAGCGCGAATGATTTTTAACATGAATCCATCCAGGATGATAACCATGAAGGTAGAAAATTTTTAATCGGATTCATGTTGTATGCTGGCATTAATTCAAACCCGGTAAACCCGTCCCTTCCATTTTACTTCTTTCCCAAAAAAGAAAAAAGGCACCATTAACAGACTGTAGAATACTGTGAAAAATGGATACAGCCAGGCATGATCCAGCATCCTGTGGTGCTGTAATTTGTCTCGAATTGATTTGAGAATGAGCAAGTCGGCAAGAAAAACAATACCCGCACTAAAGAAACCGGTCATAAATTTACCCGCTGCGAACAGTAAAAACGGCAGCAGCTTACCAGCGAAACCGAGGATAATTATCCCTTTTGCAATTAACGAGACATCCTTGCCGCCTGTCGCCCAGCGTTTTCTTTGGATGAGAAAGCTATGTAAATCAGGTGAAGGTGCACTTGAAACAAGCATTTTTTTGTTGGCACAAAGTTTTATCTGTTTTCCATCGAGCTGCAGTGCACGCATGAGTGCGAAATCTTCCACAAGACTGAATCCGATTTTCTCATAGCCTCCGATGGCAAAATACGCCTCACGTCGGAAACTCATGTTGTTGCCGATAATGCTGAGGGGAAAACCCAGGTCTGCTGCTGCGCTTCCGCTTCCCAACAAATACAGCCAGTCGTGCGCCTGCATTTGGTAAAACAGGCGCTTCTCATCCTCCGTTTTGGTGGTGATTGTGATGCCACCAACCATAGCCGTTTGCTCGTCGTAATGTCCGATATGCGCTTGCAGCCACGTTGGTGGCAGACTGCAATCGGCATCTGTGATTGCGATGAATTTACCTTTCGCCTGTAAGATCGCGTTGTGCAACGCATTGGCTTTGCCGTTGAGATTGGGATATTTTTTCTCTGGTGAGATGACGTGTAAATGGGGCAATGCCGCTTGTTGTGCTTCGGCGATTTTACGGGTTTGGTCGATGGAACCATCATCGATGAGAATGATTTCCAGAAGATGGGCGGGGTAATCGAGCATTTTCAGGCTGGTGAACAAGGCGGGTAAATTTTCTTCTTCGTTACGGGCAGCAATGACAAGGCTGACGGTTGGTAACTCTGACGTATCTTTTGCTGTCGCCTCCTTCTGTCTGCGGATACTGAAGATAATCAACGCACTCAGAAGGACGTAGAGGACGATTATCAACGCGGAGAGATAAATCCAGAACTCAGCCATGATTCAGTTCTTCTGTGGTGATGGCAAACTCATCTCCGCGCCAGGTAAACTTGCTGAAAGTCCCCATAAACCCAAAGAGTACGATATAAAACGGATGCAGTAGAGCAGTGGGGAGGTAGTATTTTAATAAATCGCGGTTTCGATAAATTTTCGCGACCTTGTTTAGAAAACGCCATTCAAAGATGGATTTGACCAGCCAGGCGAGCAGGGAAGCGAATGCAAAAGCGGTGAATCCTGCCAGCAGGGCGGGTAAACTTACTGCGAGTAGAACATTGAAAAGGTACACGGCGACCAGAAGCATGACAAAGGGCAAAGCATAATGAGCTCCCTTTCCGGCGTAGCGAATACGTTGGTTCCAAAACGCCCGCCATGTGGAGGGCGCGGCCGCAGGAACGAAGGCCTCCGGTGACAAGCCATAGGACCAGGTGCCAATTTTCTGTTCCGCAACTTTGAGAATAAATAAGTCGTCATCACCGGAAATCCAGTGGCGAATGCCGTCGAAGCCTTTGGCGCGTTGGTACGTACGACGCCGGTAGCTCAGGTTACAGCCAGCGGCCGTTGCCGGAGTGCCAAGTCCGGCGGAGGCTGCCGCCACGGCAGCAACGGAGAAAAATTCCAGCGACAGCATTTTTTGCAGGAATTTGGGCATTGGTTTATCGAAACGGTACGGGGAATAACCTATAACGCCGGCGCTTTCTTCTTTGTAACACGCCAACGTCGCATGAATCCAGGTTGGCGGTGGACTGCAATCGGCGTCGGTGAGCAGGATGATTTCACCGTGGGTGGCACGAATCGCCATGTCCAGCGCGCGCTTTTTTGGAGCGAAATCTTTGATCTGATCGCGCACATGCAGAACTTTGAGATACGGCATCCGTTCTTTCGCAGCTTGCAAAAGTGCAACGGAGTTATCCGATGAACGGTCGTCAACGATGCATATTTCCAGTTTTTCCTGCGGGTAATCCAATTGCTGCAGGTGCTGGAGCAAACGGGGTAGATTGCGTTCCTCATTGCGTGCTGCGATAATGACTGAGACGGTAGGCAGGTTCTGGCCGGAAAATTCAGAGGATTCTTCTAGTAAGGTTTTTTGTAAATTGCTGAACCCTTTCCCCAGAAGAATAAGCGCACCACAATATCCTAAAAGAAAAAGTGTTAAAAATGTCAAACCAAAGATGAGCATTTATTCTCCGTGAGCCGTTAAGTGTTTCAGAGTTCTTATCGTTCGTAGTCCGGAGTTTACTCTGAAAATCGCGTCTCGAATAAGCGGAACTATGAACTTTTGTAACTATTCAGTTAATCGGGCATTCCGGCATTCCACCCGTAAACAACGTGAGCTCCTGCCAGAAGGATGTGGTGATTGAATAGTACCACTTTGGCAGATTAAATTGAAAGAGAGCGAGTTTAACCCTGACAGCGCTCCAAGTCCTGTCGAGACTGTCGAAAAACATGCAAATTCGGACGTTGAGCTTGCCGAAGGGCCCGAATTCGAGCGTGGAACCGGGCGTTTCGACACTTCGACTTTACTCAGTGCAGGCATGCTCAACGTCCGGTTTATCCCTTTTTCAACAGTCTCGTCAAGGTTGTTTTTCCTCATACCCATATTGTAGGGAAAACTCGAATCTGCAAGATCAGTAATAGTTACAAATTTTTTCATTTTAGTACCTGATTTGCATGTAGAAAAAACCTTCTCTTCGCCAGCCATCGGCTCCAGCCTGCAAGGCACGATTGTGCAGGTAACTGAATGTTAGATCAAATCCAAAAAAGACATCACGCTTGAATTGCTGGCGCAAAGCTAAACCAAATTCAGAGGTTTTTTCAACAATGCCGGCAAGAAAATTTTTGTGCTTGCCGTTGAGCTCGTAGGAATGCTGATCGAAAATAGAGCCAGCGCCTTTGCGTTTGTACGCATAACGTATTTCCCAACGGCTGTCGTGGTGCGGTTGGTAGTTTATCACTGCTCGTACCCGGTCGGCGTTTGGGCCAAGCTGTGATCCAATACTTTCACCGTAATGCGTGTAGCTGAGGGCGCTATCGTTGTGGGTATAAACCCACGGATCGATGCGGGTGTAAGTGGTTTTCAGTTCAAATTCCGAAAAATGAAAGGGTGCAACCCAGTGAAATCCACCGTTGACGGCTAATTTATTGCCCCAGTACGTCCCAAGGGGATAATCGCTGGAAAAATCATCGACAAAAACTTCCAGAAAAGCACGCACGCCCGGACGAAGGAAATAAACCAGATCACCTCCGAGAGTGTTGTTGTCGAGATCGCCGAGCTGATGCTCCATGACGTGATAAGGCAAAATTGGATTGAGATAACTCCATTCACGGTCCCGATTGCCGTAAACCAGGGTTTCGTAAAAGGCAAGATTTATGGATTTCCCAAGGCGAAAATCCAGACGGTGACCGACGAGATAACGTTGCACGTCGACGCCGCTGAGGTTGCCGTGAAACCAGGTAAAACGCAGTTTTTTGAGATCGAAATTGAGGCGAAGCATATCCATAGGTCGGTCTATAAGCCTGAGCGAAAGTCGGTAATCAAGGCCGGCACCCCAGCTCAGGTAATCCCGTCCGGCGAGAAAATGGAACCGGCCAAAGGATCCGGCAAGGTAACCGGTCGCCTGATCGGTGAAGGAACTCTCGCCAACACGAATACTGATTGTGCCCCGGTCGACGTTGAACTGTTCTGCTTCGTTTTTGCCACGAACCATGGTGTTCAAGGCGTGGGCGCCGAATCCCAGGTTTTTGGTAAACATGCCGCGTAAATCGCCACCGAGAGTGCTTTCGCTGATATTTTCCTCGGGCATGTCAAAATCCTGGCGCAGAAAGCGAAAATTTTGTGTGAAATCCAAATCGAAAAAGAACTGCATATCGCCTTCGGTGTGGCGGTAAATATGGCGATCATGATCGCGAGTGAGTGGTTCGCCAATTTGTGGATCGGTGAATTCCTGCAGCATTTGCCGGGCAAGGGCAGCATCGGCCCGGGAAAGGTGCTCTTTTTTATCTATGATTTGCCAAAGCAGAGTTCGGATTGTGGTACGGGAAAGTGGCAGAAGACGTAATTCATAGGAAGAGAATAGTTGCAGGGTCTCCGCTTTCTGCAACAGGGAATAAACCTGATGATCCACTGGTACTGTTGCTGTTTGTGCATGTGCTGTTAAGTGCAATATTGGGGAGGAAAGAGCCGCTGCCAATGCGAAATGAAGGAATCGTTGCTGGAAGAAAATCCTCATGCCACGGTTCCCGTATGCAGTGCCACAGTACCCATATTTAATAAACGGTAATTCACCGAAGACATCCCCGCTTGTTGCATGCGCGATTGCAATTCATCGGCAGAAATGAAAATATCGACGGATTTGGGAAGATAGGTGTAGGCTTCACGATCGCCGGCGACGAGGCCACCGAGCAGAGGAACAATACTGTGAAAATAAAATCGGTAAAACGGCTTCAGGAGGGGTTTGTTAAAGGGTGTAATCTCCAATATGACAACCTTGCCCTGTGGACGAACAACCCGCACCATTTCCTGAATAAATTTATCGATGTTCGTGACATTCCGCATGACAAAACCCGTTACTGCGGCATCGAAGGCATTGTCGGCAAAGGGCAGGGCCATACCGTCAGCTGCGGTAAAAATTGGATTTAAAGCCCCGTTTTTTTTCTGCTGGCCGATGCGCACCATCTCTGTGCTAAAATCTGCTGCTACCACGAGCTGGGGCTCGACTTTCAACGCATCGAAAGAGAGATCGCCCGTACCGCAGCCAAGATCGAGTAATTTTCCTCCTTTACTGAGTCCTGTTGCAGCAATGGCCAATTTGCGCCAACGCACGTCCTGGCCAAAGGTCATAAGCCTGTTCATCAGATCGTATTTTGCGGAAATACGATCAAACATCGTGCGCACATAGTGGGATTTTTCCTGGGGATTTTCAAATTGGGCTATGTTTTTATCGGTCATATTTTTTTTATGTATTCCAACGTGCATAATTCATAAATACCAAAATTTGTGGCTGTGTCAAAACATACTTTCAGTAAATAAATAGGCAATTCAATGCAGGAGTATTTATGAGCCTGTGAGGGTAAGCGGAGCATAGCGACCGCAAGTCAATTCCCCTTCTGGAAGGGATGGGCCCGACAGGGCTCGGGGTAGCTTAGATTCGAGCGTAATAATTCCTGAGACAGAGTGAAACCTGCGCCGAATCCACCCCCTTCGACGAGCCCAGGACACCGGCGATCACGAAAAAATACTTCGCTTTTTTCGCTGATCTGTCCCCGCTCGAGCGGGAATTTTAAAAAAAATCCTACATACATAGAATTGTATAAATATTCAAAAAGTGTTTTTCTAATACTGCCCCATCGCTAATTCTACCTAATCCATAAATGAACCAGGCTAAGTGAGTTGGTTTCGAAACTTATTTTCCAAGGCGTGCGGCTTGCAGGGCCAGTTGCAAAGAATCTTGCATGCTCGTGTAAACTGAGTCACCGTAAAAAGAAGCCAGAATCTGCTCATGCATGTCAAACCAGGCTACGACATCGGCGAGGTGCAGGGCGTCGTTGCTGGAATCCGCAGCCTGCAGGTAAAGCTCGGCTAAATTTTCAATGATATGCGGCCGGTACATACTTGAATCCGCTGTAGTTTCAAGAAAATTTTCCCAGAGTTTTATTCTGTTTGCAATGGAAGGAATTCTGTCCTGTTTGCGCAGGGTGGCAGCATAAGGATTTAGCGCGTGTGGTGAGCGCATTGTTACCGTCATGGCACCGGAAACTTCTTCTCTCTTTTCCGATAAACCATGCGTCTGCAGTTCGAATTCCGGTTCAATTGAACCATTCCTGTGAGCCAGCCTGGAATGTCCATTTAATAGCGCGGTATCTATTTTGTCAGCGACTATGGGTACGCCGTTTCCCGTATTTGCGCTGTCGGGCACTGCTTTGGTGCTACTCGCCTCTGTTGTGTTCGTGAATATGGGTAATGTGGAATTTTGTATAATTTGAGGAGATGTTATTTGCTGCAATGCCGGTTTGTATAAATTCCATAAAAAGAAGCTTGCAACAGCGACAACCAAGGCAAAAGCAGTGCGCCAAACTGGTCTAAATTTAATGGATTTTGTATTGTCCAGCGGTTGTTGCGGAGCCTGTTCATTCCGGAGTTCCTGACGCAGATATTGAAGGACGTGCCGGCGTCGCGAAGCAAGTTTTGCACTCTCATTGCTTACTGTCGCAAGGGCATTGCGCACCATCATATCCACCAGGCGCACCTGATCGAGAAAATGATGCAGGTTAGCGGAATTCTCAAAATTTTTGGAGATTTTTGGGGCGTATTTTTTTAATTCAAGCAGGTCGGGGTGGGCAAGAATTATTTTCTGCTCCTCGACATCAATGTGTTCCGGATTGGCAATGAGGCGTTTTTTATACAAACTGTTGTAGATGAGTTGTCGGCCTTCGGCTAAATGGGAAAAAACATCGCTTTGACGGATGCGCAAGCTTATGGCGATGTCCTCGTAGTGCATCGCGCCAACGATGCGAAAATGAAGCACAATTTGTTGCTGCAGTGGCAATGATTGAAAAAGATTTACAATGTATGCTTCCTGTTCATCCCGGGAGAATGTCAGGCGCATTCTCTTTTTTTCTTTTTGCGCCGCAGAAGCCGCTTCTTCAAATATGATACGTCCCAGGATTGGGACAAATTCCCTGTGGCTGTCGAGACGATCACGAATTTGAATAAACCGGTGAAAGGCATGCTTAAGAATGTTATTGGAATCGATATTGGGACCGAGCATACAGGCAAGCAGATTGTAAAAATAGGTGTGCGTTTGCGTAAGCAGATCGTCCAAAACTTCGAAATCGCCTTTCTGCAAACGAACCAGAAGCAGACGCTGTGTCTGGCGTTGTATAAGATTTTCGATATTTTCTAAATGGTGTACTATGGGCATAACGTTAAAATTTTATGCGATGAAATCGAAAGCATCGGCGAGCTGAAAAAATCCCGTGCTCTGTTTTTTTTGCAGGGCGGCATCAATTTCCTGTATTCGTTGCTTGGCGGATCGACCAAAAACGCTGGCTTCGCCTTCAAGTCGCAGAACCAGATCAAAAAGGTCCCGCGCTTTTGGCAGATTTTCTAATTGCAAATAACAATCACCGGCTTTAAAAAGGGCAGTTGTGCGCCAGTTCTGTTTGGTCTTTGGAGCGAAATATTTCATTTTCATGAACTCTGCTGCTGCCTGCTCGTAGCGCTGTAAGTTGTAATACGAATCGCCTAAAAAGAACAGGATTTCGGCTTTATCCTCACCATGGGCCAGAGGCAACAATTCACGGTAAACAGCGATCGCTTGTTCAAAATCGCGCTTGTCACGGTAAAGTGTGGCGATTTTCAGGCGGTAGGCAAATTCTTTATCGTCGTTGGGATACGTTTTTATATAATGACGAGCGTAGGAAATCGCTGCATCTGACAGACCGATATTGGCGTATAAATCGATTAATTTTACCAGAACTTCTTTGTATCTGTCGTCAATCAGGGTATCGGATAACACCTGATTGTAGGATGATATAGCGGGTTGCCACATTTTTTCGGTCTGATAGAAATCACCCAATTCGATATAAACGTTGCGCAAAAAAGGGTGGCCGGCATATTCCTGGGGTAGTTTTTTTAAAATTTCCAGTCCGTCGTCGGTTTTGTTGCGCAGGAGGTATGTTCGCGCTAATCCCAACTCTCCACGAATGGCAAAATTAGTATTTTTCAAATCTTTACGCAAGTCTTTAAATGCATCCTCTGCCTTGCCGAAATTTTTTGCCCTTATCCATGCTTCGCCTAATTCGTATTGTAAAGAACCGTAAAAATTTACATCCTGCGGGAACTTCTTGCGAAAAGATTTAATATCCTCGGATACATCCTTGATTTTGTCCTGGCGGAGCTGTGCGAGAATGGCGTCGTACATGGCTTCGGCTTCCAGGGCCGAGCCACCTGTTTCCGTCAGACATTGCAATGCCAGTTCCCGGGCGCGCACATAGCGGTGTTCTTCCAGTTCCAGCTTTGTCAGCGCCAGCCGAACCTGTGGCGCAAGGGAATTACCTTTGTAACGGTCGAGAAAGTTTAAGTAGTATTCACGCGCGAGATGTACAATTTTCTGCTGTGCTGTTATTTCAGCCAACTCAAAAAGCGCTTTTGGGGCACGTGCATCCTGCTGGTGTAAATATACGAATTGCAGTAGCGCATTGGAAGCTTCCAGTGTGTTTCCGGAAGCAAGCAGTGTCTGTGCATTGAGAAAACTGACATCCGCGTCCAATTGTGAACCGGGGAATAAAGTTGATCCGGAACTCCTCTCTTTGGTTTGCTGCAACCAACGGCGCACTCCCTCGAAATCGTTGTTTTCGTAATCCAGCTTCGCCAGAAGATAGGTTGCTGTTTGTGCAATTTCGTGGTAAAAAAAGCGCTCCTGGATCACCAGCAATAGACGTTTTGCTTTCGCATCATCCTTTGTGGCCTGGAGGAGTTGCGCCTGCATTAACATGGCCCGTGCTGCAGAAATACTGTTCTTCGATTCGTCAAGCTTTTGTAAAATTACCAATGTGGCGGCGGTATCCTTTAGTGCTAGCGCAAGTTGTGCATTAAAATAGAGTGCTGCAGCGAGGTCTTCTGTACCACTATTCTGAAAATTATTCAGACGTTCACGCAGTTCTGCAAGCGCAGTCTCGTCGTTCACATTCAGGTTTTTCAGTTTTCTTTGCAAAACCGCTTCGTTGATATCGGCAAAGTTTTTGTCGGATTGATGGTCGCGGGATATCTGGTCCAAAGGTGCTGGAAGATCGTCCAGGATATTCTGAAGCAGGATCGTACCTAAAATCAGATCCCTTCCCTCAATGTCTTCTTCATATTTCCACTCAAGATTGGGCATTTCGAGTGCTGTTTTCGCGGAATCGTACAGCGCGAATTCGTTGCCGCGATCGAGGAGCCTTTCACGACTGGCTTTGGCGAAATAACATTGTCCCATGAGCAGGGCAATCTGGGTTCGAACTCGATCATTTTCTCCGGCGCCTTGGAGCCCCCTTAAACGGACAATCGCTTTATCCCAGGAATGCAATAACATGAGCCGTTTTACCTTGCTGATTTCCGGGTGCTCATTTTCAAAGTTTTCGTCGAGGGCAGTGGCGAGAATGGAGGATAAATCCGGCTGCATATACTTTTCGATGAGCTCGACGTGATCGCGTGCAGTGGCTGCATAGTAGCTTGCGGGATATAACTGGAGCAGGCGCCGCCATTCATCTGCTGCCATGAGCCAGTTTTGTTTTTTCTCATAGCTGCGTGCCAGGCGTGCCTGCACATCGTCAATTTGCGGCTGGTGCGGCCAGGTGGTGATGTAGCGGGAGAAAATCCGAATGGCAAACGGAGCATCTGCACGCAGATCGAGATAAACATCCCCTTCCAATTGCAAGACATCAGCCAGTAGATGTTCGTCGCGGGTTTTTTCACCAGCGAGCCGGATAGCCTCCAGGGCATTTTCCGCATTTCCCTGGCGGTAGGCCGATTGCGCCGAACGAAGCCGAATTTTCGCAACGATGGAATCTGCTAATGCCGCGTCTGTTTCTAATGCCTTGGTAAAGGCTGCAAAAGCCTGGGCAAATTCTTCCAGTTTAAAATAAACATTCCCCAAAGCAACGAAGCGGCGGTATCCAATTTTATCAAATCGTAAGGGTGCTTTCAGGGTTTCAAGAGCTGCTTGATTTTGGCCATCCTGCAGCAGAAATTCGGCTTTTTTAATCTGTGCGACTGCCGAGAGGGAGTCGTTTTTTCCAGAAATTACCGTTGATAATCGTGTAAAAGCCGTTTTGCGATCACCAATCAGAAACAGGATTTCTCCGGATTCCAATCCCGCCTGTAAGGCCTCGTCGGTGTTTTTATAGCTCGATAAAACATTATCATAGACAGACAAAGCTTTTTTAAGCTGCCCCAGGGATTTGTGCAGACGGGCTTTGATCAGCCAGACCGTGCTTCCTGCCATCGCTTCAGGAAATTCCTGGAGAAATTCATCTGCCATGCGAAAGGCTCGCCCGGTCTCCCCGGATTTGGTAAAGTCCTCAAGCAGTGCCAACTGGGCTGCCGCTGTGTCGTCGAGCTTTTCGGGATAAAGATCGATGGTTTCGAAGAGTACTTTGCGCCCGCGCTCGTTTTCTCCTAATTGCAGATATAATTTTCCTGCCTGCAACATCGCCGAAGAGGCATTCTCGGCATCGGAAGAAAATCGGGCGTAGAGCTCAAAAAACTCGGCCGCGCCAGCATCGTTTTTTTCTGCAGCATGACAACGGGCAATTTGATAATAAACGTCGCGGGCAAAGGGGGAATAGGGATATTTGATATTAAGCCGTTCATAAGTTGCACGTGCTGCCGGGTAGTCGTGCAGTTGTTGCTGGCTTTCAGCAATTCGGCGCAGTGCTTCCGGAATACGAGCTTCGCCCGGATATTTATTTACGAACAGTTGAAATTGTACGATCGCCAATTCGGGATAATTGTCCCGTAAGAGTTTATTGGCGTAGGCAAATTCATCATTGATAACGCTCTCATCCGCATTCTGTGCCTGAAGAAAGGCAAATGAAAAAGCGATAAAAAACACAACAAAAAATTTATAATTTTTGCAAATTGGCATATTGCACCATGAGTGTTTTGGGTCCAACTGATTTAAAATCGACGATAACTCGTGCTTTCAATCCTTCACCGGCAATGGCTTTTACCACACCCGGTCCAAATTGTGCGTGCTGTACTTGCATGCCTTTTTTCAAGGCATGGCTTTCATGCTCCTGGGAAAAATCCTCGTAATCGGGCATAACCTGAGCGTGCGGTTCCATCCTTTTGCGTGACAGGGGACGCCGTGCCGGGCGCCGGCTGAATCCATGAAACATGGTTTGGTGCTCGACCAGCGACTGATCCAGCTCGCGCAGGAATCGCGATGGCATTGAATCTCTGCTGTCGCCAAAACGCCTGCGAAACGTACAGAAGGACAAGAACAGCATTTCCTGCGCACGTGTGGCGCCGACATAAAATAAACGCCGTTCTTCTTCGAGATCATCCCGGTTTTCAATACTACGCGAAAGCGGAAACAGGCCCTCTTCGCAGCCGGTGATAAATACGACCGGATATTCAAGTCCTTTCGCCGCGTGCAATGTCATGAGCGTAACAGCCTTTTCCTGCTCATTCAGGGAATCGATATCGGTTATCAGCGCGACTTCTTCCAGAAATGTATCCAGTGTCGCATCTGAATTGCGCTCAAAATGTTCACGAATACCGTTGACTAACTCCCGCAGGTTTTCAAGTCGGGAAATGGACTCCGGTGTGTTTTCGTCCTGGTAAAGTTTTGGCATGCCGCTTTCGTCAATGAGAGCACGCACGAACTCCACAGGTTGCCGTTCACCTTTGGTGTCCATGAAATTTTTCATCATTAGATAAAAACGGCGTATTCCACTGCGTGCTTTGGCACTTATTTCCGGGATATCTTCAATAAATTCCAAAACTTCAAAAAGTGTGCATTTTTTTAAAAGAGCGTACTGGGCTAACTTCTGTACCGTTGTTTCACCGATGGCGCGTTTCGGAAAATTGATAATTCGCCGCAGGCTGATGGAATCAAATGGATTCATGATGACGCGCAGATAAGCGAGGGCGTCTTTAATCTCTTTGCGCTCATAAAAACGCAGGCCACCGATGACAATATAGGGCATGCCGTTGCGGCGAAGACCATCTTCCAGTGCCCGGCTTTGAAAATTGGTGCGGTAGAGCAGCGCCATATCCTGCAGTCCCGCATCATAATCATCCATTGCCGCTTTCAGCTTTTGTACGATAAACTCCGCTTCTTCGTAGTCTGTTCCGCTTTCCAGTATCTGAATCTTTGCGCCAGGTTCACGCTCCGTCCACAACTCCTTCTCATGCCGTCCGGCGTTGTTTACAATAACAGAATGTGCGGCTGCAAGAATATTTTTAGTGGAACGGTAATTCTGCTCAAGGCGAAAAACCTGTGCATGGTCAAAGGATTTATTAAATTCGAGAATATTGCGCAGATCGGCGCCGCGCCAACGGTAAATGGATTGATCATCATCCCCGACGACAAAAACATTTTTTGTATTGCCTGCAAGCAGTTTTATGAATTCGAATTGCGCAAGGTTCGTGTCCTGAAATTCATCAACCAGGAGATATTTGAACTGATGTACGTACCTCTCGCGGACATCTTCATGTTCCTGAAAAAGAACAACCGGCAACATCAATAAATCATCAAAATCAAGGGCGTTATTCTCACGTAAAAAATTGAGGTATTTGTGGTAAACCTCGGCTGTGGCCTGCTCGATATCGCTTGCAGCCATTTGTGCATATTTTTGTGGCCCCACAAATGCATTCTTTGCGTTGCTGAGGTAATGTTGTATAGTGGCCGGCTTAAATCTTTCCTTGTTAATGTTCAGTTCATCCATCAGCAGCTTGATACAGCTCATCTGATCCTGCGTATCGTAGATGTTAAAAGAGCGCTGTCGACCCAGCTTTTCCGCTTCGCGTCGTAGAATGCGTGCACCGAGGCTGTGGAAAGTGCCAATCCATGAGTCCCATCCCAGGCCGATTCCCAACGTACCAAGACGCTCTTTCATCTCTCCGGCCGCTTTATTGGTGAAGGTCATCGCCATAATTTGGTGTGGATTGCATTTGCTGTTGGCCAACAGCCATGCGATACGATAGGTGAGAACGCGTGTTTTGCCACTGCCGGCGCCTGCAAGAACGAGTACAGGACCATCTTCCGCGAGCACGGCAGAACGTTGGGCGGAGTTTAATTTGTTCAGTAAATTGTCAAGCTGATCAGAAACCAATTAATTGCCATTGCCTTTCTTCTTTTCCCGCGCTACCCGGCGGCGCACTTTATCGAACTCTTTTTTTGCCCGAAGGTGTTGATTCAGCGTTGCGCTGAAGACATGGGAGCCGTCTCCTTTGGCGACAAAGTAGAGATAAGGGACGTCTGCCGGATTTAGTGCTGCAACAATGGCAGCATGACCGGGATTTTTAATTGGACCGGGTGGCAACCCGGCGTATTTGTAAGTGTTGTATGGCGAATCTATCTGCAAGTCTTTGTTTAATAACCGGCGTGGGCCATCCGGGATGATGTATTGAATCGTTGGATCCGCCTGTAAGCGAATACCTTTTCGCAGACGGTTGTAGTAAACTCCCGCAATAATCGCGTGTTCTTCTGGTAAAATTGCCTCACCTTCAATAATCGATGCAAGTGTGATCATTTCATGCAATGTGTATCCCAGTGCGGCAGCCTTTTCCTCTGCATCTTTTGGCAATTGATGAAAAAATTGCTCAACGAGTATGCCAGCCGCTTCTTCCGGTGCGATCCCCCAGTACATACGGTACGTTTCCGGGAACAGATAACCTTCGAGATTGCTGGCGGGTACATTCTTCTGTGCCGTGAATGCACTGTCAAATACCAACTCCATAAAAGCTGCCGAATCGATTTCGACTTTTGCAGATAAAACCGCAGCGATTTGTTTTGCAGTGCTGCCTTCCGGTAAGGTTACACTCTCTTCGATTTGCCGGCCAGTATTGAGCAAGCGCAGTACATCGAGATTATTTAATCGTTGCGGCAGTTTAAATTTCCCGGCCTGGAGCTTGGTTTCATAGCCACTTAATTTCGCAGCCAGCCGGAAAAGATTGGGATTTTCAATCACGTCGGCCTGATACAAAATGCTGGCGATCCGTTGAATGCTTGCGCCCTTGGGAATCACGACCGTTACGCCTGCATTGGCGTGTGGTTTAAAAAAAACAATGTAGGCTGCAAACACAAGTGCAAAAACAGCCAATACGATAGAGTACTTTATGATTTTTCGAAACATACTCGATCCATCCTGGGTCGGAATTGAAATTGTAAATCATGTGTGGAATTAATTCGTACCGTTTTGTAAAAAGAAAAAAAAGTCGTAAAACGAATGCGTATAGACCGCAACTGCCAGTCCACGGTGCACGAACAGCAATCCTAATATGCATCCGGCCACAAAGCGAAAAGTAAACGATGACCATGTAAAGTATTCAAAGGATGCGTAATGAAAAACAGAGAATATCACCGAGGAAATAAAAGTTGCTATGGCGATTTGCAGCCATCTCTTCGAGTGCATAAGTTGTTGAAAAAAATACAGCAGCAAACCTAACATCAACAAGCGGAAAAGAATTTCCTCCCATATTCCCGCGGAGAAGGCCATCAGGATTTGTGGCAGCATTTCCTCAAATTTGTCTACGATGTTGCCGGTTTGCAAACTCAGAATCTGGTTTGTGATGTATCCGGTTACACTGCCGAGAAAAACGGCATAAAAGACGCTTTCAAATATTATCATAAAAAATGCAGAAATTCCTGGAAATTTATAGCCTTGTCTGCGTGCCAAAATGATAATGAAAACCGTCGCAACCAAATACGCCGCTAATAAAATCAGTGGCTCATTCAACCCGATTGCTCTTAAAAAATCTTTGAGAAAGATCTCTGCGGAATTGCGTACTTCGAGAACCATATCCTGGTAATACCAACGGACGGCTATTTCATAAAGCAGGATTGCGGGCAGCGTGGCTACCATGCCAAACGCTAAATTTTGAGTATTTTTATAGTAATTAACCACTTTGGAATTATAAAATATTCTATGGCTTAAACCGGAGATCTTGAAAACGAAACCCGGTTCGCTGTAATTAAATGTTGTTGAATCAGGGCGAGAGCCTGAATCCTGGGATGCACTTTATTGTCACTTTTTCTACTATAAAAAAATGGCCTGATTGCTTGCAGACCATTCAAAAATATGAATTTTTACGAAAATCAAAGTCCGACAATATAGAGAACGATGGGGGAAATGTCAATACGAAATTAGGCACAAAAGCACGGGGCTGGCAGGCTTGTTATCGCAAGTAATGGTCAACAAAATACAGGCCGGTATAGACACGCGGATCGACCAGAAGTCCATCTTTTAATTTGTCCTGCAACCAGTCATAAGTGGCATGTAGCGGGACTTTATGCACGATGATCGTCTCTGTTTCATCACCACCACCGCTGCCTGTCTGGCGACAGTTGAGAGCGAGATAGTAGTTTACAACTTCGGTACTTGTTCCAGGACTTGTAGGAGCGGCCATCAGGTACAGCAATTCGTCTGTTTCATACCCGGCTTCTTCGAATAATTCCCGTTTTGCCGCATCTTCCAGGGCTTCATCCTTGAGGGATGCTTCATCACCGGCAAGGCCTGCAGGATATTCTATAACATAATTGTGCATAACGATTCGGTACTGTTCGATGAAAATGATTTCCTTTTCCGCGGTAACCGGGATGACAAGCACGATGCCGGTAGCGCGTACGTTGTGAATGTATTCCTTCGATTTATATTCAAGAAATTCAAGGAATTCTCCACGATGATGAACGATTGCATCCCACTTGTTTTTCAGATTCATGATTTATCAGTTTTTGGTTTCAGGTTTACAGGTGCCGAGGTTGCAAGTTTTGTTTGTAGCACAATGAAATTTAAAAAAACAAATCGCGTTTTGGGAAAAGGCCAAAGACGCCGCCGGTATGCCAGAACAGTACATTCTTCTCTTTTGGGATTTCACCGCGCTGAATCAATTCTTTGCATGCATACATCGTTTTTCCTGTGTACACAGGATCCGTGAGAATGCCTTCCAGGCGCGCAACTTGTTTAATTGTGTTTATCTCATCGACACTGGAGAGCGCGTAACCTTTACCGACAAACCCATCGATAATTTTTAAGTTCGTTTGTTTTAAGTTCAAATCCGGCATGTATTTTTTTTGAAAATCATCGACAATTTCATTCACAACTTTTGTAAAAAATTCAGCATCGTCGCAAACATTGATTCCCCAAATCTCAAAGTTCAGGTCGAGCAAGGCTTCACCTAATAACAATCCGGCGTAGGTCCCCCCGGACCCAACGGCACAAAGCATAATATCGATCGGAATATCCGCTGCTTTTAATTGGTGCGCGGCTTCCTCCAGGGCGGCAACATATCCCCAGGCGCCAAGAGAGGTGGAGCCGCCTTCAGGAATAATATAGGCTTTTTTGCCTTTTTTTTGGTAGTCTTCAGCAATTGCCGCCATGATATTTAAATTATCTTTGTACTGCTCTGGAGTCACATAAGTTATTTCCGCATCGACAAGCAGGTTGATCATGAGGTTGCCGTCGCGGGCGGCTGTGCTGCTGCCATTGAGTACGACGTGACTTTGCATGTCCAATTTCGCTGCAGCAACAGCTGTGGCTCGCGCGTGATTGGATTGAATGCCACCGCAGGTTATCACAACATCGCATTCTTTTTTTTGTGCGTCGGCGAGAAGAAATTCCAGTTTGCGAATTTTATTGCCAGACATGCCAATACCGCTGTAATCATCGCGTTTCATCCAGATATTTGGCCCCTCGAGTGCACGTGTGAGGCGCTTTAAAGGCTGTATAGGCGTTGGCAAATGAGCGAGATGGACACGAGCAGGATAATTTATTTTCATGGTATACTTTCTTCAGTGTTTTGACACAGCCCCATCGTTCACTTTAAGTATTGTGTGAAGAAATCAGGTTAATAGAGTTCATTCCTGTTTTCATATATTTTAATGATTGCATCGCAAATTCGATCGATGGTTTTATCATCATTTAACAGAACGGCTTGCGGTAGCCACAAGGCTTCTTCATAGCATGCCTTGTGCGTATTGGCAAGATGCATTTCTTCAACATCCATAGCGTCTTGTATTAAATGTGTGAATGGACCGAAACTTTTGTTTTTAAAAATTGGTTGTTCGTAAAGCGGAATCGAATAACCGCCACTGCAGGGCACGCCCTCAGCTTGCAGCGCCTTGATAAATTCGCCTTTGCTGATTTCGTCAAATGCTTCGGAAATATAGCGGAAAATGTAAAGATGACGTGATTGGCCAGTAATGCGTACATCACTTTGCAGTGTTTTAAACCCTGGGAGGTCGGCAAGGCGTTTGTCCAGCAAGGACGCAGCATGCTGGCGGCGCTCTAGCTGTTCGCGATAGCGGCTGAGTTGGGCGCGTAAAATGGCGCCCTGAAATTCGGTCATGCGTAAATTGCTGCCAAGGTGGTAATGCTCGTACCAAACTCCGCCTTCAACACGACCGCAATTCATGTAGCTTCGTGCCAGAGTTGCATGTTCCTCGTCATCGGTTAAGATAATACCACCCTCTGCAGAGTTAATGTTTTTTGACGACTGGAAACTAAAGCAGCCAAAGTTGCTGGTGGCGCCAACCTTTCTGCCGCGCCATTCTGAGCCCCATGCTTGCGCGGCATCCTCAATTACAAAAAGTCCTTTTTTACTGGCAATCTGACTAATGGCATCAAGGTCAACCGGACGACCGGCGAAATGTACGGGCATAATCGCACGGGTTTTTTCCGTGATTGCTTGTTCGAGGAGCGTTGGATCGATGTTGTAAGTCTGCGGATCGATATCGACAAAAACCGGCACGGCACCGTTTATTAGAATTGCGGTAGCCGTCGCAACGAAGGTATAGGCAGGCAAAATGACTTCATCTCCAGCCTGGATGCCGAGAGCTCGCAGTGCCGTTTCCAAGGCTGTAGTGCCACTGTTGGCGGCTATGGCATATTCGGCATCCTGAAAACTGGCAAACTCGTTTTCAAATTCATAAACTTCTTCTCCATGCAAAGAACCCCATTTCCCGCTTTTAAGGACGCGGAGTAGACCATCCTGTTCTTTTTGATCCCATATCGGCCAGTCAACAAGCGGTTTGTCAAACATTTTTTCCCCACCACTAATGGCTAATTTCACGTTTCATTTTCCTTTCAAAATTATTGTTAAAATTCATAATCACCATTTTCATCAGAATATTCCCGCAGTTCTTTTGGGATGTCGTGTAATCGGAAACTAGAAATTATGGCTTCGATGTCTGATTTTTGATTTTCATAAGTTGCGGCATCTAAACAGGCTGTGATGATATAGCCAATGCTATCTCTCAAAGCCGTTGTCACAATCCAGATATTATCTTTTTTTTCGTTGGATGATCGCAGGGCAAACCAGGCTGCCTCATAGCGGCCTCCTGTATTTTTTGCTGGATTTTGTACGATTGTGATGGTGCCATATTTCTCATTGGTGAGAAAATTATTGAGTGCACGCTCTGATAGAGACAAGGCATTCCGGTTGGTCTTTAACTTTAGGGCAGCAACTTCAACAAATATAAAATCCGTTGAATCGACTTGTTTTCTTAGCTCCACAACCGGTTGCATGTTTGCGTAGATGGATTGCAACGTATCTTCTTCGATAAATGTGGATTGTACAGCGCGTTGTTCAATTTGCCATTGTGGGGATGGACTCTGAATCGAGAATCCCAGCCAGGGATCGATAAACTTGTTATCAATTATGATTGGACGCGGGTAGGCTTTTGGATCAACTTCCGTTTTTAGAAATTTGTTGGTGAAAAATAATGCGATCACAACCACTATAAAAGAAAATAAAAGTATACCCAAATGCACTTTGAATTTTTGTTCTGCTTCCACGTTTTCTACCCTTATTCAATGAACTGAAAAGGTTGCGGTGTGAACGATAGAAAAAAGACGACAAACAGGAACCAGGCGATAAGACGTCGTTTTAAATCCAGGGGAGGGGAATCATCTATTGTTTCCGGATGGGAAGAACCAACCCACACGAGAATGATAACGAGCACGATCCACGGTAGATAGAAATGCACACACAGCAACGTGAATCCTGCAATACTGACCGGATAAATATAGCGTGTTTTTCTGCCTAATAAGGCGTAGACAACATGCCCGCCATCCAATTGCCCGATTGGTAACAAGTTGAGAGCGGTGACGAACAAACCTGCCCACCCGGCATAAGCGAGGGGATGCAGAAATATATCGTAATGTTCGGGATTGTCACCAATTACCAGCCAGGCAATGCCTTTGAAAAGCAAGGATTCGCCCAGGTACAATCCTGATTGGGCAGTCGTCGCTTCGGGGGTGAATTTTGACATGGCAAGTCCCCAATATAAATAGGGAATAACCAGTACCAGACCAGCTAACGGGCCTCCACCTCCGATATCGAACAGCATTTTCCGGTTGGCCATACGCCCCTGCATGCGAATAACAGCTCCCATGGTACCGAACGGATTGAGCGGTGGTGGTATGGGGATGAAATAGGGCAAAGTCGCGGGAACGCCATATTTTTTGCACATGAGGTAGTGTCCCATCTCGTGGCTGTAAAGTATGGACATTATGCCGAAACTGTACCATATGCCAGCCGTGTACGTCCCGTGCAGATATAAACCCGCGGCAAAAGTGGAGAGTGTTGTTAAGATAAAAAGCGTGTAAATTGTGCTGCGGTTGTGACCACTCATGAATTTTTGCAGCAATCTTTGTCTTCTTGGAACGAATGGTTCATGCTGATAGGAGTAGTTTATTTCGTATTGTGTATTGGGTGGTTGCAAAAATTGTCCTTAATATTGAAATCTTCTGATTTTTATACAATCAGACGATTGATTACCAGCTCAGGGTGATTTCCAATTCACTGTAATTTGGAAAAAACTCAACCGCGCGTCCGTGATTTACTGCTATTTCAAGCAAACTAAAACTGTTGAAGATTGCTAGAAGTTCACCACGCTTTTTCTCTGCGTAGGAACTTGATAATCCATTTATTTTTGTGTTACCGAACTGAATAATGAATTCTTTATCGGCATGCAGGTCTTCTCTGCGGATATTCGTGATTAAATTTCCAAATCGATCATAATGAACAAACAGTCCACGAACCGAGTTTGGAGATTTCGTTACAGAAATTTTTTCTAATGGTACGATCTCATTTTTAGCAACTTCTGTAAAAATTTCATTGACGTCGCAGCCATTAGCCAGTTGTGCGGCCAGCGGCGCGAAAATATCCCGGCCATGAAAGGTTTGCGAGACTTGCGGTAACCAGTATTCTTTTTTCTGCGCCCGGTAAAAATTAACATTTGGTTGATCAATAAGGAACGAAAGCAAGCCATTATCCGGGGCCAGGAAATAGCTTCCATGCAATTCCGCCAGGAGTACAGCCCGATCACTTCCAACACCGGGATCCACTACTGCTACATGAATCGTTTGTTTCGGGAAAAAGGGCGTGTGTGCTTGTAAAAGAAAAGATGCTGCCCGGACGTCATGGGCAGGAATTTTGTGTGTAAGATCGATTATATGCACATGGGGAGCTTTGCCAAGTATAATGCCATGCATTACGCCGACAAATCCATCTCGTGTTCCAAAATCGGTTGTGAGTGTAATTATTTGCTTAATCATGGGATATGCCCGGTCATTACGAGCGTTCATTTCAAACTGCAAACAATCATATAGATATCATCACGTTGAACCCCGAGTGCGAAAGATTGCATTCCTGCGAGGACATGATCGGCAATTTCATCAGCACCGAGGAATATGCCGGAACGGAGAAGATCAACAAGCCCATCGATTCCTAAAGGTTTGTTTTTCTGGTTTTCAATTTCAAGGAGGCCATCAGTATAAAGAAATATTTTATCTTCTGCTTCCACTACAGTGGCATTTTGTTTGAATAAGTTGTGCTGGACCCGCTCGAATCCAATGATTTGATTTTGGGATTCCAGAAATTCGAAACGATTTGCTTCTTTTCTCCAGAGAACAATAGGCGGATGGGCACTGCCAGCATAACGAAGCGAGCCTGTATTGACATTCAAAGCACAGGAAAACATGGTCAAAAACATGCCTGTTCCTTCGAAGGAGTCGATGATAAAATCATTCAGATAGTATAAAATAGAGGCTGGTTCCAGTTGTTCACGAACCAGTCTTCTGATTTCCATACAGATACGATTCACCAGCAGTGCTGCTGCAATTCCGTGTCCTGTCACATCGACAATCGTCAGGTAGATTTCACTCTCGTCATTAAAATAAATATCGGAAAAATCTCCCCCGACACCGATCATGGGAAAGTGACGAATGGCAACATCAAATTTTTTATTACTGATTTGAACAGGAAGAATACTTCTCTGAATTTGTGCAGCCAATTGCAAATCACGACTTATGAGTTCCTGGTGTTCTTTTATTTCCTGTTCTTTTGCCGTCACCTGTTCACGCAGGTCTTTGCGTTCAAGTGCCTGTTGTATTTTTAAGCGAAATTCCTGAATGTCAATCGGTTTTGTCAGGTAAACAAAAGCACCAAGTTGCATTGCCTCAACGGCGGTTGAAATGGAACCGAAACCTGTAAGAATGACAACTTCTGTAAGCAGGTTTTTCTCCTTTGCAGAATGCAGTACATCGATCCCGCCCAACTTACCCATGTGCATATCGCTTATGACCAGGTCAAAGTTATTTTGGTGGATAAGATCAATGGCTTCCTGCCCGTTCATGGCGGTAATCACATTGTGGTTGGCTTTGCGTAGAATTTCTTGCAGAAGTACACGAATGGGATGTTCATCATCGACGACGAGGATATCAGACATTTATTAAAAATTCTCTTTGCTCAAGTTTATGCGTCGGAGTCCTTAAAACGCATCGTTAAGATTGTAATATCATCAGATTGGGGCGCCGTTCCGGTGAACTTTCGCACTGCTTTTTCCAGGCAATGCATGATATCTGCGGCAGATTCTTGCATATGTTCACGAATTGTCGCTTCGATGCGGAACTCTTCAAATTCTTCATCTTTTTCATTCATAGCCTCACTGACGCCATCAGTGAATAATAGTAATAAATCACCTCTATGCAATGCAATAGTTTCCTGCTGATAAGGCACGTTTTTTAGCATTCCGAGAATGAGGCCGCCTGTCTCCAATAACCGTACTTTATCTGTTTGTTTTGCTCCGCTGAACAGCATAGGTGGATTATGGCCAGCATTCACATAAGTTAATTCATGCTTTTGTGTATCAATTATCGCGATGAAAAAAGTGATGAATTTATCCATGTTCGTGTTTGCATGGATAATATTGTTTATCCTGGCCACCTTATCTGCGAGGCACCATTCCGTATGTATCATCGCATGCAAACTTGCTTGAATATTGGCCATTAAAAGCGCTGCCGGTACACCTTTTCCGGAGACATCGGCGATCGTAACTGCCCATTTTTGTTCGTCTATTTGGATATAATCGAAATAGTCTCCTCCAACCTGACTGTGCGAGTGATTCATGCCAGCAAATTCGTAACCCGGAATGATCGGTGGATAGGCAGGTAAAAGTTTGCGCTGGATTTCCCGGGCGATGGCAAGTTCTTCCTCCAGGCGCTGTTTTTCCAGGGTTTCTTTAAACAAGCGTGCGTTTTCCAGCGATATCATTGCCGCATTTCCGAGCGTGGAAAGAAATTCCAATTCGTCGTCGCGATAATCTGCTTTGTTGAGGCGCTCACCAATAAGTATACAGCCAGCCAGAACATCCTGTCGAAACATCGGCACGATGACCCTTACGCCGATTTTATCATAATATTTTATAATTGTTTTGGTTTCTATTTCGTTCAATCGAAGGGCACGCTGTTTCTTTTTTAGAACCCGAAAAGTTTTTTGAAAAATTTGTGTCGAATTGCTCTCGTGCTCCTTAAATCCCTTTGCGATGACGAACACTGGTTGGTCAGGTTTGTTACACTCAACAACGGCAACCCGTTGTGTCATCATTTCGCCCATAATTGCAAAAACCAAAATAGAAGCGATTTTTTCCTGTTCAAATGTGGTGTTGAGTTCTTTCCCGATTTCAAAAATGGTTTTCAGGTGCTGAACTTTGCGATCGAGTTCGTTGTTCAGTCCTTGCAGTTCACGGATGTATTTGCTGTTTTCAATAGAGGGTGCCGCAAGATTTGCGAAGGATGCCAAATATTCGAGTTCATCCTCAGAGAATACCTGCCGGGTTATTTTTCCACCGAGTACAATATAACCGATTGCTTTGTTATTGCTGAGAATTGGACAGAGGAGTTTTAATCCGATCCCTTGAAGGTAGGCGAGCCCATCGAAATGACTGATTTCTTCAATTAAACATGGAGTATGCACTTGTTGGGGGAGTGAAATTTCTTTATGGATGTTTTGGTTGGCAAGACCTTTTACGGCCGCTATCGTAAATTGATTTTCCTGGCCATTTTTCAGTAAGATTGCCCCCTGGGTTATCATCATTCTGCCCATGGGAGTAAAGAGCAGTGTATCAAGAATAGTTTTTAAATTGAGGGAGCTATTGAGGGTTTTGCTTAATTCAAATAAGCTTTGCAGTTCAACGAGGCGTTTCTCAAAAGTTGTATCTGAACTCTCAGATGTATTTTCCACATTACCCTCGCCCATAGCTGTTATTGCGGGATATACTTAACTAACTGGACTTGATTTCTTTTCCCCGGTTCGATTTTGAAATCAACTTCATCCATTAAGGTCTGCATAAGGTAGATTCCAAGCCCGCCGACGCGCATTTCTGTGAGGTATTTTTTCATATCCGGGGTTTTGATTAATTTCGGATTGAAACCTTTGCCTTTATCTGAAATAATTATTTTAAACTTTTTTGGATCTGTCTTTACAAGTACGTCCAATGGCTGTCTGTCGTCGCCCTTATAAGCATGCTTTACGACATTTGTACACGCTTCATCCACAGCCAATTCGATCTGACTGATCCGTTCATCATCGAAGCCAACGTCTCGTGCGAGATTGGTAACAAACTCTCGAATTAATTCGAGATGGTTTGTACTGCTCGGTATTTTTAATTGGTACTTATTTACCTTTTTAGCCAAATTTTCACCGCCTTGTTTTTTCAGCAAAATTTACTTTTTTCTGGATACACTTCGTCGTTCCTATGACTTGTATTTAAGTAAACTTTTGCACGGCTTCTTCTTCGGTATTAAATATTTCATAGAGCGCTGGAAATCCCAGTAAGTCGAATACGCGAAAAATTTTGCTCGACATATTTGTTAGCTTTATATCGCCGCCATTTTTTCGAATTTCTTCAATAAAGCCCATGAATACACCCAGCCCTGCACTGCTGATATAGCCTAATTCCTGAAAATTGACTATGACTTTATACTGCTTATTTTGGATGCATTTTTCCAGTTCAGCTTCCAGATCAGGAGCAGTGTGCGCATCTAAAAATCCCTTTAGATGTAAAGTAACAATTTGATTTTTTTCTAATTGAGCTATTTCAAAGCCACTCATTCAGTTACCTCCTTAATTGAACATATAGGGCAATTGAATAAAAAAGTTTCTAAAATTCGGAATTCACCATAAGTGTACAAATTAATCCGGTTTATTCATATGATGCGTAAATTTTATGATGGGTAGGAAAGTCTCCTGCCCAATCTCGGATTCGGAATTCACGTTGTGGTACAATTTAAAAAGCGAACTATTCAATAAAAAAACATAACATAAAAAACAACTTATATTTATCACAAAGTCAAATCATGTCAAACTATTTCAATCATCTGTCCCACTGAACAACGATCTTTGCAATGTTTCCTTTTGTTTGATTTTCTGCGACATGTGATCCATTGTTATCATCTAGTTCAATGAGCCGACCGGTGCTGCTTTCTGCAACAAAACAATGGTGATTGTAGGGATTGACCGCAAGATCGCGTGGATCCGTAAAGCCCTGAAGTGCAAAGTATTCGTCACCATCCATCGTGAATTTCACCACACGTGATTCATTGACCTGATCACTGTAATCAATGCACCAGACATCACCATTGGCTGCGTCTATTTCAATAATATCAATACGTGAAAATCCCGTCATTCGTTTTAAAACGCGCATATCGTCAAGGGTGTTTTCCAAAATCGTTATGCGATTTAAATCACTCACCCATAAGCGATCGCGCTCCTGGTCGTAAGCCATTGCCCTGAAATCTTCGAATCCAGATTTTTGAAATTCTGCCTGTCCCTCATAATCCATTCGGATTATTTCTCCCTGGCCATCATTGATTACAAAAACGCGGTTCGCTTCCGTGTGCAGTGCAATATACCATGGCGAATTAAATATGCTCTTTTCGAGTTCCTTAAGTCCTGAAAAGGAAAATCGGGCACATGTATTAAAATTATAACTTGTAGCCCACACAACGTCATCCAGACTGTCAAACGCAAAATCTGTCAAACCAATAAGTTGCATATTATCATTGAGAAGCGTCCCTTTTTCACTCAAGATTTTAATGCGACCGTCCCAAAGATCTGTCACCAAGATGGAGCGATTGCTTGGATTCGTTGTAATGCGATACGGTTCTGTAAACATACCACTACGGAGTACGGTATGCCTGCCGTCATGGCTGTATTTGGTCACGGTACTGTTGAACCTGTCTGTTGCCCAAAGATAGGTTGGACCTGGTCTGGTTTCAACAGGATCAGATTGCTCAGATTCATAATTCTCAGCACCGACTGAGATTTTGTACCAACGGGTTTTTTCATATTCGCATGGCAAATCCCAGTAACTAAAAAGATGGGGTTGTAAGGTTGCGATTAACCGGAAGTCACCTTCACCCTCTATTTTTCTGTAGATATTGAAATTGTGCGCATCGGAGAAATTTAGATGTGACCACGAGACATAAACCGAATCGTGCGTTGAATAAAGCAGAGGAGATTCGGGTTTTCCCTGGCTGGCAGGATTCCTGGGATCGAGGGGATTGGTGCGCTCCCGTGTGTCGCATCCCCACATGAGCACAATGAGTATTAATGTTCTTAAAAACTGCATATAACTGAATTATCGATGAGCAAAAGTGTGAAAAAAGTGATAACGTTTTGTTAAAATAGTCCTTGCATACGGATAAAAATCGAAGCTGAAGTTAATGATTCTCGATGGATCAAGTCAAGTTTTATTAATTTTGTACCTTACTCTAAATCTCTGTTACTTTCTGTCTTTTTAGGTAAATTACGCCTATAAATTTTCTAACTTTAACTCTGTTTCATCCAAAATAATTCTGTTTGATTTTCTGCTTGCGGCAGAGAAAAAAAGGCTTATTTTTGGCATCAGAGTATTTGCAGTCCTCGTCGTTACTCATTCTGCAAACCATAAATTCGAAATACAATAAGTCGCATGTCAAATCAGGAGGAAAATCATGGCAGTAAAGAAAAATACAGTGGAAAGCGATAACGATTCGAAAACCAATGCACAGGCTAAAACCAGGGAAGAATATCTGAAAAAGCTCAATGCCCTCATCGAAGAGGCAGAGGCCAAGCTTGGTGATACCTTGGGTGAATTGTCGAAAAAGGCGGAAGAAATCAAAGGTGTGGCTGAGTACCAAATGAAAGAGTCTCTCGAAGAGGCGGAGGAGCATATCCGTAAAAATCCTCTAAGCTCCGTTGCGATAGCTGCAGGGGTTGGATTTGTTTTGGGATTGTTGTTGAACCGTCGGGGTTAATGTACGATGCCAGCAGAAAAAAGCAGTATCACAGCATCAATAGTGCATCTGTGGGCAACATTGCTCGAAGGGATGCAGTATCGTTTCGAGCTTTTTGCGATTGAGTTCGGGGAGGAAAAACGACGTTTTCTCAGTATACTCGTTGCAATAATTGTAGCAGTTATGGCTGTTTTCTTTGGCTTCTTTATGCTCAATTTGGCACTGTTGCTCATGTTCTGGAGAATGAATACGATCCTTGCTTTTGCCTTTGCAGGATTTTATCTTTTTCTCGCTGTTTTACTGATAATCTATGTACGATCTAAAATTGTAAATTCGCCAAAACCATTTGCCGCTTCAATGGCAGAATTTAAAAAGGATCAGGATTTTTTTGGTGCAAAGAATGAATAAATCGGATTATGATAAAAAGCTATTACAGGAAAAGATAGCCGCGCATCGGCGAATTCTTTCCCTTGAAATGAAGCATGTGAAACACGATCTGCACCCGGCACGGGCAGCACGCACCATTGGTAAAAGCATGGCCCCGCAATTGTTGAGTTTACCGGTTATCAAATACATTGCGAAAGGTAAAAATCGAAATCTTCTTGGATTGATACTCGTTGCCGGTGCGGGCATGCTACTTCCTTTTTTGAGAAACAAGGACCAACGGATCAAAAAAAATGATTAAAATATTCAGAACTGGTCTAATAGCATCCTGTTTAAATAAATGGTGCTGAGGGGAATTCTTTTCCTCGATGTTGCATGAAAAAGTAACTTAGCAAAATTTAAAGAATATTTTTCATTTATCAACTTTGGAATTAAAATATAACACCTTGCAAGAATATTATAAGATGGAAGTTACAGCGGAATTTCTCACCAGAAAAAGCATTGGTCGACGACTCATATTTTGAGTTTGCATAGTTTGAAAATCTCTAAAATTCAAGCCGGCTGAGCTCAAAATGCCGATGTATCCTGACTAAACCCGTTTCATTAGTCGGTAATTCAGGCCTCCTTTTTTTTCTTTACCTCATATTGCCATTTTTCACAAAACTCTCACAAATTTTCCTCAACCCTGACCGGTCAAATGCCGAATTTTTACATGACAACAGAATTGCAATTTTTACTTTGGCCAATTAAATAAGAAGTAAGTTAAGTAGAATCCGAGGGTAGTAGAAGTGTCAGAAAAAGAACATCAAAAACACAAACAATTTTCCATTGAGTTTTTGCTGTGTAAAAATGAGGGATTGAAAAAGAATTACACGAAAGATGTCCTGTCTATCGGCTCCTCACTTGATTGCGATATTTATTATCCGGAAGAGAAAATAGCTGAGCATCATTGCACTGTGAATATTGAAGGTGATGAATGGTTGCTGGATCCGACGGAAGCGAATCCTGTGTGGGTGAACCAGGAAAAAATTCAGGATACCAGAGCACTGCACAATGGGGATGTCGTTTCTCTCGGTAAATCGATGGGGCCAGGATTTCGTGTGACAAAGGTTGTCGGTGAAACCATGGCTGCCCGTTTGCGTGAGATGCGCAGCCTCAATACAGCAATGATGGAAAACGCAGTTAAAGCAGCTTCCGAAAAACCGTTTCAGCGCAAGGTGGTTAACCGATGGTTTAACCGGTTGAGCAAAAAATATAAAACCCGGCTGATTCAAATTGCAGCGGTTTCGTCCATACTGTTCACGGCCGCTGGCGGTGCGATTTATTACCAGCAAGCGCATTTAAACCGCTTGAATGCCCTTGCATCGAGCTTGTTTTATCAGATGAAAGAAATGGAATTGCAAATCTTCAACACTGAGGAAATTTATGAAGTAACCGGTGATTCAGCAACAGTGCAGATAAGCAAGGAGCACTGGAAAAAATACGAGCAAATGGAAAAACGCTACGATGAATATCTCGAAGAGCTGGGATTTCTCGAAGGGATGTCAGAGAAGGAGCGCATCGTTCTGCGGGTTGCACGTATGTTTGGTGAAAGTGAATTGAATGTCCCAAAGGGATTCACAAAACGCATCGAGGAATACATTAAACGCTGGCGATCGACACCACGCTACCGTAAAGCCCTGGAGTCTGCGATTGAAAACGGTTACGTTCAATACATTTCAAAGAAACTCATCGAAAATCACCTGCCGCCTCACTTTTTTTATCTGGCAATGCAGGAAAGTGATTTCGACCGTTACAACTGTGGGCCGCGAACACGTTATGGCATAGCAAAAGGTATGTGGCAATTTATTCCCACTACGGCAGTTCATTTTGGCCTTAAACTCGGTCCCCTGGTGGAAGTACGCAAACCTGATCCACGTGATGAACGCCACAATTTTACAAAGTCGACGGATGCGGCGGTAAAGTATATTCGATTCCTTTACCGAACCGAAGCGCAGGCATCGGGTTTACTGGTGATGGCTTCCTATAATTGGGGGGAAGGAAAAATCATGCGTATTTTAAATAAATTACCACAAAATCCTCGTGATAGAAATTTTTGGAATGTTGTCAATCGATTCGATTTTCCCCGTGAAACCCAGGACTACGTTTATTACATCTTTTCAGCAGCGGTGATCGGGGAAAATCCCAAGCTATTTGGCTTTGATATGGAGAGTCCGCTCACCGGTGTATTGAACTGATGCCTGATGTTTTCGCTCGGAATTCGTTAATGACATTTTTTGTTGTAATGGATTTTGGGATGATCCATATTGACTATTTTTTTTCGACACCAGCAAATTTTATATTTGAACTCAAAATCGCCATGCCGGATTGCGTGTTGTGCAATATCGGCATCCGGTTGCTGGTTGGCTAGAAATTCATCTGTTCAATTTCCATTTTTAAATAAAGAATCGAAGCAAGCATTTTATCTCTGAGATAACCTATCCCCTCAATCGTTTCAGATGATCGGTGGACTCCACTCATTGTTTCTCAAAATAATCTTCTGTTGCTATCTTGACCAAAATTATTAGCTTTGTTGATTTAATTTGCAAATGCTGAATTAAATTTTGGAAAGCGATGAAGATTCTGCAAACACCTGAAAAAATTAATACAATCATCTTTGATGTTGGGCATACTCTGCTTTTTCCCGATGCTGGTTTTTTATTCCAATTAGCAAGCCCGTTTATAAAATTGAATGAACAGGAATTCCAGCGGATTGGGGCAATAACGAAAGAAAAAGCTTACCGTCAGGAACCGCGCAATCCCTTTAAATTATGGTTTAGCCAATGGATGTTGCAAGCAGGCGTACGGTCGGAGGATTTACCCGGACTTTTGCTGGGAATTCAAAAGCGGCATGCGGAAAAACACCTGTGGAGTATGCCGGAACCGGATGTCCCCCAGATTTTAATCGATTTGCGGGATGCGCAGTACAAGCTGGGTATCATATCAAATTCGGATGGATCTGTGGGACCTTTGTTAGAAGAATTTGGATTTGATACCTATTTCGAGTGCATTCTTGACTCGGGCGTCATTGGAATTGAAAAGCCTGATGCACGAATTTTTTTGATGGCCCTTGAAAAAATGCACAGCTCGCCGGAAGAGAGTCTGTATGTGGGTGATCATGTTCTTTTCGATATCAAAGCGGCCCAAAGTGTTGGGATGCAAGCAGTACTCATCGATCCATTCGATGTTGTTTCGGATTCTCCGGCTCCGAAGATTCAAAGACTTTCGCAATTAAAATCGATTTTACAATAATTAAAGTGCTTCCTCTAAACTCTTCAAAGAAAGGAATATGTTATGGCAAAATATAAAGGAACAATCGGTATTCTCACAGGTGGTGGCGATGTACCGGGATTAAATCCAGCAATTCGTGCTGTAACCCTGCGCGCTATTCGTGACGGTTATCGTGTTTTGGGAATCAAACGCGGGTGGGCAGGCCTTGTCGATCTTGTCCCCGATAAACAAGCGAACAACTCCGCACATATCAGTGAGTTGACCGAAGACGTTGTGAATCGGGCAGGACGTACCGGTGGCACTTTTCTGCATACCTCACGAACACGTCCGAGCCATCTTCCTCTGGACGCTGTACCAGCCCATTTAAAAGATAAGTACACTGAAAATATCAATGATATTACACCTGAGGTCATTAAAAATCTCGAATTTTTAGGGATCGATTATCTCATTCCCATCGGTGGTGACGATACACTAAGCTATGCGCAGCGTATGCACGAAGAAGGTGTGAAAACGGTTGCTATTCCCAAAACGATGGACAACGATGTTCCCGGAACTGAATATTGCATTGGTTTCAGCACCTGTGTCACCCGGACGATCGAAATGATGAACGGTTTGCGCACGACTGCAGGTTCCCATGAACGCATACTTGTAGTGGAAGTTTTCGGACGGTATGCCGGGTTTTCAGCGATGCTACCGGCTATGGCAGGTGCCTCAGATCGTTGCGTAATTCCGGAACATGTTTTTGATATAAACAGACTTACGGAATTGCTCATAGAAGATCGCGCAGAAAATCCCAGCAATTATTCCGTCGTCATCGTTTCTGAAGGAGCGCAAATGCTCGGTGATTCAGAAATGTCGTTTGAAACCAGCATCACAGACCAATATGGCCACAAGAAATTGGGTGGAATTGGGGATCGTGTTGCGGGCAAAATTAAGGCGCTCTCCGCGCAATTTACGGGAGCGAAGGAAGTCAATATTCTGTCGCAGAAACTGGGATATCTTGTACGTTCGGGAAATCCGGACGCGATGGATGCTATCGTACCGATGGCTTTTGGAAATCTGGCCTTTGATTCAATTTTAGCAAACAAAACCGGACTACTCATTGCCATGGTGGGTGGATGCTACAGCAGCGTACCCATCGATGTGGTTGTTGGTAGCAAAAAACTCGTTGACGTCGAAAAATACTACAATACCGACCGGTTGCGCCCCAAATACGAAACTTTTAACGGCAAACCGTTGTTCCTTATGACGAGCGCTATTGGAGCTTAATTCTGATCGTAGGAGGAATAATTGAAATACCAAAATAACGGCGATAAATTGAAGAATATCAACTCACTCAAACACGATGCCCGGCAGGGAATGATTGGAAAAAAACTGCGATCACTCATACTTGTGACTTTTTTTGCCCTGGGTGCATTCATGCCAACCTTACAGGCTCAAGTTCGGAGTGAGTCCGGTTTTCTCGAAAATGTATTTTTAAACCGGGAAAACATACACCAATGTACGGCGATGTTTCTTCATAACCTGGCTGAGCTTCGTGATTCCAGTGATTATAATATGCGTATGCTCAATCGACTACACACAGATATTTTGGAAATCCAAACCGTGACAGAAGATAAAATCTGGAATCAGCTCAAAAACAATAAGCTGCGGGCTGATTTTATCGCCCATTTTTGGAAGCAACGTGATCCCACGCGGGCAACGCTTGCAAACGAGCGACTGTTCGAGCATTATAAACGCCTTTTGTATGCCCGGGAAAACTACGGCAATGATTCCGCTCGTACCTTTGATGACCGTGGACGGGTCTATGTTCGCTATGGTGTGCCGGATGAAACATACGTTGAATTGCCCGGAGAATACGATGATTTTAATTACGACGAACGCACGCCGGTTGTTGGCAATGATAACTTGAGCTTTCGTAAACAATTCGAATCCTGGTATTATTATCATCTTGAACCAAAGGTTGTTTTTGATTTTTCAGAAGAAGCGAACGGTTATTTCATTACGCACCAGATTGACCAGGGATTGCAAACGATGGACTTGGGGGCATGGTATAAAGCCATGAATAAAATCATCGACCGCCGGCGAACAATCTCACCCTCATTGCAGGCAATGGCTTTTAATTTCAGATTTGGGACGCAGGCCAATGAAATGGGCGAAGCGGAAATGCGCACAACGTTGATGGATTTTGGTGTGAAGTACGCGGAGGACATGAAGCAGCGGCAGAAAGATATCCCTCCAGTTCAGAGTACAATTTTTGAAGATTTACCGTTTGTTTACAGCTTAACCTACTTTGAGAATCCTGACAGCACGCAAACTTGTATTGTCTCTTATGGCATCGAGACGGAGAAAATACATTTTGCTGAAGGGAAAAATACCATAGATCTGCAGTTTAATACTGCCCTGAGTGACTCATTTTATAATGTATTCAACGAAAAAAATATACTGGTAAAAATCAATTCAGACGGCAGCAAACAGCAGAGTTGCGCCGCAACGAAATTTGATTTTCGCCTGGGCGATTTCTATGTTTTTACAGAAGTTCTCAGTTCGGCGACACGACAGTTGGGCAAAAAAGCTACCTTTATGAAGCAAGTAACACGCCCGGCAGATAGCCTGGGATTGAGTTCTTTAATGCTTGCGGAAAATATTTCTGCAAATGAGATTTCCCAGGAAGAACAATCGACAAACCTCGTCGAACGCAATGGATTATTCATGCAACCGACGCCATTTCGTGACCTGGCTAAAAATAGCCGTCCATTTGTGTATTTTGAAATTTATGGACTCACAAAAGACAATGGTGGAAAGACAGATTATCAAATCGAATACATTGTAAAGGAAGGAAAGGAACAGGGGGTTGGTAAAATTTTGAATAAGCTGAATCCCTTCGACAGTGGAAAAACCTTAATTCAAATTCCTGACCATCGGCAGGGAAACCGCACAAGCGATACAGCATACATTCAATTGGATCTTTCGCGTCTAGATAAAGGTAACTATGTTCTTTATGTTCGTGTTCACGATAAAAAGAGTAAGAATATACAGATGATTGGCACGCCATTTTCTTTGTTTTGATTTTGCAATTCGGGAGTGAAACAATTTAAACACTTTCTCGTTTTTGTTTTGTAAAATTGCAGTTGGATATTTTATTTAATCGCAAAGAAAAGGGTTTAAAATGGCCAAGAAAAAAGATGAGGAAACTCCTCAGGATAATCCGAAGGATACGCCAGAGGTACTGCCGGCTGGTAGTGGACAAAAGGAAGAAAAGAAGCACAACTCGGCACACCGTAAAATATTCCGATCGCAATACGATCGTGTTATTGCCGGTGTCTGTGGTGGAGTAGCAGATTATTTCAATATCGACTTGTTCCTTGTGCGGGTAATATTTGTGCTGGCGATTTTTTGGGGAGGTCTTGGTGTCATTGCCTACATCGCCGCATGGATAATAATTCCAGAGAATCCCGATGAAGAACCCAAAGATGAAAACGTACGCAAGCACTCCTCCACCAATGCGGGACTGATTGGCGGTCTTGCATTGATTGTCTTCGGATTTTTACTCCTCGTTGATGAAATTGATTTTCCATTCAATTTCCACGCACTTCGCTTTCACTCACATCTTGATTTTGGAATGGTGCTCAGCCTGCTTTTTGTTGGTTTGGGAATTTATTTACTCATCAACAAAGATAATGAGAAGGGCGATTTATCCAAATTGATCTCCTCGAAAAAAGAGGGTTCGGGGAGCACGAAGAAACTTGTGCGTTCAACTACAGAACGCAAAATTGCAGGTGTTTGTGGTGGTCTTGCTGAGTATTTTAATGTTGATGTTTCCTTTGTCCGGATCGGTTATATCGTTTTTGCCTTTGCGTCTGCTTTTTTCGTCGCGATAATTCTCTATATTGTCATGATCATTGCCATCCCGGAAGATGATTCGAGCAAGATCGATTAGCACAATTTGAGATTTCACTGAACTTTTTTCCCGATGACATGATGCTTATTAGCACGTTATTGGAATCCTCCCACAAAAGCTCCTCATTGAGGAGCTTTTTTTTTATTTTGCAATTCTCGTTGCCTCTTTGTCAAGCTCATTGCATAATATTTATTCATTTTAATAATCTGAAAAAAATTGCATCGCTACCGATCGAATAAGTAACTGAAACAAGTACTTATGAGACTGGTGAAATACATAAAACATAAATATTTATATGTATTATCAATGTCTCGATAGGGTAGTTCGTATTAATTATATCAGATTTTTTTTGGTTTACACCCATGGCACAAACAGAGATTGATGTTCCGCGCTCCCATGGACCGCATATTTCTACATCCACAGGATTTGGCAGATTTGGAGAAAAGCGAGAATTGCGCACATACCAGGCTCATCAATTGGAAGATGAAGTCTCACAAAAATGGCGCGCCCAATTTATCATTTCCGATGAAAAATTCGTCCGTTCACTTTTTAATAATAATTTTCAGAATTCATGGCAGGATGCAGTGCCTGTTTGGCAACAAACAATAGAGGCGATTCAACAAAGGGATATTGAGAAAGCAGAACAATTGGTACGCAGCATGTACGCCATGTTTGAAACTGAAATCACACGTATAAATATGGCTGCGATTCATTTGGAAAAACATAATCCTAAATCCGCTTTGAATGTGCTTGAGTACAGTGGCGACATGGCAAAGCAGAACTGGGAGTTTTATCTCAATAAAGCCCTTGCCCGTATGGATTTGAAAGACTACCAACTCGCATTAATGGAATTAAACAATGTGGCGTCATTGCAGGACAGCAACGTGAAGGTTGCGTTTTGTTTTGCGAAGATATATCAGTATTTGGGCTATTATTATAAGGCTGGGGAGTATTTAAAATTGACATCAAAGCTCGCTCCTTCTTATTCTCCTGGTTGGTATATGTTAGGAATGATTCAAAGCAAATTAGGTGAACTGCAGGATGCCTACACGAGTTTTGAACAAGCGCAGAAAATCAGTCCAAACCAATACAGTTTATGGTACAACAAAGGCAATGTGCTTTTGCGTTTGACAAAATACGAGAGTGCTGTGGCATGCTATAAACAATCACTGCGACTCAATCCAGGCTATGCGATGGCGTGGAATAATATGGGTATTGCATTAAACTATGTCGGAAGATCATTCGAAGCTTTGCAGAGCTTTCGTAAAGCACTGTCGTTTAATCCCAGGCTCTATGAAGCCCATTTAAATTGCGGGCTCATCTTTGAAACAATGGGAAAACGACAAAAAGCGCTTGAATATTATCACCGGTTTTTGCAGATTGCACCCAACAATTTTCAAAAACAAAAAGAAATTGTGAATTCCCGAATTGGAGCTTTGCAAAGAAAAAATCAATAATTCACTCTCGTCTGCTTTATTCATGCAACACACAAAGTGAACGAGGTGAAAGGGATTTTTCTTCCCAATTCTGGTGTTTATGAATAAAACAGCTAAGAACAAGCTTCTGTTCGGTCATGCGCTAATTCCTTTCCCATTAAAAATTCAAAACATGAAAACATTAAAAGTTGAGCTGAAAGATCGCAGTTATCCCATTTATATCGGCGAAGGGAATTTGTCAAAATTACCCGAGTTGGTAAAACTGTTTTATCCTGTAAAACGATTTGTGCTCATCTCGGATAAGAATGTGTTCGGGCATTATGGCGATGTGGTCACATCATCTTTTCAGGCTGCAGGCCTGCACGTGGAAACAGTCCTTGTTCCGCCGGGTGAGAAATCAAAATCCATCGATCGCTATGCCTATGTACTCACACAAATGCTGAAAACCGGCGTTTCCCGCGACTGGATTGTCCTGGCCTTGGGTGGCGGCGTGGTTGGTGATCTCGCAGGATTTGTTGCTTCCTCTTACATGCGAGGCATTCCATTTATCCAGATTCCAACATCCTTACTAGCCCAGGTTGATTCAAGCGTTGGCGGTAAAACCGGCATCAATCATCCGCTGGCGAAGAATGTAATCGGCGCTTTTTATCAACCGAAAATCGTGTGGATCGATATTGCTGTTCTGAGAACGATGGAATCTGTTGAGATTGTCTCTGGCCTTGCCGAGGTTATAAAATACGGTATTATCTATAGCCGTGATTTTTTTCATTTTTGCGAAGACAACATTAAGTCATTGCTGTCACTGAAAAGCCAGGTTTGTACAGAAGCGATTTCAAAATGTTGTGATATAAAAGCGAAAATAGTGGCACAAGATGAAAAAGAAACTGGAATTCGGGCGATACTAAACTTTGGGCACACGGTAGGACATGCCATTGAAGCGGTGATGAATTACCAGAGTATTAGACATGGTGAGGCCGTTTTCTGGGGAATGCTTGCCGAAGCGCATATGGCTTTAAAGATGGGCCTTCTCAATGAAAAAGAATTTGATCGAATCGTGGCCTTGTTCCATAAAATTCCTCTGAAAACTGGAATCAATGGTGTCGTGTTTGATGATTTGATGAGGGCGATGCGCCATGACAAAAAAGCCAAAGACAATAAACTGCGATTTGCACTGCCGAAATCGCTTGGAGAGACTGTGATTGAAGGAGTTGAAGACGAGACTCTCATTTTTAATGCCTTCAATTTCGCCAGAGAAAATGGTTGGAAGCAGCATTAAAAGTGTTCGTATTTTAACATGTGCCCATAAGTGGACAGTCTGAAAATTTTGCTGGTAGCCATGAAGTTTTTCTTATCTGTAATAAAATTAATTGAATAGAAACATAGTTCAAATGTGGCATAATCTTTGTGCTTGGAACAGCAAATTGTTACGTTGATAAATCGATGAGTACACTTCAGTAGAAAGACGGCTTGATGAAAGAATTACTGTATTTTTCCTTTGGCGATTTAATGGTGCGTGTTGAATATAATAAGGACGCCAATTCGTTACGCTACGCATCTCACAGGAAAGTGACTTTTGGAGAACGTGTTATTGTCGAACAATATTTACTGACCAACATTGCTGTTAAAACGGATTATTACAAAAAACAACCGGCATTGTTTATCTACCTCGGTGTAGATGCGGCTTTAGTAAAAGACCTTAATTTGTTCCATCTCAAAAACACCCTCAAAACCCTTGTCGACAAAGAGAAGGATGTAAAAACCTCAGTAAACAACCTCATCAACCAATCCATGCTCAACTTCTACTTCGATAAAATTGGTGATACGATTTTAGCTATTCGCCAGGATATCGATTCGGGTCATGATTCGGATGAGAAAATGCTCGACTACAAGTAC
This sequence comes from Deferribacteres bacterium, assembly GCA_020633655.1. Taxonomy (GTDB): domain Bacteria; phylum Zhuqueibacterota; class Zhuqueibacteria; order Zhuqueibacterales; family Geothermadaptataceae; genus Bioreactorimicrobium. The sequence goes on from JACKDF010000011.1 coordinate 55,599, forward strand.
AAACTGGAAGAGTTGGTTGAAGCATACAATCTTTATACGGATGAAAAAATCAACATCCTGAAGGTTGTTCCATCCGAGTTAAAAAATCATCTCAGAATAGATTGATTTTTATGTGATTACCCGTCCATTTAGCTGATCATCTCAGGTTTCAACGCAACTCTGAGTCTAAAAATTTTCGTATTTTTTATTAAACAGTCAGTTTTGACTTTTGCTGTCGAAGGAATAGTATGTTTACAAAATCTCTCCTACGGTTTTTGGCACTCTTCATGGTTGTAAGCGCGCCTTCAATTTCTGCACAAATTTCTAAAGGATCCAGCGGTGTCGGACTTATTCTTGGGGCAAATCAGCAATACAGCGAATCGCGGTTGACTCCATTTGCTTTTGGTGCTGGTGCTTTTTATTCACGCAACCTTTCCGATCGGTTTAATTTGCTCCTGGAAGGTGGCTACAATGAATTAGCGATTAAGGTTGGTAATCCATTAAAAAAATATTCAACAAATCTTATCTACTTCGATTTGCTCGCAGGTTATGATTTGATGCAACACGCGCATTTCCGACCATTTTTGCATGGCGGTATCGGCGCTTTCAATTTTAAAATGATCGGTTCCACAAATTCGGATCGCTATTTTGATGGCGAATTCATATTAGGTGGCGGCATGCGGTGGCATTTTAATAACAACCTGGCCCTTCGCATAACCGGCGATTTCAAATACACAACCGGCGATGGACTTGATGGCAATATCCAGGGTGGCAATACAGTCATGGACTCCTATTTTACGGTGCGTGGTGGCATGTCATATTATTTTGGTGGCCACAATAGCGGACTGGATGAGGAGTACTTTTCCGGAAATGTAGAGGTTGAAGACTTGCCGGAAGGTGGTGATCTGAGCCAGGTTGATCAGAAACAAAACGATACGGTGGATGGACTATTTGCGCAGCTCAGCGATTTGGATAATATTGAAACGACAGGTGCGAGTGCGAAAGAACAGGAATACGAACGGCTCAAAATGCGCCTCGAATCGTTAAAAGGCTCAATCGATAGCAAAGAAACGGAAATCTATTCATTGCAAAACTCCATGGTGAAAAATGAGGAAAAAAACGGTGAACTGCTGTTGATTGATAACAATTATAGCCAGGAATTGGTAAATGACATCTCCAGTTTTTCCATGAGTTATGAGGCCGCACTCAATAAATTTTATCACAAGCAATATCAGGATGCAATCGACCGTTTTCAAGCGCTCATGGTGAAATATCCGGATCATGCGCTTTCAAGTAATTGTGAATACTGGGTTGGGGAATGTTATTTTCATGCAGCAGATTTTACCCGAGCCCTTGTTTCTTTTGAGCGGGTTGTCACGATTGAACAATCTTTGAAAAAGGACGATGCCTTATTAATGATGGGCCGAAGTTACAAGGAGTTGGGACAAGCCGATGCAGCGACGGAAATACTCAACAGGCTGCTGAAAGAATTTCCCGATAGTGAACACTTGCAAGAGGCACGTGAATTACTTTAAAATAATTGAGGTTGACAAAGTATGCATACCCAAGTTCTGTTTTTAGCCAATTCTGCATCATCCCGTGCGATTGTGCAGGCTGCTTTAAACAGCAGCGATAATATGAATGTTATCGTATGTGAAAGCGTACTCGAATTATTGCATCAGTTCTGTCAGACCAGTTTTGATGTCCTGATGATTGAACCGGATGGCATATCCAGCGATGATTTGGAGATTTTGCTGCGCTTCATACCAACATCCATTCCTTTGCTTTATCTCATTGAGGAAATGCAATCCTTTGATTACAAGAAATATTCGTCACGTCAGGGTGCCGAAATACTTGTAAAATTAACAGGCTATCTCACAGCGCTACCATACCAGGTACAAAATAGTGCATTTATGCATAAGACAAAGCAAAGCCATGGCGAAATTTATAAACCTGTTGACTATCAGGCTGTGAATGGTTGGTGTGAGCTCGACGCCGACATGAAGTTTCAGCGTAGCTCCCCGGTATTCGAGAATCTCACGGAATATTCCCAGGCAGATTTAAAGCAATTTACAATTCTCGATGTCTTTCATGACGAATCGAGAAACAAAATTCAAAAAATTGTTTTTAACTCCTCCGAAAATAACATGGAAAACCTGGTTGAGGTAAAATTAAATTGTAACGGAGAAGAGAAATATTTAACCTCGCAATTTCGGCGAATTAAAAACAACCAGCAGAAAACTATAGGGTGGCGGTGTGAATTTTTTCATCATAAACACTACAAGCCTGAGCTTGCAAACAATGACAATACATCTCCTTTTGCGCATAAATTATGGGATCTGGCGAATAGAAATTTTCAAAAAACCTTCTCCATATTTTTTCGAATTTTAGCCGATAAATGTGCGGATATCTTTCAAAGTGAGCATTTGACCCTGGCTCGTTATAACCAGACGACCAATAAATTTGTCTTTGAAGCAATTCGTGGGGAAAAACTTCCCCTTGATTCTTTACTCGAGCAACATTCTGCGGCATTGTTCACCCGACCGGCCTCCGGTACGCCGAAGCTGTTTACGTTTTCCGATAGTCCTGATAAAAATGCTGAAAGTGGCCACGAATTTCATATCGAGATTCCGTCGGGATTCGGTTTGCAAAGCGGTTGGATTTTGCCTTTTATTAACCCCGATGGCAAGCCGGTTGGCTGTCTCGCCGTTTCAAATTCCGGATTGATGAAAAGCGAAAAAGATGCTGTAGAGCATCTCAATATCGTTTATTTGACGCTTATGCTGATCCTCGGCTCATTTTTAGACAAGGAATCACAAAACAAAAAAGAACGGCGCTTGCACCAGGTTTTGGTCACAAGTTCGATTTTTAAACTGCAATTACCGATGCGGTCCTTGATGCGCGAGATGGCATGGTCGATAAAATTCAGTTTTGACGCTTTCCTTACTACATTGGCACTCTTCGATCAAAAAGACAGAAGCCTGGGATTTTATGCAGTGGCAAGCGATGATAAGCATTTAATTCTCTCCCTTGCCGAAGAAAAAGTGCGCGAAGCAAAATTTCTTTCCCTGTTGCAAAACGGCAAAACAATTCGAAAATCCTATCTGGTTCCGCAGATCGGAATCACCAATACTTTGGACCTATCCAGTGGTACCAGCGAACGCGGTTTCATCGTTACCCCGATTTTTGACAACAACAATAAAATGATGGGCGCGATTATTCTGTGCGAACGGCGGAATATGCCCTTTTTCGAACTGGAAAGTGTGACTATTCTAGAAACAATTGCAAAACAAATCGCCGTCGGTATCAGCAATCGCGTTCTCTACAGTCGGGCACTGAAACAGCCAAATACGGAGCCTGTGCTTGTAAAGACACAGCATAGCAATGGCAAAGTCCATGAGCCCAGCAAAAAACCACAACGATTCTGGAGTCGTATGTTCTCCTGATTATTGAATTTCCCACCGTTTGAATTAATAGATCATTAGATCGGATACAGCGCTTCCCGGTTGAAACTGTATCCTTTTCCAGTTAAAGAGAGTTCATCCGGAAATCCTTTTTTTTGTTATTTTGTTTCACCAGCCTTAAGCTCAGCTAAAAACTTACCGGAGTGATCTCCGATTGAACAGAGTTTAAACAGGACTCACAGGCGACCAGTTTACTTTACCTTCTCAAAATTTACCTCACTCCATAATTCAGTCACTCTTCACGTTTAGTACAGGGAGAATGGAACACTGCTGCCATGCACACAGGTTCATCTCTATTGAACCAAACATTTTTTCCAGCGTCTTAATCTTAAACGACGCCCATCAGGTTTTGGAAAAAATCTCTCCCTTCATTGCAAAATTGGTTCAGAATTCAATTCGATTTTTTATATTCTGTAAAAGAAAGAAAATAGAATCAATCAATGCTCAACACACAATATTCAATTCTCAATTGAACATTGCAAATTGAGAAAGGAGTTTTGCCATGAAAAAAGTTGCAGTATCGTTTCTGCTGGGTCTCGTTTTTTTCGCTGCATGCACCTCAGATGTCAACAAAGAATTGAAAAGCCAGGCTCTTGAAGCCATTGAAAAAGGCGACTACGACTTAGCTATTTCTCATCTTGAACAAGGCCTGCAAAAAAAGCCCAAAGATGCAGAGCTCCACTACTTGCTGGGGCAAGCGTACCGGGAATTGCAATTCAAGGACGGCAGCCAGATCAACCAACTCAACCTGGAAATGGGTGAAAAGGCCAGCGCTGAATTCAAAAAGGCCATCGAAATCTCTCCGGACTATAAAGGGCGAAAATTTGTTGTCGGACCGTACACAAAAATCCAAAGCATTTGGGGTGCCATTGCCATGGCGTATGTTGAAGCCGGTGATATTGACGCGGCTGTGAATGCCTTCAAACGGGGCAGGGAAGAGGGCGGTTATTATCCGGCAATTATGGAATACAACAGAAACATCATGGCCAGTTGCGAGCCCAACGCCATTCTTTTCACCAACGGCGACAACGACACCTATCCCATGTGGTACCTGCAACTCGTTGATGGTTACCGCAAAGACATCAATGTGGTGAATCTGAGTTTGCTCAACGTCCCATGGTACATCAAACAGCTCAAAAATACCTATCCCTTTGGCGACAATCGCGTTTCTATGAATTTAACAGAAGAGGAGATTGATGTCCTGAAACCACAAAAATGGCAAACGCAAACAGTTGTGATACCAGGTTCAGATACAGAAAACGAAATAAGCTGGTCAGTCGCTCCAACAATAAACGATGTCGCCGTACGTGTGCAGGATGTGATGGTGATGCAAATTGTGCATGTCAATAAATGGCAGCGACCGGTGTACTTCTCTTGTACTGTTGCTCAGGTAAATAAAATAAATTTAAATCCCTACCTGTCCCTTGAAGGGCTTGTAATGCGCCTGGTTTCGGAAAAGCAGGATATATCTGTTGATCGCCTGCAAAAAAACTGTTTTGAAACGTACACTTATGAGGGCGTGAATGATAAACGGTTTCAATATATCGACGAGCTCCATTCGATGTATCAGAATTACCGTGCCGGTTTTATGCTGCTGGCCGATTTTTATTCCCGTGAAGGCGATCTGGCCGAAGTCGCAAAGACTATTGAATTTATGAATGCTAAGCTGCCACAGGAAAAGTACCCGTGGGCAAATGCTAAACAAAAGAAATATGCAGACAGTTTATTGCGCAAGGCTCTCAAAGGTGAATAATTTGTAAAAAAAAATTCAAAACAGCAATTCGATTTGACTTTCTGCTTGCAATTAATCCGTGCAATTTCTATTGTGTTTTAACGGAATAATGTAAATAAAAGCAAACAGTTAATAGTGTTTCTCAGTAATTGTTTAGCCACCAGGCCGACGCTGAGCACCAAGCGAAAGTTGAGCTACCAAGCGGATGCTGAGCCTGTCGAAGCTGGAGCGTGCTCCGTTCATGAAAGAAACAGATCCATCGGCAAGCTCAGGGGCCGTTTCTCTCAAGACCGAGCTAAACAGTTACGCATCTCAAACTTTGCGGCCACCATGAAAATAATCGCTGACCTGCATTTGCATTCTTACTATTCACGGGCAACAAGCAAAAATCTCAATCTCGAGCACCTGGCAAAATGGGCACAAATCAAAGGGATCGATATCGTTGGTACCGGCGATTTCGTGCATCCCGGCTGGTTGAAAGAATTGCAGGAGAAGCTGGAACCGGCAGAAGAGGGTTTGTTTAAACTGAAAGATGAATTTCTGCAAACGACCCAGCCGGAAGTGCCCGCTGCTTGCGCCGCGCCAGTCCGTTTCATGCTCACCGTGGAAATTTCCAACATTTACAAACGCCTCGATAAAGTCCGCAAAATCCATAACATTCTTTTCGCTCCCCACTTTGAAGCCGCGCTTACGATTCAGGCCAAACTCGACGCCATCGGCAATATTCACTCGGATGGACGGCCAATTCTTGGCCTCGATTCCCGCGATTTGCTGGAGATTACTTTGGAAGCGGATGACCATGCTTTTCTCGTACCTGCACACATCTGGACCCCATGGTTCAGTGCCTTGGGCTCAAAAGGCGGTTTCGATCGCATGTCGGACTGTTTTGGTGATTTAACGGAGCACATCTTCGCAGTTGAAACCGGACTTTCTTCCGATCCCTTGATGAACTGGCGTTTAAGCCAGCTCGATCCCTATATTCTCATTTCCAATTCTGATGCCCATAGCCCGCAAAAACTGGGACGCGAAGCGACGGTTTTCGAAACCGATTTATCCTATTATGCCATCTACGATGCCATGAAAAATCCGCAGAACAAAGGGCTGGTTTCCACCATCGAGTTTTTTCCGGAAGAAGGAAAATACCACTTCGACGGTCATCGTAAATGCGATATGCGCATGCACCCTCGTGAAACGGAAGAGCATAAGGGTTTATGTCCCCAATGTGGTAAACCAGTCGTCGTCGGTGTGATGTCGCGGGTGGAAGAGTTGGCCGATCGTGATGATGGCATCAAATCGCCTCGGTCCCGGCCATATTTCAGTCTGATTCCGTTGCCTGAAATCATTGCTGAAGCGGAACAAAAAGGACCGGCTACGAAAACAGTTCAGGAAATTTTTAACCGGATGGTGCACAAAATCGGTAATGAAATGTTTATTCTGCAGGAGGCACCGCTGGAAGATATTGCAAAAGCCGGTGGCCCGGTTGTCAGCGAGGCAATTCGTCGCATGCGCAGTGGCGATGTGAATATCGCTGCGGGTTATGATGGTGAATTTGGGGTGATCAAGATATTCAGCGACGATGAACGGCAGGATATCACTCGCCAATCAACTTTCATTACCGGTCAGGACGGAATTAAGCCAACGAAAAAAAAAGAGGAATCGCGAATAAACTTTGATTCAGGTGAAATAACCGAATCTGAGCCTGCAATAAAAGCTGAGGAGATACGACCAGTGCGAAATTATCTTTATCATTTCAATCAAAAATTGTATGAGCAGCGCACGCACAGCATGGATTTTATACGCGATGCAGAGGGAGAATCCCGTCCATTGCATACGCCGGTCGTCAACGACTTGCAGCTTGGCGCTCAACTGCCGGAAGACGTGAATGCAGCACAGTGGCGCGCCGTAACCCACATGGGCAGCCATCTGCTGATCATTGCGGGGCCGGGAACGGGCAAGACCCACACGTTAACCTACCGAATCGCCCACGTGGCGCAATGTTTTGCCGCCGAAGAAGATATTTTGGCGCTGACCTTCACCAATCGCGCTGCTGACGAAATGAAGGACCGGCTACGCCACCGCATGCCCGAAGAAGTGGACAGCATGACCATTGGCACCTTTCACAGTTTCTGCCTGCACTTTCTCCGGCAGCATGCTGCTGAAGCGGGATTACCCGAGAATTTTTCCGTTGCGACAAGCGAGGAGATTCAGGCGCTTTGCAAGCGTGGATGGACAGAATTGAGCGCTTCAAAACGCCAGAAACGCATTGAAGACATCAGTTTGTGGAAAGCTCAGGGTATAACGGATAAATCCCTTATTTCTAGTCCGAAGACGTCTCGCCGAGGACAACGCACTCAAAACTCAGGTAAACACGAGCATTCCTCTCGGCGGGACGCCTTCGCTCTATCTCTGGATGATGGTAATCCTATCGAAGTCCAGGAATACAATTCCTTTTTACGAGCCAAAAATCTCCTCGATTTTGATGATTTGCTGCTGGAAACCCTGCGACTGCTGCGCGCGAACAGCACACTTCTTGAGATGACCCAGGCATCGTTCCGCTTTATTTTTGTCGATGAATACCAGGATATCAACCCGGTACAACATGCGTTGCTGAAGCAGCTCGTGCAAAACGGTGTTCTGCTCACTGCGATTGGTGACCCCAACCAGGCGATTTATGGATTCCGTGGCGCGGATGTCTCTTATTTTAACAGTTTCCCTCAGGATTTTCCCAACGCCCGCGTGCTGGAATTGTCGGAAAACTACCGCTCTGCGGCCAATATTCTCTCCGCCTCCTGTCAGGTCATGGACAAGGCAAAACGCATGCAGGTGCCCCCGCTGACCGCAAAAATTTATACGCAGGGGCGATTGATTATTCACGAATCACCCACAGAAAAAGCCGAAGCGGAATACGTCGTGCACCAGATTGAAAAAATGGTCGGCGGCACCAGCATGTTCAGCCACGACTCCGGGCGGGCTGCCAGCGAGATGGAAGCAGAGCGCAGTTTTGGGGATATTGCCGTCCTTTATCGCCTGCACACACAGAAAAACGCCCTCGAAGAAGCCTTCGACCGCAGCGGCATTCCCTACCAGGTTGCTGGTGAAAAACCACTGATCGCCTGCACCGGTGTTGCAGAAATTTTGACGATGTTACGCCTTGCCAACCACGAATCCGTTAGCCTGGAAGCTGCTGGAAATGTGTTGCAATTCGTTGTGAAAGGCATTGGTGAACAGGGGATTCGCTTACTTGAAGAATTGTGTTCAGGGAACACAATTCTCATTGGCCGTGAAGAACTGAAGATTTTCGCAGATGCCGCAAAGGCACGCGGGAAAATGAAAGAATTTTTGCAGGAACTCAATCAGCTCGAGCAAAAAATGCAGGAAAACGGCCTGATCGCTGCCATACAGCACATTCTCGTTTTGCAAAGCTGGCAGGATAAATTCACCGGCAACAAAGAACTCACCCGCAACTGGGAACGCCTGTTGCGCATTGCCCGCAACCGCAAAATCATGGGCGACTTTCTCGATTACCTGATGCTGCAACGCAACGAAGACGCGGTGGAAGCGCAGAGCGAACGCGTTTCCCTGCTCACCTTACATGCGGCCAAAGGTTTGGAATTTCCGGTGGTTTTCATAACTGGTTGCGAAAACAAACTGCTCCCACTGAATCTCAACGACATGCAAGGGGACAGCGACGAAGAACGCCGGTTGTTTTACGTTGGCATGACGCGGGCGAAGAACCAGCTTTATCTCCTGCGCGCGAAAAAGCGACGGATCTTCGGGAAGATGCTGGAACTTGCTCCCTCACCTTATTTGGCCGACATCGAAGAGCAGCTCAAAGCCTACGAACAAGCGACACAAATGCCGAAGCGACGCAAGAAGCGCGGGTATAATGAGAATCAATTGAGTTTGTTTTGATAATAATGTAACTCATACTCCTGAGATTTCGAAATAAAAGGCTTTTTAAAAATAATATTCAATTCGTTTGGATTCATGGCTAAAATAAAATGAAACTGCAAGATCAATTCAAAATCCTCACTACTTTTTTTGAGAATGAAAGTATCGACTATGCCTTGATTGGGGCTTTTGCATTGCACGCCTACGGTTATACAAGGGCAACAAAAGACATTGATTTCCTTGTCCAGGAAAAACATCAGAACAAAATTGTGTCCTATTTGGAGAAAATTGGATTTCAAACATTGCACTGCAGTGAGGGATTTTCGAATCACTTTCATTCGTTTGGAAAAACTAGAATTGATCTTGTTTATGTTGATGAGCAAACAGCGAATATCCTTTTTTCAGCTGCTTCCCCTAAGTTAATTATGGGAGATTTATCGTTAAAAACAGTGAGTCCGAAACATTTAGTAACTATGAAATTATTTGCCGTTAAAAACGATTCTTCACGCAAATTTAAGGAGTTCGCGGACATTCGTGAAATGCTGAAGCAAAAGGCCATCGACAATTTAACTTTGAAGGAAGTTTTGAAGTCACAGAATATGGAAAAATACTATGAAGAAATCACCGGTTTTCAAAACTGAAGATCAAAAAATGAAGTTATTTTGGGATAAAAAAGGTGCAGATTTAGAAAAGGAATTTGAAACTAACCTGACTATGTCATTGATCGAGTATTTCGAATTTTTAGAATCTTTTGCACCTACTGATGAAGAACTGCTCGATGTGAAAATATTTAAAGAACGATTTCATCTATAATAAATCTGATTGATTTTCCAAATTTCACCTTAAGCCAAAGGGGATTTCATGGCGGATAATACAGAACCCATTAAAGGCCGTAAAGCCAGTGAAATTGAGCTGTTCTATTTGCAGGCGGAACGCGAAGAATTCGTAGCCGGACTTGGACGCATGAGCGATGCTGCCAAACAACTCATTACCTCCGTCGGTGTGGTGGCTGGTTTGTATCTCGCGGTTTTGCAGTTCAAAATAAAAACGGATGTCACCACACCCGTCGACGCGCCATATCTCCCGATTATTCTCTGGGGTTTTACCATCGTTTTTGCGGTGGCTACCATCGTGCCTTTGCCATACAAACACATTAATAATTCCCCTGCGGATATTGCCCGCAGCCTCACCAAATCCCACCGTGTGAAATGGTGGTTTCTGGTGTTTTCAGCACTGGCATTCATTGCCGGACTTGGTTGTGCGGTGAAATCTATTGTTCCAGCTTCATAATACAACCAGGGCTGAATCAAAACATAAAAATGCTGTATCTGAATTTTTTTGCAAAGTCCATCGGAGGACAGATCAGCGAAAAAAGCTGGGACAAGGATCTGTTCTGCACAACACTTGATAATGTAACGCAAGTACTGAGTCAAATTTATGTACGCAACTGTCGGGCCCAATTCTTCCAAAAGGGGAATTGACTGGCTAAACTTTCCGCCATAAATCAAAACGACTACATCGAACGGCATATTTATTCATTAAAATTATCCATCTCAGGAGATAAAATGCCCGAACCGAAGATCCTCAAAGTGGAATGTGCCCACTGCGAAAAAATTTTCCATGCCCGTTCCGACCAGGAAGCGAAGGACGACTCGCCTGTGGAAATCGCTGTCAATTGTCCCTATTGCGAAAAGCCGAATATCATACAAGTGCCGAAATTTATGACCCATAAAATGACCACTTATCGGGGTACCAAATCCCAGGAACAATAACACCTCGGGGGCGCCATGCGTAATGCCTTGCCAATCACCATTTCTCCACAGCTGGACGATAACCAGCGCCGTAGCGCCGTTCGTTTGACCAAAGAATTTAAGGACATGCTCGAGCAGCGGCCGGAAAGCAAAGAATCCGCTGCCGACAAAGAACGCCGTGGGAAAAAGTTCGCGCACACTTTCAACGAGCTTGCCGGCACGCTTGGCGCGGCGCTTTTCGATTGTGTCGAGGGGGGCGCAGAAGCGTTCAAAGAAAAACTCGAAGACGCTGTCCTCAACACTGAATTTCTGCAACTCAACATCACCGGCGACGAAACGATCCAAAGTCTGCCGTGGGAAGTGGCTGCCCACGCCGATCCGAAACTTGGCCTGCTCGCGCACAATCCCGATATTGCTTTTGTCCGCCGCACGCGAAAGTTCAGCAAAGAGTTGCGCAACCTGCCGCCAAAACCGCTGCGCATTTTGCTGTTTATCAGCGCACCGGAGGATCTTGATCCCGAAAAAGTGCGGTTGGACTACGAAGGCGAAATCAACAAAATTGAAGCGGCTTTGGATGAGGCCATTACTGCCGGAACCGTCGTTCTTGATATTGCCGAAGACGGCCGTTTGAGCACCCTGGAGCGTTGGCTTGGCAGTCACACCTACCACGTTGTGCATTTCAGCATGCATGGCAACCGTGGCGAAATCGATCTCCTCACCCACGAAGAAAAGCGACCACCGGCCTTGCATTTTGAAGACGAGCAGACAGGCAATGCCCGGGCAGTGAGTCCGGAGGAGCTGGCGGTCTGCTTCCAAAATGCGCAAAACCGCCCACCGCTGCTGGTGCTTTCCGCCTGCCAGACCGCCGATTTTGATTCCCGCGATGGCATAGCCTCCTTTGCCTCACGCATGCACGCTGCCAATTTTGCTAACGTGATCGGCATGCAGCTTTCAGTGGCGGATAGCAGCGCGACAAAATTTGCCGTGGCGCTGTACCAGGCGTTGCTGCAGGATATGCCCCTCGATGCCGCCATGGCACGGGCACGGGCGGCTTTGAAAGACGACGGTTTGCAATGGAGCATTCCGGTGCTGCACTCCTCGCTGGAAGATCTGAACTGGAACAACGGCAGCAGCGAAAAAATACCGGCGCGACAACATGTGCGCGATATACAGATCGGGCAGATACCTTTCCGCAGCCAGGGCTTTATTGGCCGGCGGCGTTTTATCCGCGAGCATTACCGCCCCTGGGCCAGCGGACGCAATCCGCACTTGCTAATTCATGGCATTGGCGGCGTCGGCAAAACCACGCTGGCGGGGCATTTTGCCCTGCGCCTGCAACGGGAAAAAGCGGACACCGCCATTTTTACCCTGGCGCCGCCCTTTGAACTGGAAACATTGATTGAGCAATTGCAACAGGCTTGTACCGCTCACAACGTGGTCATTGAGGAAAAACAAAAACAGGCGGCCAGTGAGCCTATGCAGGTGGTTTCCTTGTATGTGCATGCGTTGGTTCCGGAATTAACCTGCATTTTTATTCTGGATAACCTGGAAGATGCCCTCGCTTTGGCGCCCATGGAATTTTTGCCGGATTTTAGCGAACTCGGCGATCTGGTTACCCTGCTCATCAGCCAGCCGAATACACACACGGTGCTCACCTGCCGCCACCCCATAAGCAGCGAAAGCGTGCGCGCCCACACCACACCGGCACCCCTCGGCGACGCCAGCCAGGGCGATATTTTGCGTTTGCTGCGCAACTGGGACTGGCCGCTCGAGGTGACACCAGAAGTGAAAAAGGATATTTACACCACCCTGGGCGGTAATTTCCGCAGTTTGGAGTGGTGCGCCTGCCTGCTCGGCCAGGCGCGTGACGGCGCCGACAGCACGGCCATGAGCCACAGCGGCTGGAACGCCCTGAAACAGGCCTACGAAAAAGAGAAAACGAAAACAGCGGAAGTGGCGACGCAACAGGTTGTGCAACATATGCAACAAAATCTGTTGTTTAACCACCTGCTCGATCTGCTTGCGGAAGAGGAACAAAAATTCCTCGCTAAAATGGCGTTGGAGGAAAACCTGGTGCCGGAAGATGCCGCCACAGCCCTGTGGCACGGCAAAAAAGCCTCAGCCTTACTCGACCGCTGCACCAGCCTGACCTTGCTGCAGCCCAGTCCGCACCCGTTCGGCTTGCTCTTTTATTTCACCCCGCCACTGGTGCGCGAACTGCTGCAAAAAAATATCCGGCTGTCCGTTGCAGAGGAAAAGGACGCCCACGCAGCGCTTGCCAGAATCTGGCGCTATTTCGGTGAACACGTAACCCGGCTTATCACTGATGATTTATTTGCCATCTCCCATTTTGAACAGGCCGACTTGGTTCAAGAGGCTTTTATCCTGCGTGCTGATTTAGGGGCCCGACTTGTCGATAACCAGCGCTTTCGTGAGGGTTTTACAATGCTTTTACAATGCTATCAGCAGAATGCTGATGCAATGTCAACGAAGGCTTTAAATGAGCTTGGTCGATCGTTGCATTTACTAGGAAATTTAGATAGTGCGTTAGAAATCTACCAAAAGAATCTCATCACTCTTCAACAAATCGGCGATAAAAGCGGCGAAGGCACGACGCTGAATAATATCAGCCAAATTTTCAAAGCACGGGGCGACTACGACACCAAATCTATGATGCAAAAGGCGACTACGACACTGCGTATCTTGAGCAATCGCTTGCGATAAGACAACAAATCGGTGATAAAAGCGGCGAAGGCACGACGCTGAATAATATCAGCCAAATCTATGATGCGAAAGGCGACTACGACACCGCGCTTTCGTATCTTGAGCAATCGCTTGCCATAAGACAACAAATCGGTGATAAAAGCGGCGAAGGCACGACGCTGATTCAACAAACAAATCGGTGATAAACAGCAAATCGGCGAAGGCACGACGCTGAATAATATCAGCCAAATCTATTATGCGAAAGGCGACAGCGACACAGCGCTTTCGTGTCTTGAGCAATCGCTTGCCATAAGCCAACAAATCGGTGATAAAAGCGGTGAAGGCAAGACGCTGAATAATATCAGCCAAATCTATTATGCGAAAGGCGACAGCGACACAGCGTCGTGTCTTGAAATCGCTTGCGCGGCAACAAAGGCAGCGGCGAGGCGACTGAATAATATTGGCAGGGTATACAGATCATGGGGAGACAATGAAAAAGCACTTAAGTATTACGGACAATCGCTTGCGATTCAACAACAAATCGGCGATAAAAGCGGCATGATTGCGACATTGCATAATATGGCCCATATCGCCAAACAGAACGAAGATTATAAGCAGGCAGTCGCCTCATTTTCAAAGGCATTGCTACTCGCGCAGGAAACACAACGCCCGTATGATATTTTTGATGAACTGAGAGACCTTGGTATTCTCCTGTGCCAGCTCGGCAACAAAAAACAGGGATTGCCACTGCTGCAGCAGGCGCTGCAGCTCGGTCAGCAGGTTGGCATCCCCGGCACGGAGCGCATCGCACAGATCATCGCCCACTTCAGCGGCACAGGCACGGCGTAAATTCACTAAAAATGGAGCAGGGTGGGTGGGGGGAGGTGCAATAGTGGGAAGGTGCGACGCACTTCACGCCGAAAGGACTGCACATTGTGGAATCTGGTGTACACTCCGGGAGAAAGTGCGTCGCACCTGTGAACCCAACAGGTTACAGAGCTTGTCTGCACTGAGCAAAGTCGACGTGCCCGGTTGAACCTGGTCCGGCTTCGGCATGCTCAGCCTCCGTGGTTTTTTACAGACTCCGAACTGCAAATCATAAAATCTGAACGAAGTGATGACGGCATTATCCACAGGAAGTCATTTTGCTTCGCCGGCTTTCAGCTCGCTTGCCTGCTTTTCGGCATACCGGAATCCCCGGTTTCCTGCCTCGTACAAAAAGATGCCGGGATTCGATAAAAAGCATCGAACCCGGCATGACGCCAAAAAAAGGAAAGGTGCGACGCACTTCACGCCGAAAGGACTGCACAATGTTGAATCTGCTGCACATTCCGGGAGAAAGTGCGTCGCACCTGTGAACCCAACCGTTTACAGAGCTTTTCCGCACTGAGTACTGTCAACGTATGAGGGTGGGACCTGGTCCGGCTTCGGCATGCTCAGCCTCCGTTGGTTTTTTACAGCCTCCAAACTGCAAATCATAAAATCTGCACGAAGTGACGATGGCTTCGTCCATAGGAAGTCATTTTGCTTCGCCGGCTTTCAGCTCGGTTGCCCGCTTTTCGGCATACCGGAATCCCCGGGTACTTACCTCGTACAAAGGGATGCCGGGATTCGATAAAAAGCATCGAACCCGGCATGACTGCCAAAAAAACGAAAGGTGCGACGCACTTCACGCCGAAAGGACTGCACAATGTTGAATCTGCTGCACATTCCGGGAGAAAGTGCGTCGCACCTGTGAACCCAACCGGTTGCAGAGCTTATCTGCACTGAGCACGACCGACGTACCCGGGTTGAACCTGGTCCGGCTTCGGCATGCTCAGCCTCCGTGGTTTTTTTACAGACTCCGAACTGCAAATCATTAAATCTGCACGAAGTGATGACGGCATTGTTCACAGGAAGTCATTTTGCTTCGCCGGCTTTCAGCTCGGTTGCCTGCTTTTCGGCATACCGGAATCCCCGGGTGCCTGCCTCGTACAATAAGATGCCGGGATTCGATAAAAAGCATCGAACCCGGCATGACTGCCCAAAAAACGAAAGGTGCGACGCACTTCACGCCGAAAGGACTGCACTTTGTGGAACCTGCTGCACATTCCGGGAGAAAGTGCGTCGCACCTGTGAACCCAACCGGTCACAGAGCTTTTCTGCACTGAGTACTGTCAACGCATGAGGGTGGAACCTGGTCCGGCTTCGGCATGCTCAGCCTCCGTTGGTTTAAACACTGTTCAGAATGCAAATCATTAAATCTGCACGAAGTGACGATGGCATCGTCCATAGGAAGTCATTTTGCTTCGCCGGCTTTCAGCTCGGTGGCCTGCTTTTCGGCATACCGGAATCCCCGGGTGCCTGCCTCGTACAAAAAGATGCCGGGATTCGATAAAAAGCATCGAACCCGGCATGACGCCAAAAAAAGGAAAGGTGCGACGCACTTCATTCTGAAAGAACTGCACAATGTTGAACCTGCTGCACATTCCGGGAGAAAGTGCGTCGCACCTTGTTGCTTCAACTCTCCCAATTCCTGCCTAAAGCTTCTTCCCCTGTCCTAAAAAATACCTTGCAAAATGACCATAGGCTTGTTATTATTCATCTCAAAATGAACATATGTTCATAAATAGGAACGTCATGCGAAAGCCGTATCGAAAAAGAAGAATAGAAGAACCACCGAGTTTTCAACATTTCAAGCCTTGCGGCATCCCGAGGCGACAATTGAAAACCATCTCCATGAGTATTGATGAATATGAAGCGTTGCGTTTGGCGGATTATCAGGGTTTGAACCACGCACAGGCAGCGGAAAAAATGGCTATTTCACGGCCAACATTCACCCGCCTTATTGAAAAAACGCGACACAAAATCGCCACGGCAATTATCGATGGCATGGAGCTGACCATAGGTGGCGGCAACATTGAATTTGCCAACACCTTCCACCGCTGCCGTGATTGTGGCAACGAACGGCTCGGGCCAGCCCACAGAAAAAAACCAGATTGCCCGGCATGCGGCTCGACTCATTTCGAAGACACTGCGGAAGATTTCATGAAGAACGAAGAATAAGGTGGTGTCAAAAATACCATGAAAAAATAAAAAGAACACTGGGGCTGTGTCAAAACACATTATTTTTGACCCAAACATCAATTTTCATAGAGCGAAAGCGTCCTCGCTGAGCGTAACGCACGTTTCACTCGGCGGGACGCCTTCGTTCTATTGATGTTCTGACACAGCCCCGAGACTGTCGAAAAACATGCAAATTCGGGCCCTGAGCTTGCCGAAGGGCCCGAATTCGAGCGTGGAAGCGGGCGTTTCGGCACTTCGACTTTACTCAGTGCTGGCAAGCTCAACGTCCGGTTTATCCCTTTTTCAATAGTCTCGTCAGTGTTGACACTATGTGACACAAGGAGAACGCGTATGAACAAACGTTTTGCTGTCCCGACCATCGACGGGACATTATGCACGCATTTTGGCCATTGCCAAAAATTTGCCATCATAGAAGCCGATGATTCTAAAGTGATTAGCGAAGAAATTATTGATCCTCCGGCGCATCAACCCGGTGTTTATCCACAGTTCCTCGCACAATTGGGTGTAAATGTCGTCCTCTCCGGTGGCATGGGGCAGAAGGCTTTACAACTTTTTGCGCAAAATAACATCGAGGTGTACACGGGTGTGAATGCAGAATCGCCTACGAAGCTCGTTGAAAACTTTTTAAGCGACCAACTGCAGGCTGGTGCGAATCGCTGCGATCATTAAATGAAGCATAGATGCGAGTTGAAGAAGCTACAACGCTTTTAAAAATAGTCATATAACCTGGATTATTTATGCGTTATTGAAAATTGTCGATGGGACTGAGTCAAAACATAACTTTGCTGTATTAAAACACAAAACGCTGAATTTTGCTTTTCAAAGTCCACTCTCGGGAGGGGACAGATCAGCGAAAAAAGCGAAGCGGTTTTTCGCGATCAGGGGTGGGTTCTGAGCAACTCTTGATAATTTACGCAAGCGCTGTGCTCAAAACTTACCTACCCCGAGCCCTCACGGGCCCACCCCTTCCAGAAGGGGAATTGACAGGCGGTCGCTTTGCTCCGCCTGTTTTCAAGTATTCAAAAACTCGTAAATTTATGCACTAAAACCATGTTTTAACACTGCCCCAATCATGGTAATTATAAATTAAGCCTTATAAAGGAATTAAGCATTGGCTGATAAATTTCAGACGGGGAAAGTTGTCACTATCTCATTCGGGCATTTAATTAACGATACCTATTCCGCATTTTTTGCACCCATGTTGCCTCTGCTCATCGCCAAACTTGGTCTCTCGCTTTCCCTGGTTGGCTTGTTGGATGTTGTGCGAAAAATCCTCCTTATTTAATCCTTTCATCGGTTTGCTCGCCGACAAAATGTGTGTGAAATACATCGTTATCTGGACACCGGGTTTTACAGCCCTGTTCATGAGTTTGGTGGGATTATCGCCTTCGTATCTGATCTTGTTCATTTTGCTGTTTGTCAGCGGCATCAGCTCGACGTTGTTCCACGTGCCTGCTCCAGTGATGATCAAACACCTTTCCGCCGAAAAAACAGGCGCGGGCATGAGCTATTTCATGTTCGGTGGTGAATTGGCGAGAACCTTGGGACCGCTCATTATTACCGCTGCAATGTCGTTGTGGGGCTGGAAGGATCCTTTCGCACCATGCCTGTGGGCGTGCTGGCTTCTGCCATTCTCTATTTTAAGTTGAAAGATATTCAACCGATCAGCCGGAATAATAAGAATAACAAAACCAACGCCGGTGCCACCATTAGGCGGCTTGTGCCATTTTTTATCGCAATTTCAGCTTACCAATTTTTTCGGGCAGCGATGAAATCCGCCTTAACGCTTTATCTGCCGACCTATCTGGCTAGCAGGGGAGAGTCGCTGTGGGTTGCCGGCATTTCCTTGTCCATCATACAACCTGCGGGTGCGGGTGGTGTTTTTCTCACCGGTTTCATCGCCGATAAAATCAGTCACCGCACGATGCTGCTCATTCTCGCGGTGACCAGCCCTTTTCTCATGTTCGCATTCGTCACTGCCAACAAGGTGCTGATGATACCACTTTTAATTCTCCTCGGTTTTGTTGTTTTTGCCTCCGGACCGGTCATCCTGGCGCTTGTTCAGGATACAAACACCGAAAGACCGGCATTTGTTAACGGCATCTATATGACCCTCAACTTTACATTGAGTTCGGTCATGGCGTTAGCCGTAGGTATTTCGGGTGATCGATTGGGACTTGAAAGTACATTTCAACTGTGCGCCTGGGCGGCGTTTTTGTCATTGCCTTTTGTTTTTCTTTTGAAAAGGAAGGCGTAATTTTTGCTAATCTCTGCATGGTGTTTTATTCGTAAGTCCCAATATTGGGGCTGAGTCAAAACATGATTTACTGACTGTAACTCGACATTTATGTCGAAAGCTTGGTCCTCAAGGAGGGCAACATGAATGTCGCGTTACAAGTTTTGACACAGCCCCATCGCTCACTTGGAGCATCGCATAAATAAAGCAGAATAAAAAAGGATTACCATGGATCATATCCAAAATCTTTCCCGCGAAAATTTGCTCAAACTCATTGATGTTTACGCCAAAAATTGGCTCGCCCATGATGGCTGCTGGTTTTAGCGGCAGAAGAAAAGTATGGCATGGAAACAGCGATGGAGTTGACGCGAAATCGTGGGAGCGATTTGCGGTCTCCGAAGCACGACGCATAATGCAAACTTTCGCCATTCCATCTGACGGTGGTTTAAAGGCTCTGGAACAGGCTTTTCAATACCGATTATATGCAGCGATTAACAAACAGGAAATTGAGTGGCCTGATGAAAATACCCTGATATTTCGCATGGTCGAATGTCGGGTGCAAAAACGCGTCGGCAAAAAAAATCTGCCGGATTTCCCCTGCAAACAAGTTGGTATTATCGAATTCAGCCAGTTCGCCAAAACAGTGGATAAACGCATCAAAACAAAGTGCATCGCCTGCCCACCGGATAAAAGTCGGGACTTTTTCTGTGCCTGGGAGTTTACTTTGGATTGAGGAATTTGATCGATAAAAATTAAAACTTATACCCCAAAACAAAATACACCAAATTCTGCTTCTTGCGCTCTCCGATGAACACCTTGTCTCCGTGACTAAAGATCACTTCGATTGGCCCTACCAGCGACAGCAATTTTACACCAACTCCAAATCCCGTCACATTGTAGGGATGGAGTATAATCGGACCCGAATCATATTCCAGGTTGTGGGCGATATTCGCCATGAGTTTAAAGAAGATATCCTTTTTGTATTGGTAGCGGTAATCGAAACGCAGAATGCCGATTTGCGTACCGAAGAGCTGGTCGTAGTCCAGACCGATAAAATATTCAGGTTTTCCGAGGTTCAGGTATTTGTAAATTGGGACTGTTTTCGTCGTGCCCCAGTAAGCAAAGAATCGCGTTGTATGCCGCTGGTGAAATGTGTGATAAATATTTGCAGCAGTGGAAAATAAGGCGTAATTCAAATCCGAATGCAATTCTTTAAAACTGCCTTCGTAATAACTTCGACATCAAATCCGCTTCTCGGTAGCAGCACATCATCCAGCTTGTCAATGGTCATGGACGCCTGCACTTTGCGCAATTCATGCTTCCAGGTGGGAAAAATAGACGGATCGGAGAATGCAATGTTCGGTGTGACATTCATGTATTCGTGCTGGTATTCGATCTCTGCATTAAAACATTTTTAAACAGCAAGCCAGAGCCGACCCCAATATAACTTGACCGGTTTTTGTAACTGGCGATGAGATCGCCGCCGCCACCATCGTAAATATTGGTGGGAATATCCTTGAAACCAAAGTTGAGCAGGGGATAGACAGGCATGCTGATCGTACGGGTCGGGTAATAGATTTTGCTGTTGTAGTTCACCAGTCCGGCAAATTGCAGTTCTTCTTCAAAGCGCAGACCCGGAATCAGCCAGTTCACTCCGAGAACGTTGACAATCCCCACAAGTTTGTGAAAATCATCGTAACGCAAACCAACCCGCATCCGCTGCGTCGGCAATTCCTTGATCTCCAGCTTCAGGGTGACTTTGTTTTCGCCAATGGGCTCGACCTCGTATTTGATGTACTCGAAATAACCCAGGCCGTACAGTTCCATTATCCGGCTGTTCAGGGCCTCGGTGTCCAGCTTATTGCCGGGTTGCACGCCCAATAATTGATAAATAAAAGTAAATGGAAGTACGTCGTTGCCCTCTATGGTGATGCCAAAAATCATCGGCTTTTGTTTTTCTTTCACATGGATGATAAGCCGGATATCGCTTTCTGACAGGGGCACAATTTCATAGGAAACATTTTCAAAATAACCGGAAGATTTCATCTCCGCTATGCGGTCTTTTAAAACGATAAATCCAAACGGTCCGTTGGTTTTATGTGCAATTGTTGGTAGATAAACTGAAGGGGATGGCAGTGTGCCCGGTGATTTGCAGGTCATAAATTCTTGGTTGTTTGTTCGCCAGGGCAGTGATACCCGGTTCCTGCATTCGGTGGAGGTGATACTTCTCTTTCAGCTTGAGGAGCTGTTCCACGTTGTCCTGGGCAGCGATACACCCTCGTTGAATTATCTTTACGATCTGATCGTCATCAAAATCTCCGGGGTGAATGCTCCAGATCCGGTCGTATGTGGATATCGATTAACTTTTCGTTTCTTCGGCGTTGTTCCAGTCCGAGCAAACCAATCGTCTGTTCAAGAACGGACAGCACAGTGCCGAGCTGCTTGCGTTTTTTCAGCGGGCTCTCAACATCCACAGCAATAACGATGTCTGCTCCCATTTCTTTTGCGATATTTATGGGTAAATTATTGGAGAATCCACCGTCGATGAGCAGGGAATCGCCGTACTCCACCGGTGTGAAAACGGTTGAATGGCCATTGTTGCCCGCATTGCTTTGGCCAGGGAGCCGCTTTTTAAAATCACCTGATTTCCTGTGACCAGATCCACCGCAACACAACGGTAGGGGATGGGCAACTTATCAAAATCGGTTATGCTTTCGTATGGAAAAGTCAAGCTCGAGAACAACAGCGAAACCTTTTGGCCATAAATTATTCCACTGGGAATGACAGGTTTCACCCCATCCAAACCAAAGACGAGTTGGAATTTGCCTGTTTCTTTACGCACGAGGTAGGGCAATTCCGTTCTGCGGGGAATGTCGGAAAAGATTTCGTTCCAATCGGTTTTGTGAACGATGTGTTCCAGGTCGTGTCCGCTGTAGCCAATGGAATAGAGCGCGCCAGCAATACCACCCATGCTCGCACCAACGATATAATCGATGGGAATTTGCAGGAATCCAACATTTTAAAGCACCGATATGGGCGAAACCTCGTGCTCCGCCACCGGAAAGCACCAGGCCGATTTTAGGGCGATCTGTCTCCTGGGAGAACGCAACGGAAGTAAGGAAAAATGAAAAAGAAGAACGCATTTCCATTTCGATTTGCTAATTTTCATGCTCTTGTGGGGCATGCAATTAATCCTCCTGCGTGAATTTCCCCGATATGAAAAATTTGTGTGTGTGGAAGATACAGTTTATTGCATCGCAAATCAATTGTTTCGTCAAGTGGTATTTGGAAATTTGTGCTTATCTCTCGGGATCAATGCCCTGTCAATAGCATGCAGTCAGGGGAAACTTGTTGTTTTAACCGCAAAATGGATAGAAATACTTCAATTTAAATTTTGTCAAAGTCACTTTCACTTCAATCCATACATCCCTGAATTTGCAGAGGAATACGTGCCAGGTTCCTCGAAAGCACAGGTTGCGATCGAAAAAATGCCAAAGGCCATAACTATTTTTTCCATCTGGTTCGTAAAAATGCCTTGTAACTTTATACAAGCATAAGTATGTTTTAACTCTTCTCTTTAGCAGTATTCAAAAAAGCGCACCAGAATGAATTTCTGAGCGCATCTCTTGCAATCAGGGGCTAAATTTCTGGGAGGTGATCATGCGACCTGTCCTCACGAACCGCAATTTATTTCTTTCTATTTCTCTGTTTTTCTCACATCCAATCTCGTTTCACAAGCCCCAGTTTCATTCAGGGAAGTCGCTGCCATTTATGGTGTTGCCGGTGAAGGCCTTCCTACGGACACAGTTCGGCCCTCATGGATTTCAATAATGATGATTTGTTGGACATTGGCTTTACGGTAAAAACAGCCAGAAATTTTCTGTTCATTAACCGGGGAAATGGCCATTTTGATGAAATTGCCACAGCAGCCGGCCTCAATAAACGCACGGATCAGCGTATTCGCGGCATGTCTGTCGCTGATTATGACAACGATGGCGACCTCGATGTCTACCTGACAGCAGGCAGAGCGAGTCAGTTTTACCGAAACAATGGCGATCTAACTTTTACAGATGTGACGAAGGCTGCAGGTGTCGAAGATTTTGGCAACGGACTCATCGCCTCCTGGGGAGATTACAACAGGGATGGTTTTATCGATTTATACGTATCGAATTGGGATGACAGCCGGCATGCATTATTTAAAAACAAAGGAGACGGGACCTTTAAAATGTGACTCAGGAAGCGGGATTGGGCAACGATGCCAATAACCATGTCGGCTTGTGGTTGGACTTTGATAACGATGGTGATCTGGATATGTTTGTCAGTCGTGCGTTCTACAAGCTTTTTCGCTTGTGGCGCAACAACGGTGATGGAACATTTACCAATATTGCCGGGCGCGCAGGATTGGAATGCGATGTCTTCGGCCAGGGCTCCACAACAGCTGACTACGACAATGATGGTTTTCTCGATATTTATGTCGCCAGCTGTTACGAGCGCAACATACTTTTTCATAACAATGGCGATGGCACATTTACCAACATCGCCGGGCAAGCGGGCGTCGATGGTTCCGGAAGGTCTGTGGATTGTGTGAGTGGTGATTTCAACAACGACGGTTGGATGGATATTTATGTTGGCAATTATGACTGGAATCCGGGCGATCCGGATTATGGTGGTAATCCGGAAGGCTACAACAGGTTGTATTGGAACAATGGCAACGAGACATTCACCAACGATCCGGGAATTACCGCTGACCGGTCGCGTACAATCGGATCCTCCATCGGCGATCTCAACAACGATGGTTTTGATGATCTTTACACGGTCAACTCTTCAACGCTTAACAAACTTTACGAAAATAAAGGCAATTCCAATAACTGGTTGCAGATCCAATTACAGGAGTGAAAAGCAGTCGCGATGCGATAGGCACAAGAATTGAGCTGGAAATTAATGGGAAGAAACGCATTAAGGAGATTTCAGGAGCAAGTGGTTATTGCTCGCATTCATCGCTCATCCAGACTTTCGGCCTCGGGTCTGCCAACAATGTTGATCGTATTACAATTAAATGGATAAGTGGCACCGTCGACGAACTAAATAATATTACGGTTAATCAGCGATTAAAATTAAAGGAAGGCCAGGTTTGAGTAGCGTTGATTCATTGTTTTTATCGATGTAAATTCTGCTGTTCTCACACCGAATGAAGCGAAGATTTCCTGGCAGACAAATAAAACTGCGCGAGGATTCGTCCGGTACGGATTAACGGAGGACTTACTCAATACCACCGACTCTACTATTGTACCGGGATTTTTATCTGCTATAACGCTAGAAAACCTGACTGCAGATACGACGTATTATTTTCTGGTTAGCGCCATGGATACGACGGGGGATGGAATTGAGAGTGAGATGATGTCCTTTGTCACAACGCTTATCCCTGTCCTTGCCGAGAATATTGCAGCGCAAGCACTCCTGACAGCGAGCAGTGAAAATGAAAATGGAAACAAACGGTGGATAAAGCAGTCGATGGTTTTGTGGATGGATACCCCGGGGACTACACAAAGAATGGGTTGCAACCACAGATCCGGTGGGTACATGGTTTAATCTGGAATTTGAGGATGGCCGGGTGATTGATAAAATTATTTTGCACGATCGTATCAATTTTTCGGATCAGATTCTGGAAATGCAGCTCACGTTTGATTCTGGAGATAGAATTATGACCGGTCCACTACCAAACGACGGCGCACCCCTTGTTATCGAATTTACACCAAAGACAATAAAAATATTCGTTTGGAAGTGACAAAAGCGCAGGGAAGTTCGGTAGGTCTTGCGGAAGTTGAAGTATGGCAAGCTGCTAATAGCGTGAATCAACCCAGACTCGAAATTGAGCAGGTAAATGTCACGGATATCGATTCAAATTCTGCTGTTATTCATTGGCGAACAAGTATCGAGTGCACAGGCGAGTGTTATGTTAACGATGATACACTAACAACCACACTATCCAATTCGCACACTGTATTTGTCGAAAATTTATTGCCTGGTACTACGTATCCATTTTTAATTTTGTGGCGTCCACTGAAGGAGAGACGGCGCAGTCGGAGGTGCTCTCCTTTACCACAATGGAAGCAAGCGTGCCTTCGACACCATTCCTGCGGATACAACCAGCACACCACAGGAATTGTTTGATATCACGGGGAATGGCCTGGTGACCGCGAGCAGTGAAAAAAGTCCGATGGGGACAAACCGCGGTAAAAGCTGTTGACGGCATTATTGATGGCTATCCCGGCGATTACACCAAAGAATGGGTCTCCGACGAAATGCCTGTTGGTGTATGGATTCGATTGAGTTTCCCGCAGCCTGTTTTTATTGGTAAAATTGTTGGCTATGACCGCCCAAATTTAAAAGACCACATCCGTGCTTTTCGCCTCCATTTCAGTGATGGGAGTCATGTAGAATATGGTGAAATGAACAACGACGGAACCTCGTCCATATTTGAATTCGAGCCGCGTCAAACGAATTGGATTGAACTCGAAGTGACCGCAGCTGCCGGCGAAAATGTAGGGCTGGCGGAATTTCGGGTCTGGGGCTATATCGCCTTAGGGAAACAGCCGGGAACCGAATCAAAGATTTTACCTCAAACCTTTTGTATCAGCAGCAATTTTCCAAATCCTTTCAATGCGATGACACAATTTGAAGTGCATATTCCGGAGCCCGGGTGGCTGCAAATGGCGATTTTCAATATTAAGGAGAGACCGTACAGGAAATCACAAACGATTTGGTTGCACCTGGCGTGCAGCGATTTCAGTGGGATGGAGAAAGCGATACTGCTGGCGTGGTTAGCAGTGGCATGTATTTTCTCAATGCCACATTTCACGGGCAATCTGGCATTTTGCAAAGATACACAGATAAATTAATGTATTTGAAATAAAAAAATACTGATTCTGAGCTCAGAATTTGATTACAGGCAGATACCCGGCTTCCTGTACAAATTTTTGTCCGGCATCGGTCATTGTCCAGTCGATAAATTTTTTCACCTGTCCCCGCGGTTTATTCACGGTATATAAATAAAGATAGCGTGTGATGGGATAAGAATCGTTGCGTATATTTTCAGCAGTGATTTCAATATTTTCCACCCTCGCCAATTTAACGCCTTTGCCATAGGCTAGTCCACCATAACCTATGGCAAAGGGATTGTCTTGAACAGCGCGGACAATTGCTGAGGTTCCGGCTAAAACCTGCATATCCACAGAATAGGATTCCCCGTGTAAAACATGTTCACGCAGGTAATAACGCGTTCCGGAGTTTGGCGAACGTCCGTAGAGATAAATGGCCGTATCCTGCCACGCGAATTTGTTCCAGTTGTCCATTTCGCCGGTAAAATTTGTTTGATCTCCTCCAGTGTGAATGTTTCAACCGGATTTTCTTGATTGAGAAATATGGCAATGGCTTCCTTCGCAACGAGAAAACTGTATCCGAGGGTTCCATGATTTTCTACAATATTTTTCACTTCCTCAGGCCGTAACGGTCGCGATGCGGTGCAAATTTCTGCGGCACCGACTGCAAGAGCCTGCGCGCCAGTGGCTGTTCCTCCACCGTCGACGTAAACAGAGATGTTCGGATTTTGCTGCATATAGGTCGCTGCCCAACGCTTGGCGAGGAAGGAGCGTATCAGACCCTTTGATACGAATAATCGCTTTCGATGGACCTAATTGTGAGGCACAGCCTGCAAGAAAGAGGAGTAGTGTAATAAGTAGGATTGGACGGATTTTGCTCTGTAAAAGTGTCATCGTTCTTCCGCTATAGATTGTAGTCTGGCATTAAGAAACTGTGAATTGGGGTGAAATTCCACGCTTTTTCCGGTATTCCCAGGATTGAAATCAGTCCTAAAAGCAGGTTGCAATGCTGTTGAACTGCGGCATAATTGATGGGTTGATCGAGATCATCAAAGGGGTGTGGTATCGTGTTGCTCCCTCAATCGATAAACCGTTGCACACCACTTTCATAGGTTGCATTGTCGTATTTCATTCCCTCGACAAGGGCAACTGTTGGTATTCCTCACGTGCAAAAGCAATCTGGTCTGATCTTCCAAGCGCATTTGAGTTGGCAAATATGGCAGGCACAGGTGAATACTCAAGAGAGAATCCTTTTGCCAGCTCCTGCAACAGGTTTTCCATCGTAGAATACTCTGCACCAATACCGACAAAATTTTTAAAGGTATCAAACATTGCGATTCCGTCGATGTTCACCGCTGCGTAAGTTTTATGGAGCGGCACACGCGGATGATCAATGTAATATGTGGCGCCGAGCAAGCCTTTTTCTTCACCTGTGGTAAATACAAGCAGGATGGATCGTTTAGGTTGTTGTGGTGCAGAGGCGATAATGCGTGCAATTTCGAGGGTGGCGGATACCCCTAAAAGCATTGTCTGCGACACCGTTGTAAATGGAATCCCCTTCACTGCTGGCCCGATGCCCAAATGATCGTAATGTGCGGCGATTAAAACAAATTGGTTTTTAAGCTTTTTATCCCTGCCGGGAATGAGCCCGATTACATTCCTGTCGACAAATTCCCATTCCTGAAAAATACCGGAGAATGCCAGTTTCCCGGTCATGTTAAAACTTTGGATCAGGTCAGCATTTTCCATATCGATGACATGGCGATATTCGAAGGGAGAACCGGAAAATAATGTCGTGGCCATTTCTGGATTGAGTAAAATATTGAGATTGGTTGCGCGCGTATAAAGCAGAGATATTATCAAAAGCAAACTGGTGCTGCCAATAAGACCAGGGGGTGTCGCTTTCTGTTCTCGGGTTCGGTATCATGATTGTTCCCAGAGCGCCTCGCGCCAGAGCGACCCGTCGTTTCACATCGGGATTGGCATGTATGGTATTGTGCGCGCCTGCGAAATAATCCTCATGCTCAGAAATTGGTTCGCCAGATAAAAGACTACAATTTTGCCAGCGACATCGATACCCAGGTAATCATTGTAATCATATTCCGGAGCGACAATGCCATAACCTACGAACGCCATTGGTTGCGGCAAAGCTATAAATGTCGATGCACCACAATCGTAAAGTAAATAATCTTTTCATGTTCGAAAACTCTCTCTTCCCCCGGGCAATGAAGCGCAACCGGGAATCTTTCATTGCCTTGCTCCCATGCATGGGAATGTTTTGAAAATAAGTGTTATGATCCCCGAAGGGTGTTATACCGAAATCGGCCAATTGTGATGCGATATAGTCAGCTGCCAATTTTGCACCTGTGCTTCCGGTTGCACGGCCTTTCAGATCATCACTTGCGAGGTATGCGAGATGGTGTTTTATGTTTTCTAGTGATATTGGGGATGGTGAACCGGATTGATCCTGAGCCTGGAGAAATGATACCGCTGCGAACAACACAAGCAAAATGTGTCGAATTAATTTATGGATTAAAAGAAAGTGTTGGAGGCTTTTCTCATGCATGAAAGATAAAGTGTCCATGGCGAAATATCAACAGAGATATATTGATTGCTTTCATTCTGTCCGCTAGACTACTTCTTATTTCGGTACAAAAAATAATACGCAACCTCATCACATTTCGAGGTTCAAGGATCATGTACTTATCTTCAGTAGTTTAATTTATTCGCTCGCGAAAAAATCTCAGGGTATATTCTGCTTCCCTATCACTGAAGCAGTTCACAGAAAAAGTTGTTAAATCCCGACATCTGTTTGCAATTGTTTTTCTCGATCAAATCTATCGAGTGCAAGGAAAATCAACTTTTCTATGAGTTGTGAATAGGGGATACCACTCGCCGCCCACAGCTTTGGGTACATACTGATTCGGGTGAAACCTGGAATAGTGTTGATTTCATTGATGACAATCTTGCCGTCCTTCTGAAGAAAGAAATCCACGCGCGCCATGCCTTCACAAATGAGCGTCTGAAATGTGGCGACGGCATATTCCTGTATTTTAGCAACAAGTTCCCCGGGCAATTCTGCGGGATTTGTAAACCCGCGCCGTCGGCATCGATGTATTTCGCTTCGTAAGAATAGAATTGATGGTGGGGATAATTTCCCCGGGCACTGAGGCTTTGGGTTCGTCATTGCCCAGCACGGCGCACTCAATCTCCCGGCCTTCAATGAATTCTTCGATGATCACTTTCGTATCGTATTTAAATGCATCATCCAGTGCTGTCTGGAATTGGTCGTCGTTTTCAACGCGATGCACACCCACGGATGAGCCCATGTTCGCCGGTTTGATAAACAAAGGAGCGCCCAGGTAAGCCGTAAGTTCAGCGAATGTATGGGCATTTCTTTTCGTGGCCAGAATTGTCACAAATTTTCCAATTGGCAAACCTGCATCGCGCAGGAGGCGTTTCATAACATCCTTATCCATACCGACTGCCGATCCGAGTACGCCAGCACCAACAAAAGGGATGTTGGCCAACTTGAGTAATCCCTGCACGGTACCGTCTTCGCCGAGGGACCGTGTAAAATTGGGAAAACGACGTCAATCGCTTTATCTGCGCTTCCAAGAGAAAGCTCCACAAGTTGCTTGTTTGTGCGACCGGCAACGAGTGGCAACTTCTTTATTTTCATGCTGCATTCTTATTTGTTTGGGATCATCGCCATGTAGTAGAAAATGAGACGCATCGTTCAGATACCACCGGCCGTTTTATCGATGCCAATAAGGGTGACGTCGAATTTGTTTTTATCGATGGCTTCAATGACATTCTTCGCCGATTGCAATGAAACCTCGTGCTCTGCTGATTTGCCACCGAATAAAATTGCAACGTTTATTTTTTGACTCATTTTATTTTTACTCCTTGTGGATCTTTTTTCGGTTGCCCTGTGCAATTGGCACCCGTTTGCAGCGCTCATTTCGCAAACAGACCTTTTTCGGAATTCACTTGTCCTGAAAATAGATTATCGACTTGTAATCACATGTATGTAATCCTTAAACAAATCCGGGAGAGCGCTTTCATTTTCGCTCGAAAATTTGCATTTGCTTCCGGTTCTGTCTGGTCCGCAAATGCGTACAAAGCGAAGAGATGTGCCTTTTTCGTTGGTTCTAAATTATCGTATTGATCAGCGTAATCGTCAATTTTTGCACGAATTCAGTGATAAACGTATCACCCTGCGGGACTTCGATTATTTCTTCTCTCCATGCGAAGTACGGTAAATTTGCGTAAGCCAGGGCAATCGATCCATCTTCGGCCAGTTGTTTGAAAACACTTCGTAATTTTTTTTGCAAAGTGGCCCAATCAATTTCAAAGGGATTTATCGTGAGCAATTTCAGATAGGCGTTATTCGCCTTGCCATATTCCTTCACGGCCAGTGCTGCGTCTCCGAAGTATCCCCAATAACGGGCAGGAAATTCATCGCCGTAATGTTTTGCTGCCACCTTAAGAATTTCGTATGCATCAGGGTATTTTTTTAAGTGCAAAGTGCAAACACCTTCATGAATAAAGTACTTGCAATTCGCCAGGGCACCCTGAGCATCGAATTCATCCAGCTCGCGCAAACGGCGTGCAAAGTAAATCCAGGTTTCTTTGTAATGTTCAGGAGCGCCGCCGAGATCGCGCATTTTTGCTTTCAACTCATTCCAAATTTCAGCGATCTCGCAGGAAGACGAATTTTCACTCAAACCGGCATTTTACACGATTTTGCGATTTCAATATAAAAATCGCAATTGCCAAGGGTGGGGTCTATCGATTTCGCTTCCTGCAATAGCGTTATTGATTCATCGAACTGGAATTTTGCGAGTTTTTTTTGAACCTTTTTCAACCAGGTTATTCGCGTGAGAAAAAAGACTGTTTTGCATAGGGCTTTGTCTTCTGTTTATTGGGGATAATCTGTTAAAACCAAGATGGTTAACTCTTATAGTGACGGAGAAGATAATCTGAATTTGTAAAAAAGCAAAGTGAGAAAAGTAGTTTTTAAATTAATTTCGCCTGTTTAATTCATTAGCACCAGATGTAAGGCTGTGCCAAACATAATAAAACGAAAGCGCCTCGCTTAGTGGAAAATGCGTTACGCTCCGCGAGGATGTTTTCACTCTGTGAGAATTGATGTTTGGATCAAAATTAATGCGTTTTGACACAGCCCCATCATTTACTCAATACAAAGCAATGAATAATCCAGGAACGCAATTGAGACTGTCGCAAAATACGCAAATTCGGACCCAGAGCTTGCCGAAGGGCCCGAATTCGAGCTTGGAACCGGGCGTTTCGACACTTCGACTTTACTCAGTGCAGGCAGGCTCAACGTCCGGTTTATCCCTTTTTCAACAGTCTCGACAGGGCTCCAAGCCCTGGCATGGATAAACTCACTCCCTTTCAATTTAATCCACCAAATTCGTATTCGTCAATATTCGTTTTTTCTCGATTTGCAACGGAGTTTAATTATGGTCAACAAATCGGTTAAATGGAAAAATTAATATGTAATATTACTGAGACACAGCGTGATTTAATAAGTGCTCTTCGCAACTTTTCCTCTCAGCAAATCGACTTGCAAAAAATTTAATTCATTTGAAATGGGCTTGCCTTTCGATGCAACTTTAAGTATTTTTTATCACTTGCATGATTTTAGAGTATTCAGACGAAAACTCGATGCTTTTTCAACCTGTGGAATTGTCTTGGGCGTTACAAAACGAGAGGGAATTCACTTCCCTTCTCGCCATAAGATGAATGAAATATAAGTGCGGTTCAACTTCAGTTTGGCCGTAGACTGAATAAGATAAACGTGATTTTCATGGTACTTAACCACACGGAGATGGAGCATGTTAAATATTGCGTTATTCGGCCCCCCTGGAGCGGGAAAAGGTACACAATCGGAATTTCTGATTGAGGAATACAATCTCTTTTATATTTCCACGGGCGATTTGTTACGAAAAGAGATTGCTAACAAAACCAGTTTAGGTATGCAGGCACGGGATATTATCGCCTCAGGCGGGCTGGTTTCCGATGAAATAATCGTACAGATTATCGAAAAAACCATTACGGAAAATCCTGACGCTGATGGTTTTCTCTTTGATGGCTTTCCACGCACTTACATTCAGGCTTACATTCTCAGTGGCTTGATGATTAAACTCAATACAACGCTCAGTTGTCTCATCAGCCTGAAATTACCGGAAGAGGAATCTGTTGCACGATTGCTGAAACGTGGCGAAACCTCGGGGCGCTCCGATGATAATGAACAGGTAATTCGCAACCGCTTGCGGGAGTATTATGAGAAAACACTTCCTGTACTTCGTTTTTATAAAGAGAGGGGTATACTTTATGAGATTGACGGCAGTAAAAGTATTGATGATGTGAAAGCGCAAATTCGTGCTGTTATCAGCGCAGAATTGAGCAACCGCCTGTTTAACCTGGTAATATTTGGGTATCCGGGTTCCGGGCGAGGTTCTCAGGGTAAAAATTTAGCGGAAAAATATGGTCTTGAGTATGTTGCAACGGGTAAAATGCTTGAGGACGAGATTGCAAAAAAAACTGTTCTGGGAAGGAAAGTTGAAAAATATTACAACAGCGGCCAACTTGTTCCAGATGAAATTGTGGTGCAATTGATCGAGAAGAAACTCAAGAGACACAAAGAGGTGAAAGGCTTTATTTTCAAAGGTTTTCCCCGCACTTTAGTGCAATCATACATACTTGATGGTATGTTAAAAAAGATCGGAACACAGATTTCGCAAATTCTTGAAATTGAAGTACCGACCTTAAAGCTCATCGAGCGGCTTGATACACGCAGCAAAACAGATAAATGCATGCCTTACGATTCAAGTACAGCGAAAATTGTCAAGCGTTTGGAAGAGCACGAAGAAAAGACGGTTTCCGTCATCGAAAAGTACAAGCAATTGCATGACGTCACTAATATTGATGGCAGGGGGACGTTTAATGAAGTTTCTGAAAGAATAATTACTGAAGTAGAAAAATTGATGCGAAAGCTTCGGTAAATTTGCTTAGCCTATTTATGAATTATGTAAAGTTAGCGAAGGATCGGGGGGAACTTCATACCACATCCGGATTCCATTTATAAATTAACGGAAAATATTATTCGTGTAAATTCTGATAACCGATGCCGCTCGTTCAAAGAAGCGGCATTCCTTTTAAAGGGATTCCACGTAATTTCGTTTTTCACTATTAATCCTCCTCAGTTCTATGAATTGTCGGTAATGTATACAGAATTCCACTCGCGAAAAATTTTCAAGTCCCGTTCCAATTCTGATTCTCAAGATATCAGTTCCACTTCCGATGAGCTAGTTCAGAACTTCGTCTTTAATTCAAAGAGGATAAAATAGTTTTGGTAAATTTTTGCGAATATTTGCACCTATGTTAAAGAAACGAATGCTACACATAGATATTGCAAAAAGTATTGCAATCATCTGGATCGTTTATGGACATGCACTCGTTCAAATGCAAGGTACGCAATTTTATTCTAGCTATCTTGATAAGCAGATGGGCTTTATGTTCACGCTGTTTTCCTTTCGATTGCCATTGCTTTTTATGATTTCCGGCGCCTTTCAACGGCGTAGGTTAGAGTATAGCTTCGCGTCCCATAAAGAGTATCTGGTTAAGATTTTTCAGACGATACTTTTGCCGTTCTATTCATTGTCCCTCATTTTTTTGCTCATAAATGTCACTATGAGTAAATATCTCAATTCACCTTCAATGAGTGAGATGATTTATTCGCTCCTTTTGCAGCAATCGAATAATAATATTTTGCCTTCAGGGGTTATGTGGTTTTTATTCACATTGTTTAATTGTGCGTTTCTCACCTATTTCGCAATCCGTGTGTTCAAGCTAAGGCCAATTTACTTTCTGTTGTTTGCGTTGGTTTTAAAAGCAGTAAGTGGCGTGTTCACAAATGCATATTTTCTCGCTTTGGACACGACATCCCAGTTTTTGTTTTTCTTTGTTCTGGGTTATTATTTTGATAAATATGTTATTTATGAACCAATTCACAAATGGAAATATCTCGCCTGGTTTATCGTTGCTTATTTATTCTTGCTAGTCACATATTTTAACCTGTCCGCATTCCCGCCAGCATTTGTGGCTGTATTTAAATTTATCAAATCATTTGAGATATTTGGTATTCTTGTAACGTTGATTATCTTCGGTATTGCACACAAATTAGCGGAAAAGTACAGCGAATCAAAAGTGCTGCGTTGGTTTATATATTGCGGTGCATCTTCCATGCTCATTTATGTTTTCCACATGCCAACATTCACTTTGCTCAATCTAATTATGAATATTGTGCATGTATACCCGGGAGTAGTAAAATTACTGCTTCTTTTTGTTCCAGGTGTTATATTTCCATTAATTTATGGCAAGATTTTGAGCTACAATAAAGCAGCGTATAAACTTTTAATAGGACGTGACCCGGGTTAAAAATACAGTTCTCCCTGGAATCCTTATCCATATTGTAAATATTCTTTTCCCTTGACCTTATGAAATTTCTGCATTTTACCAATATGCAGATATCATTTATTAATTAATTTAAATTTAATCCCGTTATAAATCGGTTTCCAGCCCCATCACTCCCGGGAATCCGATTTATGAAATATAACTTTTTCTTTCCTTACTTAATTGTTATTATTTGCGGATAACACCCGTTGATTTCGATAAAATATAAATAAGCCTGAGGATTTTCTGCGGATTGTTGAATGAAGATTTTAGGAATTTCTGCATACTACCATGATTCAGCTGCCTGCCTGGTTGAAGATGGGAAGATTATTGCAGCAGCGCAAGAAGAACGCTTTACACGTAAAAAACACGATCATAATTTTCCCATAAATTCAATAAATTTTTGCTTGGAACAGGGTAAAATTTCAGGCAAGGATCTGGATTATGTCGCTTTTTATGACAAGCCTTTCTTAAAATTCGAACGCCTGCTCGAGACATACTTACAATATGCCCCTCGCGGTATCAACTCCTTCATCAAAGCCATGCCTTTGTGGATTAAGCAAAAGCTTTGGATGAAAGATGATATCAAGGAAAAGATCCATTTTGAGGGCACCATTCTCTTTCCCGAGCACCACGAGTCGCATGCCGCATCGGCATTTTATCCCTCACCCTTTGAAAAAGCAGCGTTTCTCACTGTCGATGGCGTTGGCGAGTGGGCGACATCCAGTTTTGGCGTTGGCGATGGCAACAAACTTGAAATGCTTGCCGATATCAGCTTTCCACATTCCCTCGGTTTGCTCTATTCCGCTTTTACCTATTACACCGGTTTTAAAGTAAATTCCGGCGAATACAAAGTAATGGGACTGGCTCCTTACGGCGAGCCGAAATACGTGCAGCTCATCAAAGACCATCTTATTGATATTAAAGAAGATGGCTCTTTTAAAATGGATATGTCCTATTTCAATTATTGTGTCGGTTTAACGATGACGGGATCGAAATTTCATAAACTTTTCGGTGGCCCGCCACGAAAACCTGAAACAAAATTAACCCAACGCGAAATGGATTTGGCACGATCCGTTCAGGATGTGGTCGAAGAAGTTATCTTGAAAATGGGTCGGCATATTCGCAAAACAACGGGAATGAAGAATCTCTGTCTTGCCGGCGGGGTGGCCTTGAATTGTGTCGCCAATGGAAAACTTCTCCGTGAAAAAGTTTTTGATGATATCTGGATTCAGCCAGCTGCCGGGGATGCCGGTGGTGCACTTGGTGCTGCCTTGCTTACCTGGTATCAATATTTGGGAAATTCGCGTTCCGTTCAACCCATGTCCGATAGCATGCAGGGCGCATATCTGGGGCCAGAATTTAAAAATGGACAAATTGAGGCATTTTTAAAAACGAACAACATAGCACATCAACGATTGGAAGAAAATGAAGTGAGCAAAGTTGTCGCTGATCTCATTTCAAATGAAAACGTAATTGGCTGGTTTCAGGGGAGAATGGAATTTGGACCCCGTGCATTGGGCAGCCGCTCCATATTGGGCGATGCGCGTTCTGCGAAAATGCAGGAAACAATGAATTTGAAGATCAAATTTCGTGAAAGTTTCCGGCCATTCGCACCTTCTGTTAAAGCTGAAAACGTATCCGATTATTTCGAACTTGATCGTCCGAGCCCGTACATGCTGCTCGTTGCTGATGTCAACAAAAAGCGGCAAAGGCAAATGAGTCCAGAAGAAATGCAAAAGTTCGGACTCGATAAATTGAAAATTGTGCGCTCCGATATTCCCGCCGTTACCCATGTTGATTATTCTGCCCGGGTACAAACCGTGCACAAGGACACCAACCCACTTTACCACGATTTACTTACTGAGTTTGAAAACACGCAAGGTTGTGCAACCGTGATCAATACATCGTTTAATGTACGTGGTGAACCCATTGTCTGCACTCCGGAAGATGCATACCGTTGTTTTATGCGCACAAATATGGATTACCTTATTCTGGAAAATTACCTGCTGGATAAGCGACAGCAGGCACCGTTGGAAAATGATACCGACTGGCAAAAAGAATTTGAATTGGATTAAAATCGAATATGCTGCTAGATGATATAAAAAACATTGAAAGTGGTCGCGACCAGGTTAAAAAATTTGGTCTTTCCGTAGGTGGTGTTCTCATTTTACTGGCCTCCGTTTTATACTGGTATGCAAGTCCCAATGCACTCTATTTGTTCATTGCCGGACTTCTATTGATGATTCCAGCGTGGCTTTTTCCCCTCGTATTAAAGCCATTGCAAATTGCATGGATGACTGTTGCGGTGATTATCGGATGGTTCATGACGCGTGTGATTTTAAGTGTGCTCTATTATGTTGCGTTCACGATAATCGGACTTTCGGCGAGGATTTTTGGGAAGCAATTTCTGGAATTGAAATGGGATAAAAACCAGAAAAGTTACTGGAATCCAAGAAATAAGGGCGATTTTGATAAATTAAAATATGAAAAACAATTCTAAAAGGAATCCGGATGAGTAAGCTTATTATCGTAGGTGAATTCTGGGATTTTTTGAAAGCACGCAAAAAATGGTGGCTCATGCCTGTAATCGTATTTTTGGTTCTTTTAGGTGCAATTCTTGTGCTTTCTGAAGGTTCCGCATTAGCGCCATTTGTTTATACTCTTTTCTAGGAAATATGCACTGAACAGACGGGAATTTGAAGCGGGATCGGTCGCTTTTCAGAATTCTATTTAGCAACGGGATCTTTATGAACAACAAACGAACAGTTTTCTGGATATTATTTATTGTTTTAATTTTATTTCTAACAGACACACTGCTTTTTCTCGGTCTGTCTTTTATCAGCAAAAAGAAGAATATTTTTTACGGGCAAACTCGCATCAGCGCAACAAAGGTAGCCATGTGGCGTGAGAACAGTTTCGATCCCATGCTGGGTTGGAAATTGCATCGGGCGGAAGCAAACAATCTCGGTGCCCGCCGCAATACGGACTACGATCCAAAGCCAGGTTATGATATAAAAACTTTCGGAGATTCTTTTACTATGGGGGCAGAAGTTTCAACGGATAATACCTACCAGTCCTTCATCGAAAAAGAAACTGGTTGGGATTGTTTGAATTTCGGTGTTGGCGCTTATGGTCCTGACCAGGCTATACTCAGTTACAAGCGAATGGATATTAAGTCGAAGTATGCCGTCCTGGGCATTCTTTCAGAGAATATTGGACGCGTCGTTTCCTATTATCCCTCCTGGTATATGCGTGAATGGTTCCCGCCCAAGCCGCGTTTTAAAAAGGTTGATGGGGAAATTCAACTCATCGAAACACCAATTTCACGCAAGAAAAAAGCAGAACAATTATTGGATGATGATTTTATTGCAACACTGAGAAAGTCAGACTATTGGCCGGATTATTACGAAAATCAATTACATGCTCCCGCGAATCTGCAATGGCCAGCTTTTTATACAATACTCGGGCATCTGCCTTTTTTCGCCTCTCGCGCCCAAATCGTAATTTCAAATCGCATGCATCCCACTTATGAAATGGAAAAAGAAAAATACAAATACACTCATTTGTATGAGTCGGATACGGAAGCATTGCAGTTGATGCGCTACATAATTGATACTTTTGCACAAATTGCTGAAGAACGGGGTGAAATTCCGATTTTTATTCTTTTTGCCGATCAGTTCTCAATTGATATTTTTCGGAAATATGATAAAAAAATATATGAGCCACTGGCGGATTATCTCAAGGAACAAAATTACATATTTTTAGATATTGGCGATATCTTCGCAAAAGAGAATTATGGAAAATATTTTCTCTATTATAACAGCCACTATTCGCCTGCTGGAAATGAGAAAGTTGCACAGTCACTTGTTGAGCTTGTAAAAAACCTCGAAGGCGATGAGTCAACTTTCAAGGTTGAGTAAAGTCTTCTTGTATTGTCTTAGTCGAATTACTTTTCATTCCCCTTGAAAAACGTCGTTGCAGAGAAGCACTCGTCTCTGCAACCGTTTAAATTACCAAAATTGATCGCAGCTTCTGCCACCCATTGATCTTGCCTCAAGCGTTCTCTCAATAAAAATATACTTAAAAGACCTGACATTTTTGATAAATCGTTGGTTCTTCATCGCTTGCAAACCGATACCATTTAAGGATAAATCAGTCGATAATGAAAGCATATGTTAAAATTTATTTTGATATTTTCTTCAATTGAACTATAGCATTTGTACTGATGTGGAATAAGCGATTTTGTTTTATCGTAAAGTAAATCGAGGCCCTTGTGAAAATTTTAAATGTTGATAAATATTATTTTATCAAAGGTGGAGCAGAAAGATATTACTTTGAGCTTGCAAAAGTTCTTGAGGCATACGGACATGAGGTCATTCCCTTCTCCATGCAACACCCTGAAAATTTTGAAACGAACTATGCAGAGTATTTCGTGCCGAATATTGAGTTTAATGGCCTTACACCGCTTCAGAAAATGCGTCAGACGCCTGAAATATTGGGGCGCATCATTTATTCGCGAAAGGCGAAAGAAGCCGTCACACGGCTCATTGAAAAAACAAAACCGGATATCGCTCACCTGCACATGATCGACCACCAACTCTCACCATCCATTTTACATGCTTTTCGGGATGCAGGTATACCGGTCATTCAAACATGCCATCAGTATAAGCTCGTTTGTCCCAGCTATCGTCTGTTCGTAATGCACACAAATGAGGTTTGCGAGCGGTGTATCAGTGGCGATTTTTATCACGCCTTCGCTCAAAAATGCCTGAAAGATTCTCGGGGTGCGAGCGCTTTGGTCACTATCGAGAGTTATGTGCATAAATGGATGAAAATCTATGATAATATAGATCTCTTTCATGTTCCGAGTCGTTTTTTGGGAAACAAGCTCATCGAAGGCGGCTTTCCGGAAGAAAAAATCTGGCATAATTTTTATACCATCAATTTAGAGGATTATCCCTACCACCCGGAATATGGCGATTATTGTCTTTACTTCGGCCGTCTGTCGGAGGAGAAAGGGATTCAAACACTGCTTCGGGCAATGAAAAGTATGCCTGAAACAAAATTACTGGTCGCTGGTGATGGCCCGTACCGGGCCTTTCTTGAAGGTTTGAAGTTTGAACTTGGCTTGGAAAATGTCACCTTTCTCGGAAATAAGGGTGGTGATGAGCTGGTAAAATTAGTACAGAATTCACGCTTTATTGTTGTGCCCTCTGAATGGTATGATAATTCTCCACTGGTGATTTATGAAGCGTTCTCCATGGGTAAACCGGCCATTGTGAGTACGATGGGCGGAATGCCGGAATTAGTGGATGATGGAATTAACGGATTTCATTTTCAAGCCGGAGATGAAGAAGAATTGTCGGACAAAGTAGCAACCTTATGGAGTGATACTGATCTTATTCAAAAATTCAGTAAAAACGCACGCGAGAAAGCAGATCGTGAGTTCAGTCCGGCAGCGCATTATAATAACATAATTCAGGTGTATGAAAAACTGGTGTCGGAGAAAAAGTACCTGAGTAAGTGGTCTTAACCTGATTAATTTATAAACATCGAGAATGGCAGGGGATATCCCATGTCCATCGCTAGCTCCAGACTACGCATGAATATACCAGATAAGATTGTATTAAAAAGGATAGAAAATGGCTGAGAAAATTCGCGTTTTGCAAATTGTCGACGGATTTCGAATGGGAGGGGCGGAGAATAAGCTCTGGGAATTGGTCGAGCATCTCGACACAACCCGTTTTGAGTCTTTTGTTGCAAACGTCGGCCCTTCAGGCCCCCTGGAAGACCGTTTCAAATCCATCAATGTGCCGGTTTTTGATTGCAGCAGAACACACCGTTTTGATGTTGGCCCGATTTTTAAACTGAAAAACATTATGCAAGAGCATAAAATTGATGTTGTGCAGAACACACTTTTCTGGGCAGATGTGGTTGGATCAATTGCGGCAAAGCTGGCAAAAGTTCCGGTTGTGATATCCTGGGAAACGGTGACGCATGAGGGAAATCCCTATCACGCACAAATGCAACGACGTCTCGGTTACCAAATAGCGATGAAAATGACCGACTGCGTTGCGGCTGTCTCTCACGAAATCAAGCGAAGTTTGCAAAATCGGCGTCACTTGCCCGCGGACATGATTGAAGTCATTCATTACGGCGTCGACCTGGAAAAATTTTCCCCTAATGGATCCGTAGCGTCCAAACGCAAAGAACTGGAATTTGACGATAAAACGGTTGCCATCGTAATCGTTGCCCGGCTCGAAAAGGTAAAAGGGCATCGTTATTTTGTTGAAGCGTTTTCACGAATTGCTGCAAAACACCCGAACGCATCGGTAATCTTTGTCGGGGATGGTGCAGAACGTAAGATGCTGGAAGAATTGGTGAACAAGGCAGGGTTGCAATCACAAATTCGTTTTATGGGAATTCGCCGTGATGTTGCGCAGGTTTTGAATGCCGTCGATTTTTTTGTCCTGCCTTCCATTGCCGGTGAAGGCCTGCCCAATGTTGTGCTCGAGGCCATGGCTTGCAGTAAACCGGTGGTTGCCGCTGACGTTGGCGGCACAGCCGAAGCAGTAAAAGATGGGGAAAATGGCTTTATCTTTCCACCCAAAAATATTGAGAAAATGGCAGAATCGCTGGAAAAACTCATAACCAACCACGAGCTGCGAAAACAATTCAGTACCAATTCCCGGCGTATCGCTGAAAATGATTTTTCGTTGCAAAAAGAGATCAATGCTTTTCAGGAACTCTACCAGCGATTGCTTGCAAAAAAGGGATAAATAATTGTAA
The DNA here is from genome assembly GCA_020633655.1 of Deferribacteres bacterium. Taxonomy (GTDB): domain Bacteria; phylum Zhuqueibacterota; class Zhuqueibacteria; order Zhuqueibacterales; family Geothermadaptataceae; genus Bioreactorimicrobium. Next base: position 96,575 of record JACKDF010000011.1, read on the forward strand.
AGATTGCTTCATATTGAAAAAAGAATTACAAATCTTTCGATGTATGACGTATATTCTTTTTTGATTTTCCCTGTTCCAGAGCGATTTTGCAAGCACCAACTACGAGTCATAGTAAAGATTCTACCAACAATCCAATGAGCAAGTTACAGCGACTATTTAAAAACACCCTCGTTCTCATGTTAGCCAATGTGCTGCAACCGGTAATGGCGTTTTATTTAATCGTCGTTATTAGTGATTTAATGGGGGCTGAAGGTCTCGGTGAATACAACACAATTTTTAATTATCTGCTCATTTTTCAGGTAAGCGCCGCGTTTGGGTTGCGGAATTTATTGACTCGTGATCTGGCTCAGCATAAAGACAAAGCAGCCGCTTACGTTGTCAATGGCAGCCTTATCGCCCTGTTTTCCTCAGCTGCCAGCGCTGGATTAATGTGTTTGAGTGTCTGGCTCATCAGTGATGATCCAATAATACTGAGCGGTACCTTTATCGCGTCTTTATCGCTTGTTGCCACAGGTGTGGGTGATGTTTATGAAGGCGTTATTCGTGGATTCGAACACATTACCCAAATTGGCTATGCCTGGATAGCGGAAAATTTTGCCCGGGTAATCATCTGTTTATGGCTCATTTTTGCCGGGTATGGCATTATTCCCCTTGTTTGGACCTACGTGGCACTGCGTTTTCTTAAGATTGTTTATTACGGCTGGTACGTCAACAAGAATATTGTTCAACTCGTCCATCGATTGGAATGGGGATTTGTCTGGGAACTGGTGGGCAAAACCAAAATTTTTGCTTTAACCGTATTTGCGGTAACGGTTTACTGGCGAGCAGACATTATTATGCTCGAGGCAATGCTCTCCGAACGGGATGCTGGTTTTTATTCCGCTGCCTATCGATTTTTATCCATCGCAATTATACTCGTCGACAGTTTTGTCAATTCTCTCTTTCCAGTGCTCGCAAATTTGCATATTGAAGAAGAGGAAAATTTTCATGGTGCCTGTCGTAAATCACTGCGGTTACTGGTCACTGCGGTGACACCAGTAGCCTTGCTCGCTTCTCTTTATGCTCCTGAAATTATTCACTTTGTCTTCCCAGATGAATTTGAACCCTCCGTCGCGGTTTTGCGCTTGATCATTTGGACGATCGTCCCGTATTCGATCTCACAAATTTTTGCTTATGCGCTTGTTGCGGCGAAGAAACAGCACATCGATTTAATGGTGAATGTCCTGGCAATGCTCGCAAACGTTATCCTGAACTGGTTTTTCATTCCACGTTGGGGTATTATGGGAGCGACTATGGCAACGTTTATTTCCATATTTATTTACGTCGGAATTCAAACCCCCTTTGTCGTGCAAAAAACCATAATTTTTCCTACAGATGAAATATTCTCACGCTTCCATAAAATTGCCTTACCGCTTCTGGTTATTTTTCTGGTTTATCTCACGACTTCCGCATTTTCCTGGCTCATCGTAACCCCAATCGCTTTCCTGCTTTATCTTGGCGCGCTGTTTGTTTCGGGTGGCATAAATAAAGGCGACCGTGAACTGCTGAAGCGTTTACTGAAACGCTAAAGAAACAATTACCTGCCTGGAAGCAATTCGTCAAGTGGCGAAAATTCATCGGTCATCTTCCTGTTTAATCAAACCATTAAGTAAAGTAGCGCTCTCGACTTAATTATATCCTCTCATTTAAAAAATTTCTTCTGCAACATAATGAAACAGTGTTTGAGGTGAGCACAAATTTGCTGTTCACTGATGAGACATCATGAACCGAATCCTATCCTAACCTTGCCTTATATCAGCTTGAATTATGAAGAAAATGCCACTGGCATAAAGTTTGTTAACGATGATGGATGATAAAGCGATAATTAGATTATGTACTTAAATCTAATTTAGAGCGAGGAAAAGGATTCCCGCTCAATATAATATCCAGCCTTTTTTTAGGTGTTAAGGTTGGACCTGCCAATTCGGACCACTGTTCCCTTTTGGCAATCTTAGGCGTTTGGTCTGCAATCATTATTCGGTGACCGGGCGTGGTATTTGACGAATCAAGGAGAGAACGAATGTTTACTCAAGTAAGCCGTGCAATGCGAAAAACTCAACACATCGTGGGATTAACCCTTCTCGTATTTGGATTAGGCAGTGCGGCCACTGTAAATGCCCAAAGCTGGACTGACGATTTCAATCGTGCGAACTCCACTGATCTGGGAGCAAACTGGTCTGAGGGCACGGGATTTGAAATTTCCAATAATCAATTGATTATGCCAGTAACAGGAGAACCAGATGGATTTGATGGTTTTTGGGCCGTTTCGACTCAATCCATTAGTCCAAACTACGCGAAGATTACCTTCGGTTCCAATGCTGATCTTATCGGGATGCAATATACGGGTTTACTCGTCTTTGTTGAAAATGTCAACAACAAACCCGATGGTTATCTTATAATTCGGTCAAAAGGCAGCACCAATTATCAGGTAAAACTGTTTAATGTTGTACAGGGTGTTGTTAATCCATCCAATATTCAAGCGGTGACCTCGAGTACGAATACAGCACCTACGGTCGGAGGCACTTTATCTGTCGTTTTCACCAAATCCGGTAGCACAAGAAAATTTAATGTCTATCTGAATGGTAATTTGGAAGGAACAGTGACAGACAATAACGGCTTGCATGGGGGGAGTTTGGCTGGCGTCATGGTGAATAACAATACCACGAATGGCATTGATAGTTTTTATATGGAGAAAGTTACAGATAATACAGCCCCTGCCGCCATCACATTAAATGCCGGCAATCCCACATCGAGCTCCATCGATTTGACATGGACAGCCGTTGGTGATGATGGCACTACCGGTCAGGCTTCGAGTTATGATATTCGTTATGGCACAGTGGCCATTACAGATGCTAATTTTGCATCGCAAACACAGATTACTGCTTCGGCTCCGAAAACAGCTGGACAATCCGAATCTTTAACCGTAAATGGGCTTTCAGAAAGTACACCTTACTTTTTTGCAATTAAAGCTATTGACGAAGTTGGCAATATCGGACCAATTTCGAATTCTCCATCGGCTACAACAACTTCCAGTAGTGGCGGCGGCGGTGGTGGAGGCGGCTATGTACCATCGACTATCATTACACAGACCGATGACTTTGAACGCGCCGGGCCAACACTTGGCGCCAGTTGGAGCGCGGATGCAACATTGAATATTGTGAGCGGGAGCGTGCAAACCACGACAACAGATCCCGATGCTTTTAATTATGGCGCCGTTTATACAAAAGCAGCTAAGCCGTACGAAATATCTTTTAAATGGGGAGCAAACGCCGATGCCAGCTTGCTGCAATACAGCGGGATTTTTATTGCAAAAAGCGCCAGTGACAATGCTAATGGTTATTTGATACAGCGACGAGTCGGTTCACCAGGTAGAACCGTTTTATATTCTGTTACCGCTGGTACACCGGGAGCGGAACTCAGTGCAGGAAACTCCATAAGTGCAGGAAATCCGGCACCTGGTTCTGAATTAAAAATTACGCTCGAATTTCTGGAAGCAGGCGAGTTATATATTCAAGTTTTTGTCAACGGAAGTTTTGACAGAGAATTTACAGTAGCAAGTCCAGGATTTGATCAGGATTCCGAATGGTGGGGTGGTTTTATTCTCAACAACAATGTCGGCGGAACGGGAAATGAGATCGGTGAGTTTTCAGTAGGTATTGAACCTACCGGACCAACCGATTTAAACCTGATATCCGGTGGCAATCAGGAAACACCAGTCGGTACAAATTTTCCCAATCCGGTTGTCATAGAATTACTCGACTCCAACGGTGATGCTGTAGTAGGCGAAGAAATCGAATTTATTGTTGATCCCCCCAACGCGGTAACTTTCGACAGAGTTGGTGATGGAAATATCCGTAAAGAAGCGGAAAATGGGACGATTGCAGGCGATGCAGGTATTGAAAATTATATGTTTGTGCGAACAGATGCCAATGCCTCCGGCGGCAAATATGTCACCTACGATGTTGGCAGTTCTTCGAGTGGACCTGACGGCTATGTGCAAATCGATTTTAATATTCCCGAAACAGGCACGTATTATATCTGGATGCGATACCTTGGCAGCCAGAACAGCCAAAATATGTACAGTTATCAAATTGAATTAGATGAAGATGGGAATAAATTTCTTTATGAATTAGGCTTTGCTGCCAACTGGCGCTGGGTAAAAGTACTGAAGAACGGGACGACGTTTGCGCCCCCGTTAACAGCTGGTCTACACAATATTCGTTTCCATGCATGGCATGATCAAACCTGGTTGGATAAAGTCCTTATCACAAAAGATGCTTCTTATATACCAACCGATTTGGAACCTTCTGAAAGTTATGTAACCGACGCTAGTGGGCGGGTTTCTGCGGTACTTACAGCTGGTGATTTACCCGGCGATGTCGGCTTAACAGCGCGCTTTGGCGAACTGGAGACGGTGGTTCCCGGGCTTTCCATCACCCCGGACGATGCCGCGACACTTTCGGTTGTTAAGCGACCTGGTGACGGCATAGCTGGTGCGGTGAGCGATTCTCTGATCGTTCGTGTCGATGATGATAACGGCAATCCTGTACCAGGCTATAAAGTACACTTCGTCGTTACACAGGGTGGTGGTCGTTTGAATACGGCTGCTCCTGTCGTCACCAATTCCAAAGGTTTGGCTTATGTCTTTCTGACCTATGGTGCGCAAGCTGGCGTGAACATTGTAAAAGCTTATGCGCAAGGTTTGGCAGGTTCTCCTGCTTCTTTTACTCCATTAACAACTTCCGGTATTGCGAGCCAGTTGAGTATGGTGAGTGGCAACAATCAATCCGGTACAGCTGGTGAGGTGCTTGGTCAGAATCTTGTTGTTAAAGTGACGGATCAAGGTGGTGCAGCAGTGAAAGATTATCCACTTTCCTTTGTAACAATTGGTGATGGTGGAACAACCAACAGGAGTCAGCTTGTTCGAAATGGCGATCTTGAAGGCGAGTACGTCACAGCGGCGAACGGCAGCGGCGCAGTAGCACCAAGCTGGAATTCGTGGCGTGAAACCGATGCCGCAGTCACCCACAGCAAAGTTTCCGGTTACCTGACCCAATCGGCGCAGCGGATAAATGTGACCGGAATGAATGGTGCGTCGATTTCACAATCTCTTGTGAATTTGCCGACGACCACGAAGAAGATGGCTTTGAGCTTTTATTATAAAATGACCGGGACTACCAATCCCGCAATGAACATTGAGCTACGCAAAAGTACAACTGAAAAAATGGTTGAACTCGCTTTGCCGCCCCTTGAAGGCGCGTGGCAGCATTATGTCTATTATTTTGATTATAATCCATCTTACACGACATTGGATTTACATATTATCGTGAATGCTGGAATGATTGTCGATCTGGATCAGATCCGCATCGACCATGTGTCCGATGCCAATGGGGAAGTATATGCAGCCTGGATGCTTGGGAATCCGGCCGGAACACAGCAAATCAAAGCTGAAGCCATGAAAGCAGGGTCACCGCTTATCGGTTCTCCTCAGACTTTCTCCGCGACAGCTGCTGCCGGGTATCCCTATGAAGTGAAAATTGTCCGTGGAAATGGGCAAGTTGGTGCAGTAAACACAGTTCTGCCTGTGCCACTGGAGGTACAGGTTACGGACCAGAGTGGCAATGGTATTCCAAATCATCCTGTGAAGTTTCAAAACATCCAGGGCGGTGGTTTGATGGATGGAAGTGCTGCGACCGAAAAGACCGTGAATACCGATGCACAAGGGTTTGCCTCTGTAACACTGACCCTTGGTCCCTCAAATAATGTCGATAATATGATTCGGTTCACCACCTCATATAATGGCACGGATCTCGTAGGAAATGGCGGCATTTTTACCGCAAGTACGGCGGAGCCAAGTAAATTTTCTATTCATTCCGGAGAAAATCAGGAAGGTTCGGCAGGTCTACCACTGCCGGAAGTAATCGAGATTCTGGTTCAGGATGTAAATAACACACCTATTTCAGGTTATCCCGTCAATTTTCAAGTGATTCAGGGTGGTGGAAATATTAATGGCGAGGTGCTTCTCGTTGTCCCCACCGACGAGAGCGGAATTGCCGCTGTTTCTTTTACTCTGGGAAATGAACCGGGTACCGTCAACACCCTCGAAGCCTCCGTTGGTTTCAGTCAGACAGCTTTGCCGATTAATGCGACGGCCGCAGATCTGAAAGAAATTGTTCTTCTGGACGGGAATAATCAGATTGGAACGGTCAGCTCGCAATTAGCGCAACCGCTCAAGGTCAAAGTGACGGATATGAAACTGAATGGCATTCCAAACTGGCTGGTGGAATTCAGTGTGACCGAAGGTGGAGGTCATCTTGGAAATAATGATACGCGCAAGCAGGTTTACACCGACAATAATGGTGTCGCGCAAGTAGATTTTTTCCTTGGCCCCATTGCCGGAACAGCAAATAACAAAGTGGAAGCTTTTACAGATTACAAAGGTACCCGATTAACCGGATCACCCGTTGTTTTTTCTGCGTCCGGAAAAGCGGGTACGCCGCAAAAAATCGAAATTGTCAGCGGCAATAATCAAAAAGGAGTCGTTGGTAATCCTCTACCGGAACCGTTGAAAGTCAAAGTGTCTGACCAGGCTGGTAATGGCATCATTAACCAAAGTGTTGTCTTTACGGTCATACTCGGTGGCGGCAAGTTGCAGGGCGCTACGACGCGTACAGTGAAAACAGATGTGAGTGGGTATGCGAGTGTCATCTTTAGTCTGGGTTCAACAGCTGGCGTTGATAACAATAAAGTCGAAGCCAGTGCGAAAAATGAGACAACACCATTGCAAAATTCACCCGTCACTTTTGTTGCGAGTGGCACGGCGAACAGTGCATACAGCCTGAATTATTCGATAGGAAATAATCAAACTGGCGCAGCTGGTCAAGCTTTAAGTGACTCACTTGTAGTTATTGTGAATGACCGTCAGGGCAATCCTGTTGGCCTGCATCCAGTTGAATTCAAAGTAACAAAAGGTGGCGGAAAATTGAATGGCAATATCGATACAACGGTTGTCGATATTACGGACTCTCAGGGAAAGGCTATCGTTGCCTGGTATCTGGGAGGGGATCTCGGAAGCTCTGCACAGGAGGTGCAAGCTACATCCACGGACGGACAGGATTTATTGATAAATGCACCTGTCATCTTTAAGGCCACAGCTACGGCGGGTTTGCCCGATTCAGTCAAATCATTTATTGACGCTATCTCACCCGTAGTAGCAGACGGAACAACGAAATCCGAAATTGTCATTCACTTGCGTGATAAGTTTAACAATCCCTATGTTGGCGGATATGTCACAGTGCAAGTTTCCGGGAATAATAACAATATACAGCAACCGTTAAGTGCTTCTGATGCAAGCGGTGTTGTGAAGGCGTACGTTTCCTCACGGGTTGCAGGCACTAAAACAGTAACCGCAATCGAATTAACAAGCGGCGTCCATATCGACAATGGCACGACCATCCAATTCCTGCCACAAGCTGCGTCACGCATCGGCGCTGAGTCCGGCAATGGACAGGAACGGAATGTTGGGACAGTTTTAGCCGATCCGTTTGTGGTGAAAGTTACAGATGTTAATGGCAATCCAATCTTTAATCACGCTGTTAATTTTGTACCTGAAGGCGGCTCAGGATATATTCTGGAGCAACAACCCGTACGCACCGATTCAAGCGGTCTTGCTGTTGTGAATTTCGTACTTGGACAGACGGGTTCAAGTAATACAGTTCGTGCCTATGCCGATGGTCTGAGTGGTTCACCGGTATCTTTTATCGCCACGGCCCATTCTAATCCAGGCAGTATTATTCGGAAAGGGCAAGGCGACGGACAAAGTGCTGCAGCCGGCGAACTGTTGCCAGAACAGCCCGCCTTGTTGGTTCTTGATAGCAACGGCGATCCTGTTTTTGGACATTTGGTTTCCTATGAAGTCACATATCCCACAGGTGATGGTGCCGGTACGGTTAATAATGCGGCGTCCGCACAAGTGCTTACCGACGCTTTTGGCCTCGCACGGGTTAACTGGCGACTTGGACCCCATGTCGGCCCAAATATTATGAATGCAAGTGCGGCAAGTATTGCTCAGTCAACGACTTTTGAGGCTTATGGTACAAGTGGTACTGCTTATGCACTCGCAGCTATCTCGCCAGTGACGCAGACAGGAACCGTGAATCAAAAACTGGCAGGTGGTCTGGCTGTTCGAGTAACGGATAAATTTAATAATCCTGTTTCTGGTGTCGTTGTGGCATATTCACTTGTCAGCGGAACGGGAGTTTTATCGGAAGTCCAAAAAATTTCGAATGCTGAGGGATATGTAAACGTTGATTTTACCTTTGGCTCAGATGCTGGTGAACGTATTATTCGAGTTTCTGGTAATGGCCTGACGAATTCCCCGATCAGCTTTAAGGTAACTGCACTAGCTGCAGCCGCAACGTCCATGACAATGGTTGATGGTAACAATCAGCATGGGACTATCGGTAAATTTCTTTCCTATCCAGTTCGTGTGAAGGTTACGGATAGTGATGGTAATTCGGTTGTCGGTACTTCGGTTTCTTTTATCATCACCAGTGGTGGTGGGAGCATGAAATCTTCCCAGGTTGTCACGGATGAGCGTGGTTATGCAGCAGCAATCTGGAAATTAGGTCCACTTGTTGGATCGAATGGAGTCAAGGCGATTCTTGATGCCCGCAGCTCTCAAACAGTGCAATTTAGTGCGGAAGGCGAGACAAATAATTTCCCTGTCTTTGTTGATATCCAACCTCAAGAACTCTTTGAAGGGAGCTCTATTACCTTCACGGTTTCTGCTTCGGATGCGGATGGTGATCCCATTGCTCTGACGGTAAAACAGAAACCTGCCGGTGCTGTATTCAATGTCAGCGGAAACAGACGCTTTGAGTGGACAACAGGGAATAACGACGCGGGCTTCCATGATGTGATTTTTGTAGCTGATGATGGAAGAGGTGGTGTTTCAGAGTATCTTGTTCCTATTAAGGTGATTAATACGAACCGGGCACCGATTATTTCCACATCCAATCCTGCAGCCAGTGCCGTATTTGTCGGCACCAGGCCGGAATTCGAATTCAGTGTCTCTGCAACGGATGCGGACGGTGATCAGCTCTCTTATTTGTGGTATCTCGATGGCAAACATGTTGCTTCAACGAGCGTGTATATTTACCGGCAAGGTTCAGGAGAATTCCACACGGTGAAGGTGGTTGTAACTGATGGTGAGCTGGATGCAACAAGGAGCTGGGATGTAACGAATTCGGTGCAATTAATCAATTTTTCTGCTTCAGCTTTGGCTGGGGAAGGAGTAACGCTACACTGGACGACTGGCAACGAGATCGATAATTATGGATTTAATGTCCTTCGCAGTATCCGAATAGCAGATGGTTATGAAGTCATTAATACAGAAATAATAAAAGCCAACGGTTCCGGTGCTTACCACTATATTGATAAATCAGCAGTAGCTGGAGAGCGGTATTATTATAAACTGGAAGATGTCTCCTATTCCGGTGCAAAAAAAGAGCACGGCCCGGTTTCAATAATGATGGCTGTACCCGAATCGTTTTCCCTCAGCCAGAATTATCCGAATCCATTTAATCCGGAAACAAATATTCAATTCCAGTTGCCGGAAAATGTTGATGTAACCCTTAAGATTTTTAACACCCTTGGTCAAGAGGTTAAAACATTGGTCAAACATCGCATGAATCCCGGTATCCATACCGTATTGTGGGATGGAAGAAATAACTCAGGTGTTCGCGTTCCATCAGGCGTGTACTACTACCAGTTTATGGCTGGTCGGTATCACGAATCACGCAAAATGTTGATCCTCAAATAGATAGGCGATATTGCTTGATTCCTTAAGTAGTTTCTTTTACTTTGATTCGTCATCAAATGAAAGCCGTGGCTCATAATTGTGTCACGGCTTTTTTATCTGGATTTACACAACAAAGATGAATATTTTTGTGTAAACAATTTAACACTTTCGCATCTCGAATGTCTTGTTAAAAAAAAGTATATCAAATCCCGCCATCCTAGTTCTAAAAATTTGCAAATGGAACCCGATTATGAGACATATTTCGATTTATTTCATGGTTTATTTCCTGTTTCTTTCCTGTGGTGGAACGAACTCGAGTATTCCTCCATCGGAAATTGGATCATTATCTCGTGGGAGTATTATTTACTCCCATGATTTAAGTGATGCTATCACCGATTTTTTGCCTTCTGTCGTCGAAGTAATTTGTATGATGGATTACGACGTTGAGCATTATGTTTATCAAATTGAAGATGGGCAATATATTATTGATGCAACCAGTCCAACAGGGTTTCGTCTAGAACCAGGCGCGGGGATATTGAAGGATAAGAAAAATTTCCGTGCATTTGGAGGAGGTCTTATTGTTGGCTGGAGTGACCGAGAATATTTAATATTAACGAGTCGCCATATTGTAACGCAGGAAGATACGGTAACTCACTACGTTAAAGAGAATGGGGATGATACCCCAATTATTCGCACTCAGGCATTTCTTCGGCGTCTTCGATTTGCAATTCGAGGCCAGCAACATTCCTACCTCCGTGAAGCCAGGGTCGTCGCAGATGACAGCAGGGCAGATCTTGCACTTGTTGCCGTGCTTAAACGTGATAAAGTTGGTGAAGCGTACAAAGGAAGTGTGATCAAGAGTTTTGAAAATGTTTGGGGATCCTTAGCTGTCATTGCTGGTTATCCATCAGAAATTCTACAGATTGCAATGGGACTGACCTCTGCGGCGCCTTATCCAGGCAATTTTAGTCTTGATGTTAACGGCACTTTTGGGTATTCTGGGGGGCCGGTTTTTACTTTTGACGAACAAAAGGGATTATCATTTGCGGGCGTAGGCCGTTCCATCCCTGGGAAACATGTTTTTCATGTTGCACCAGACTCCACTCTTCAGTTTGCCACCAAATTGCTTCCGTCAGATATTTATCACCTTCAAATCGAGGAAATACCAGTTTTTGGTGCAGCACGGATGTATGCTGTAGATATACGTTTTATATTGCGTTTCCTTTCTGATGCAATGCTTGAACTTAGGAAAAGTGGGTTTGAGTTAACAGAACCGTTTGAAAAAATCCTTTCAGATTGAATTTTGCGTTTAAATTGTGAAATATTATCACTAAAGTTATTGCAAGTAAGCTTTTTTTGCTTTATCTTTAAAGTTGGTTCCTTGACTTGGAAGATTATAGGTTTGATCGAATCTTATATACCAGGTTTTCATTGATCCGACAACTATTGAAATAATTTTATGCGATTTTTTATAAACGACCAGAGTATTGATTACTTCTTTCTTGTTGTAAATACGCATATTAAATAACTTGCATATCCAATTGAAATTCATTATTTTCTTCCCGTTTGTTTGCTTTTTCATGGGGGAGATAATGGATCACAGATGTTTCTGTGATTTTTATTATTTAGACTAGCAGCCGATGTTTCAGGAACTTTCTGAAAAATTTGAAGGAATATTTCAACAGCTTAAAGGGCATGGAAAAATTAGCGAAAAACATCTTGATGAAACTATGCGAGATGTGCGGCGTGTCCTTTTAGAAGCTGATGTTAATTTTAAAGTTGCCCGCCAGTTCATTGATGAAATAAAATCTAAGGCACTGGGTGCTAATGTTGTACAAAGTATAACTCCCGCACAGCAAATCATCAAAATAGTTAACGAAGAGTTAACATCCTTGATGGGGGGAGTCCAGGTTCCTTTAAAAACAGTACATGTTCCACCTGCAGTTATAATGGTCATTGGTTTGCAGGGTGCTGGTAAAACGACGTTCTGTGGAAAATTAGCTCTTCACCTTAAGAAGCAAGGCAAGTCTCCTTTGCTTATTGGTGCCGATTTACAAAGGCCTGCAGCTGTTGAGCAATTAAGGATTATCGGTGAACTAACACAGGTTGATTTTTACTCGGATTTAAAGTCTACTCCTGTGCAAGTCTGTAAAAATGGATTCAGTCTAGCTCGAAAAGATGGTCGAGATGTTTTAATCGTCGATACTGCAGGGCGCTTACACATCGATGATGAACTGATGGATGAACTCATCTCGATTAAAACAGTGCTTAATCCTCACGATATTCTATTTGTTGCCGACGGAATGACAGGACAGGATGCAGTAATCGCAGCAAAAGCTTTTCTTGACAATATTGATTTTTCCGGCCTCGTTTTAACAAAAATGGATGGAGATGCACGTGGTGGAGCTGCTCTTTCCATAAAAGCCGTTACTGGTCGTCCAATACAATTTATTAGTACGGGTGAAAAATTCGAGTCTTTGGAGAAATTTCACCCTGATCGGATGGCTTCCCGCATTTTAGGTATGGGAGATATAGTTTCTCTCGTCGAAAAAGCCCAAGACGCTGTCGATCTAAAAAAAGCTAAAGAACTTGAAAAAAAGCTACGGCGTGCAGAATTTACGTTCGAAGATTTTTTCGAGCAATTGCAGCAATTGAAAAAGATGGGTCCTTTGAGTCAAATTATAGGTATGATACCGGGAATTAACTCGAAAGCGATGAAGGACGTATCAGTTGACGACAACGCTCTTGTTAGCGTTGAAGCAATTATCAACTCGATGACATTAGAGGAGAGACGACAACCACGAATAATTAATGGAAGTCGGCGACTACGAATTGCAAGAGGGAGCGGAACTTCTGTTCAGGAAATTAATCGGCTTTTAAAGCAGTTCTTTTCGATGCAAAAAATGATGAAAAAATTTAATAGAAAAGGCATGCATGGTAGAAACATGCAATTTCCATTCTAAATATAACATAAAAAACTGGAGGATTTGACTTGGCAGTTCGTTTGCGCCTTCGCAGAATGGGTAAGAAAAAGCAACCATTTTACAGAATTGTTGCTATTGATTCACGCGTGAAACGCGATGGAAGATACTTAGAAAAAATTGGCACATATAATCCTATTAAAGAACCTGCAGAGTTTACTGTCGACTCGGAACGGGCGCTTTATTGGCTTGGTGTTGGAGCTCAACCTTCAGATACTGTTCGCACTTTGTTGCGCAAAACTGGTGTAATGCTACGTTTTGATATGCTGAAAAACGGTAAAAGTGAAGAAGAAATCGAAAAAGCGTACAAAAAGTGGTCTGCTCTACAGGATGAGAAACAAAAGCGCCTCGATGCTCAGAAAGTTCAATTAGCTAAAGCAAAAGCTAATGAGAAAAAAGCAGAGCCTGTTATTGAGGATGAACAAACTGTAGTAGATGAACCTGATGTAGTCCCAGAAGAGAATACTGAAGCAAAACCTGCTGAGGATTCTGTGGAATAGCACTTTAGTCGTTTTTTGAATCAAAGTAAAGCTTCACGCGAACCAAGAATAACAGCGAATTATCTCCAATCGAAATTTTATATTGTTCAACTGTTAAATAACCGCTTAATCGGAACTGGTTAAAAAGGGTGGTAGAATATGAAAGAATTTCTACTGTTTATCGTGAAGCACCTTGTTGATAATCCTGAAGCCGTAATCGTGAATGAAATCGATGGTGAACGCACAGTTGTATACGAACTTCGCGTTGGGCCGGGGGATATGGGGAAGGTGATTGGCAAACGTGGACAAACAGCAAAATCGATTCGTACTCTTTTGGCGGCTGCATCAGCAAAAACCGGAAAACGTGCTGTTCTAGAAATTTTAGAGTAAAATGCGCTTTGGTGGTTGCGAAAGAATTTAGAAATCGATTTTAAGTGTAATCATTGTTGGTTGTTCTATGCAAAATTCGTATGAAGAATTAAGGATCGTTATAGGAAAAATTTTAAAGCCACATGGTATTCAGGGGGCTGTAAAAGTTTTACCAATGACTGATGATCCGAATCGCTTTCAATTGCTCGATAGAGTGGTTGTACGAGATTCTTACACACAAAAAGTGGTTGAGCTCAGCATCGAAGATGTCAATATACAAGCCGACAGTTTATTTATTAAATTTGTTGATGTCAACGATCGAAATAGCGCTGAAAAATTGCGAGATAATGAACTTCTAATCTTGCGAAACGAGTGTCTCCCTCTTGAAGATGGTGTACATTATATCTTTGACTTGGAAGGTTTGAATGTCGAAGATACAAATGGGCAATGCTTGGGCAAGATTGATCAGGTTTTGCAATATCCAGCACACGATATATACGTAATGCAATATCACAATACTGAAGTAATGATTCCGGCTGTTTCAGAATTTGTAAAAAAAATCGAAATTGCGAAGGGTCGGATAATTATCAATACTATGCCTGGTTTATTACCAGATGAAGAATGAATTTTCACATTATTTCCGCGTTTCCAGGAGTATTTGAAAACTTTTTAAATGAGAGTATAATCAAACGTGCAAGCCAAATTGGTGCATTTCGGTATTATTTGCATGATTTGAGAGATTATTCGACAGATAAGCATAAAACAGTCGATGATTATGCGTTTGGTGGTGGTCCGGGGATGATTTTAAAACCTGAACCCATTTTTTATGCTGTTGAAGACATAATTAGTCGATTTGAAATTGATGACCCACGTATTATTCTCACCAGCGCCATGGGAAGAATACTCGATCAAACGTACGTCAATGAAGTTGCATCGAATGTTAGCTGTACGTTGATCATAATTTGTGGTCATTACAAGGGTATAGATGAGCGAGTCCGGCAATACCTCGCTACTGAAGAAATTTCCATTGGGAATTATATTTTAACTGGTGGCGAATTGCCTGCATTAATTTTAGTTGATTCAATAGTGCGATTATTACCCGGTGTTCTTGGTGATTTTGATTCAGCAACGAGTGATTCCTTTCAATCTGATTTATTGGATTGTGCTTATTATACTCGACCACAAAATTTTCGTGATCTAACCGTACCTGATATACTGCTTTCAGGGCATCACGAAAAAATTAAAAAGTGGCGTCATAAAAGTTCGATAGAAAATACTGGTCGCCAAAATTTGAAAAAGTAAAAAATATATAGAGAATTTTAGTTGTTATCCTGGAGGATTTTCCAATGAGTCGTATTGATGCCATAACCGCATCTCAATTAAAAATTGAATTGCCAAATTTTGGCCCTGGTGATACGGTTTCCGTTCACTATAAGGTTAAAGAAGGCGAAAAAGAACGTATCCAGATTTTTAAAGGTGTCGTAATTAAACGAAAAGGTGGCGGTATTCATGAAACCTTTACAGTACGCAAAGTTTCGAACGGTATCGGCGTCGAACGAATTTTCCCCTTGCATTCCCCGAATATTGCTCAAATTGATCACGAACGTCGTGGAAAGGTGAGAAGAGCAAAATTGTATTACTTACGTGGATTGAAAGGGCGTGCAGCCAGAATCACCGAAAAAAAATAATTATTACCTACTTTATAAGAAAGCCACTTCATTTCCGAATGTGGCTTTTTTTATTTAATTAATTACAATTAGCAATTACCAGAATAGTTTAAGTCCAACGACACTTTATTTAGTGAATGAAGAGGCTGAAAGTGAAACGTCAATTTGCCAAAATTATAACTTCGATTCCCGGACCCATGAGCCAAAAATTGATGGAAAGAAAATCCCATGCCGTGCCGAATGGAGCAATTACAAATATTCCAGTATTCATTAAAAAAGCGGAAAATTTTCTTCTGAAAGATGTAGATGGCAATGTTTTTATCGACTTTGGCTCAGGAATCGGTGTGATGAACGTTGGGCATGCAAATGAGATGGTTGTTGAATCTATCACTGCACAGGCACAAAAATTTACCCATACATGTTTTCACATGGCAATGTATGAATCCTATATTGAAGTGGCGGAAAGGCTAAATAAATATGCACCCGGAAGTTCGCCAAAGAAAACATATCTCGTGAATAGTGGCGCGGAAGCGATTGAGAATGCAGTTAAAATTGCCCGGCGATTCACAGGGAAGAGTGCTATTGTTGCCTTTGAACATGCTTTTCATGGCCGTACTTTGTTAGGTCTAACACTTACTGGAAAAGTATCACCTTATCGTGAGGGATTCGGCCCCATGGCTCCAGAGGTTTACCATTTGCCTTTTCCTGGTAAGGCTCGAAAACCAATGAATGTAGATACAAATCCAATGCAATACAATGCTGATTTCATCACTGAGCAGTTGAAAACCGTCGTACCGACTTCAAGTATCGCGGCATTTATTATCGAGCCGGTACTCGGTGAGGGTGGTATCCTACCTTTTGATAAAACCTATCTCAACGCATTGGTAGAATTTGCTCGGGCGAATAACATTCTTCTTATTGCTGATGAAATTCAAACAGGTTGGGGACGAACAGGACATCTTTTTGCCATGGAACACTTTGACCACGAACCTGACATTCTGGTATCTGCGAAGTCGATCGCAGGTGGAATGCCACTGAGTGCAGTTGTTGGTAAAGCAGAGATCATGGATTCTGTTCAACCAGCGGGAATTGGAAGCACATACAGCGGTAATCCAGTCGCCTGTGCCGCCGCCATTGCCAGCATCGATTTTATTGTTGAAAACGATCTGCCTAAAAAAGCAAACCACATAGGTAACGTCACACGAGAACGGTTGAATCAGCTAGTTGAAAAATATGAATTTGTATCTGAAGTACGCGGTCTGGGGGCGATGAATGGCGTTGAATTTGTGGTTGATAAAGTGGGATATAAACCAGCTCCGGATAGTGCGAAGCGCATTCAAAAAATATGCTACGAAAACGGTCTGATTGTACTCAAAGCCGGTTCTCACAGTCACGTTATGCGTATGTTACCCCCTTTGACAATATCCGAAGCTGCTTTGAATGAAGGATTGGATATTTTTATTTCGGCCGTGGAAAATCTTTGATCAGACTACTTTTTTATTAAATCCTGAATAATTGGAGTTACGATTAGTTCCATCGCTAATCCCATCTTGGGTCCGGGAACGACGATGGTATTTCTCCGGGAAATAAACGAGCCCTCAAGCATCAGTTTTAAATAGGTCAGGTCGATATCGTATTCTTTGATTATTTCCTTTTTAATACGAATCACTACCAGGCTCTCATCAGCCGAAGGCACATCCCGGGCGATGAACGGATTCGATGTATCAACTGTTGGAATGCGTTGGAAATTAATGTCGGTCCGAGAAAATTGTGGTGTAATGAAATCGACGTAATCATCCATGCGTGTCTTAATTGTATTAACAACCTCCTCTGCGGTGTATCCTCTGTGTGAAATATCTCGTTGTATCTTTTGAATCCATTCGAGATTTATGATTGGAACGACGCCAATCAATAAATCCACAAAAGGTACGACTTCTTCAACGCCACCGTGCAAACCCTCATAAAATAACATATCATATTCCGGCTTGATCTCTTCCCATGGTGTAAATTGTCCAGGTTTGAGCTCAGGCCAGGCAGCGGCTTCCGCATCGGAATGCAAATAAAAACGTCTTTTCCCACTCCCGGTACTCTTGAAGGTTTTAAAAAGTTGAGCCAGCTCATCAATAAGGTTGGCATTTTTGCTAAAGTGACTGCAGTATTTACCGACCTTGATCGCTTGGGCAACCCGTTCTTTCATTTCTTTTCTGTCGTATCGATGAAAACTATCTCCTTCGATAAAAACTGCTTTGATATTTTCTCTTAACATGACATGACCAAACGCAGTTTTTACCGTTGTCGTTCCTGCTCCCGATGAACCGGTAATTGCTACAACAGGGTATTTATTTTTATCCATGTTTGGATCCTATCGCTTACGAATTTTAACTTAGTTCATTGAATGTTGACTTTTACAGGCTGTAAATTGACAGATGTGTAATGAAAAATTTTGAAAATTTACAGCCTAATTCTTGAAAGATTAGATCCCTAATTTCTCCCTCCAGCCAGGATAAATCGCATCTGCATCTTTTGGGAAGGATTCGAATGCTCGAGCAAAGGCTTTGTGTTCTTTTGCAAATTCGAAAACATCGGCACCTTGTTTCCAGCACTGCTCCGCCTGACGCATGGAGTTGGCACCTTCGACCGGACCATCAATGTGTCCATAAGAACCACCGCCTGCAGTCATGATGACATTGGAATGTCCCATATTTTTAAAGAATCCTCCAACTCGTAACGCATTCATCCCGCCGGAAATAATCGGTGTGGTTGGATTCATGCCCAGCCAATCCTGTCTAAACACAACCCCGTCCGCTCGATCCTGTTCAATCATGAAGGCAATAATCTTGTCGCTTTTATCCCCTTCCATTTTGCCATAGCTCATCGTTCCCACATGAATTCCGGAGGCTCCTTGCAGTCGCGCCATTTTTGATAAAACGAAAGCTGAATATCCCCTGTTCGCAGAGGGGGAGGTAATGGCGCCATGACCGGCGCGGTGGTAGTGCAAAAATTGGTTAGGAAAATACCGTCGTGCTGTTGCAATTGCCGTTGGGCCTCCAACATATCCATCGATAAGAAATGCAACATGACTGGCAAATTCACCGAATGCATCGAGAATATATTCTCCCCGGGCTATAATTTCAAAAGGATCATCAGCGGTTATATTTGCTGAGAATAATTTAGCTTTCCCTGTTTTATCTTGTGCTCGTTTCATCGCATCCACAACGAGGGGGATAGTTGCCTTCATCGGTGCGAAAACCTGATTTCCCTGCGGCTCGTCATTTTTGATGAAATCGCCTCCGAGCCAGAAATCGTAGGCTGCATCAGCGAATGGTTTTGCCTGCAAGCCAAGTTTGGGTTTAATTATCGTGCCAACAATAAATCCGCCGTCAACTACCGGTCGACCCAGCACTCGCCACAAATCAGCAATGCCTTTTGATGGACCGTCGAACAGGGCTAAATATTTAGGCGGGATATAAAAATCCAGCATTTTTGCGTAAGCGATATCACCCATACCCTGGTTGTTTCCGATAGCGAGCGTAAGAAAGGAAACGATCATCGCCCGCCCGTCGGTGATGTTGCGGTCGAATAGCTCAATCGGATAGGCGATGCGCATTTCTTCGGCTTCCGGATTCACAGCATAGACGATGGCATCTACGGTTTTTGTAAAATCATCCGTTGTGCTTACGTCAACATTTGTACCTGTCGATGATTCCGCGGCGAAGTGTGCTGCAGCGGCTAAATAATCTTTTTGCGATTTTGGATTTGAATAATGATCTGGACTCGGTTTCATCTTGTAGTAAGTCAGGACATGATTGCCGCCGGAAATGAGGTGCTCTTCTTGCAACTCAAGATTTGTATACCTTGAAGATTGGTCCATGATTCCACCCTTTTGCTAATGTTAATGTTGTTTCATTGCATTGATTTTCATCAATTGACCGTGTGCTATATGCGATTCGATATAGCGAATTGTTCCTGTTTCACCCTTCATCATAATGGAGTGCGTAATTGCATTTTGCCCCGTATACTGTACACCGCGTAATCCGGAAGTTCTGCCAGAAATGCCAGTTGCCGCAAAATAAATATCCTCACTGCGAATGAGATCATTAACCGAGTAAATTGTATTGAGATTATAACCACTCTGCAATACAGCGTCCTTTTCCTTTTGCGATTGCGGGGCCAAGCGACACAATATTTCTCCGCCAATAATTTTAATCGCCGTTGCAGCCAAAACTCCCTCTGGCGTTCCGCCGATGCCCATCATAACATCGACCGTGGATTCATCTGAAACTGCCATAATCGCACCGGCGACATCGCCATCGCTGTGCAGTTGGATGCGCGCCCCGGCTTTTCGAATTTCTGTAATGAGTTTTTCATGACGTGGCCGTTCGAGGACGAACACCACGAGATCATCTACATCTTTGCTTAATGCCTTCGCTATATTTCGCAGATTCGTTTCGATTGGTGCATTGAGATCGATTACTTCTTTTGCTTTTGGTCCAACCACTAATTTTTCCATGTAAAAAGCCGGACCTGGATTAAACATCGTGCCGCGTGGTGCAAGCGATACAACCGATATCGCATTTGGTTTTCCGGTTGCAAGTAGACTCGTGCCTTCAACCGGATCAACTGCAACATCCATCTGCGGGCCTTTTTTTGTCCCCAGTTCTTCGCCATTATAAAGCATTGGCGCCTCATCTTTTTCCCCTTCCCCGATGACCACGCGACCATCAATATCCATAGCGTTGAAACTCCAACGCATGGCATCCACGGCCGCGCCATCGCCGGCTTCCTTGTTTCCTCTACCTAACCAACGGGCAGCTGAAAGTGCTGCTGCCTCTGTAACACGGACTAAATCTAATCCCAAATTTCTTTTGCATGCTTCCTGAGGCATTTCATCCTCCCTGGGTTTGAATTTTTATTGTAACATCTTTTCCCCTGCGGTACGAATATCCTGCATCGCCTTGACGATATCCGGCTTGTTAAAAATTGCACTGCCTGCTACCAGAGTATCTGCACCGGCAGCAATTACCTGTGCAACCGTTTCTGTATTGATTCCACCATCCACTTCCAATCGTATATTTCTTCCGCTTGCCTCGATCAAGTTGCGAGCAGCCCGAATTTTATCCAAACTGCGCGGAATGAATGTTTGACCACCAAAACCTGGATTTACCGTCATAATGAGAATTAAATCGAGTTCATCGATGACATCTTCGAGAGTATTCACGTTGGTGGCGGGATTTAAAGAAACGCCGGCTTTCATTCCACACTGACGAATCGCCTGCAAAGTGCGGTGTAAGTGCGTGCACACTTCCTGGTGTACCGTGAGTATTCCGGAACCAGCTTCAGCATAGGCTTCAATGTACATATCCGGATTGGAAATCATTAAATGTGTATCGATGGGAATGTCCACGAAACGCTTGAGGGTGGCAACCATGTTATGGCCGAAAGTTAAATTGGGCACAAAGTGACCGTCCATCACATCGACATGAATGAAATCGGCGCCGTTTTTTGCAACCTGATTTACCTGCTCTTCCAGCTTGAGAAGATCAGCAGACAGGATGGATGGTGCCATGTAAATTTGGCGTGGATTTGGCATTGTTTTCCCTGTTTTAAAGTTTTAATCCTGCTCAAAGCTTGCAATTAAATCGACTCTCCTCTGGTGTCGGTCACCTTCAAATTCCGTATCCAACCAAATATCGACCATGTCAAATGCCACTTCCTTTCCCGTTGTGCGGCCACCCATGGCGAGGACATTTGCATTGTTATGGGCACGACTCATACGTGCTGTGTACGCATCGTGGCACAACGCAGCACGAATGCCCTTGAATTTGTTGGCAGAGATGGAGATACCTATACCCGTACCACAGAGTATGATACCGCGTTCGCTTTCCTGCTTTTGCAGAGATCGGGCAACTTTGGCTGCCATTTCCGGATAATCCACAGAGTGGTGCTCAGAATCCGTTCCCATGTCTATAATTTCGATCCCCGGTTTCTTTTTTAAATAGGCTACAATTTCTTTTTTTAGTTCAAAGCCAGCATGATCTGAAGCGATACTAATTTTCATTTATAGTCCTTTGTTAGTTTGTACAGGCCAGTCAAATATTTTTTCCAATAAAAAACTGAAAGTGAAACCGTTCGCATGATTTTTTCATGTGTTGTCTGCAGAGAGCGATGAGCTGGGATATTCTCTTCCTAATTTTAATATTTCTGAATTAAACAGATTAAAATTTCCCGTCAATAAAATTCTATTGCGGCAGGTTCAACACAGTTTCTCATGCCCAATAAAATTAAAAAACTACGGAAATTACCCAACAACGAACATTGTTTCTCATTGACAAATTGTTGACTTTTTTGAATGAGCGAAATGCATTATTTGAAATTGATGAGGGTGTTCAGTGCGAAGTTATGGCAATTTTCAATGGATGTTAAAAATCGAATGGATGAGCATTAACCTTTAATCCACTATTTGCAGGATTTAAACCGCACGATTAAATATACTCATCCTTTATCTTCTAAATCAATCCTTATTCACTACAAAGCTCACTTTACTTCATCAAAGTGAGCTTTCGAGTGGCGATAAAAGAACCGGCACGTAGAACATAAAAGTATACGCCATTTGCGACAGTCTGGCCAGAATCATTTCGAGCATCCCAGATAATTTCATAGCTGCCGCTGGCATAGGATTTATCCACTAGTTTTCTTACGCATTGTCCCGCAGTATTGAATATCTCCAATCGGACGTTAGTGGCCTGCGGGAGTGCGAAACGAATTTTCGTGGAAGGATTGAATGGGTTGGGGTAATTTTGACTTAGTGAAAAATCCGTAATCTCAGCCTCTTCTTTTACAGAGAGTGGTATTTCCACATGAATCGTGCCTTGACGAGAATTCAGTATTAGGTTTGGCAGCAGTGAGTTGCTGATCTGGCAGGAATAAGCTCCTGCAACAGTTGAATCTGTTGCTGTGATAATGTAAGTCGAATCGGCCGCATTCGGAATTGCGATACTGTTATGAAACCATTGGTAGTGATTTTGACTGCCGGAAACGGAAACGGCCAATTCAGCCGATTGATTTAACTCCAGTGAAATATGCTGTGATTCCCCAATACTGTCCTGAGGTGAGTACTCGAGCGAATAAAGTGCTGCATTCAGTTCAAGATCGGCAAAATCCAAACGATTATTTTGCACTTCCACTGAATCGAGCTGACCCATTGAAGTGAAATCCGGTATTCCGGTCAGTTTATTGTTGTTGCATCTCAGTTTTGTTAATTCAGTCAATTGCGTGATTTCCTCTGGTAAGGAACCACGTAAATCATTTGCCGATAGATCGATCGCTGTGACTCGATCGTTCGTAAGAGTTACTCCATACCAGGTCGCCAGTGATCCATTCAACCAATTTGAGTTCTCTAACCAGTCTGGTCCACCGGTGGCATAATACAGCGAAACCAGGGCCAGGGAATCTGCTTGCAGTAAAGTGCTGCAGGAAACCATAACCGTCGCTGGGCGCTGGTGCAATGTCAAGTCCGGAAAAAGTGTGTTACGAATTTCACAGGTAATCGTCGTCGAATCACTGAATTGTGGTGCGATGTACAAATAGGTGCTGTCCACCGCTTCGGGGATGCTTAAACCGCCACTGAACCATTGGAATTGCGAATTTTTGCCTCTACTTGCGGCATGAAATAAAAGACTATCTCCCGCTTGAATCGCGAAACTCGTATCTGAACCAATGCTATCTTGCGGCGAATAACTTAAGTTGGCAATAGTGAAATTAGGCTCGAGGTCTTCGAATGCCAGACGATTGTTCTCGACAGACAGATAGTCAAAGACCGGCAGTTCGGAAAAGTCAGGCAATCCGGAGATTCTGTTGTTTTGTAAAAAAAGTTTGTTGAAAGATTCTTTATTCGCCAAAGGTACGGCAGGAACAATGCCCTCAAGCTGGTTGTCATTGAGATAGACATAAGTTAAAAAGGGTGGAGTCCAGAGATTGGCCGGAATCGTTCCTGCAATTGCATTATGGCTGATATTGAGATAAACCAGAAATGGCGCATACCCCAGCTCAGGCGGGATTTCTCCGGTGAGTAAATTGTTTTCCAAAACCAGATATTTCAAACGCTGCATTTTGGCAAACTCTGGTGAAAGCGCGCCACGGATTTGATTGTTGGCCAATTCCAGGTTGCGCAGGTAGCGCATATTGTAAATTTTTGTGGGAAGCGTTCCGTCCAGGTTATTGTCACTGAGCTTGATTTCAGCCACATGGGGACCATCCATCGTTATGCCGTGCCAGTAGCGAATGGGTTGTGAACTCCCCCAATTGCTTCTATTTTTCCATCGATTCCCTTTTGTGCTGTTGTATAGCTCGATTATTGCCAAGGAGTCTGCCTGATCCGTCGTGGGATATTTTATCCAAACAAGTCTCGGTGCAGAGTAGAGTGTCATATTTGTAAAAATGTCGTTCGTCATGCGGCAGACATAGGTACCGCTATCGGCAGCGCTTGCATTTGCAATATTATATGGATTTTCTGTTGCGCCCGGGATTTCGACACCATCTTTCATCCATTGATAGTGCGATGAACTTCCTGCGTAAAGTACCGCCCCACCTATCCCGCTTGATCTTCCTTCATCAATAATAGTTTTCGTGGAATAATATACTGAATCTTGCGGAAAGTAGCGGTCTCTATGACCAAGTAAGTGGTTTGCATTCAGCTCAAGATAGTGAAAACCGAGCTTGTTCGAACTTACGTTAATTTCTTTGAGGGTTGTAATTTCTGCAAGAAGAGGTATGCTGATGAATCTGTTGTTCTGAATTAAGAAACTTTCCAACTTCCGATAATTCGAAAGGGTAGAATACATGTATCCTTCGAAATTATTATTATTAAGATGGAAGGTTTTCATGTTCGTCAGCGTTTCAAACGGTGAGTTTATACCCCCTTCCAAATTATTGTAGGCAACAGAAAATCGCTCAAGGTAAATGACATTTTTAATTTCGTCTGGTATTCGACCTGTTAAATTATTCGATTGCAGCCATAATTCTCTGATATTTCTCAGATTGAACAGATCGCCTGGAATCTGCCCTTGTAAATTATTATCATGTAAATCAAGTGTGGTGACTCGATTTCCCTCTGTACCGACACCGTACCATTTTTCTACGGGTTGATCGCTTAACCAGTTTGTGTTATTCGACCACTTGGAACCGTTGGTCGAGTTGTAAAAGGAGACAAGAGCAAGCGAGTCTTCAGCGAGCACCTGACTTTTTATATGAGAAGATGGAATGATTAGACAGAATGCGGCCACAAGCAAAGTAAAACAAAGGCTATTTTTTGAATGCATGAAATTTTTCCAGGTAAGCAGTAATGTTGTAATTACGGGTTGTTACAAGGATACATTCAATGAATGGATTGCGCGGTCAATTTTCTGGGATTTTAAAAAGGGTTTTTGGAGTTGTTAATCGAATATGTTGCACATGGTTTTTTAAGCGAACACAGAAACAGAAGACAGCTCTCAAAATCTACACGTCGAATTTTGGGAGCTGTCTCCATATACAATAAACTTAGACTAAATTACCGGACGAGTGACATCTTCTTCGTGAAAATTTGCCCGCCTGTAAATAACCGATACAAATAAATTCCCGAGCTTACATTGCGTCCAATGCTATCTCGTCCATCCCAAACAATTGTATGCACCCCATTGTTTTGATGCTCATCAACAAGTGTTATGATTTCTTTTCCGGAAATTTCATAAACGAGGAGATTAACATTGCCTGCTTGATTGATAGAATAGCGGATTTGCGTTTCCGGATTGAATGGATTTGGATAATTTTGGAATAATTTGATTTCCGTTGGTAAATCAATTTGGGATGATGTTACATCTGTGGTTTTGATTTTTTTGATACGAATGGATGAGACGTTATCGTTGAAATGAATCGTTTTTCCCAGATTCGAGTAGTCAGCGTCAACAAGCATCGAATCGCCCTTAAAATTTATGTCAGTGTATAACCAAATAACGTAGGTTAAATGCATCAATGGGAAAGGCTGTTTGATCCACAAACTGGAAGCGGTATCATTAAAGCCTATCGTTCTCAGGTCTGGAATATCTTGCCATATTGCTGCTGTGTGTCTTCCTGTAAATCCGGCATCTGCAAATAAAGCAATCCCAGTACCATGTGTTCCGAATATATAGCCTTTGTTGGGATAATCTGGGGGACCATCTTCCAATTTGCCCATGCTTACAATTTTACCGTGTTGCTTGTAGAGCTCTCCTACGTTGTCAGGAAAACAGTGCTGCGTTGGCATTTTTCTTCCACCAGAAAACGCATCGCAATCTCCAGCACCCTGTCCTGAGAAATATACCAAGATTTCAGCAGCTGTTCGTTTACGTTTAAAACGATTGTAAACCCGAGTTCCATCAGCATATCGAATATACCACCAGTCATGCCAAAAGTTGTCTTTGAGGGTTATGTATACTTCCCATCCAACTTCACACACTGTAATGGTCGCACTAATATATATGTTCCCTTGGCTAATGACATCCGCCAAACTTTGAGCTTTTGTCTGAGGAGCTGTCGCGAAAAGAAGTATCAGCAGAAAGACTGCTAATTTTGCTTTCATTTTAATCTCCTTAAATTTTTGATGAGAAAATTTTTTACAATTATTTGAATTATCCAGTTTTGGCCATTGTTTATGACAAACCCTGTAATATCCCTTTCCACATACTCAATGGCAGGGAATCAAGTAACGATCGTGTTCTCCCCGGGCCGGATCCACCACCGATTGTGGAAGGTTGTGAATAACCATATGCTGGTGATTTTTTTGATGTTTGAGTTTGATGGATAAAATTCGAATTTGGCTTGTCAGAAGAATAATACGCAGGAGCAAAATACATGAATTTTTTACCCGGGTGCTTTGTTTGAAAAATCATGCATGCCTCTTTGTTAGAGCTACTAAACGCAGATTTTAAAGCGAGGATGGTTACGATGAAAACGATGGATGAATGAATGGATTTTTTCATTTGTGGATCCTCCTTTTGGTGATTATTCTAATCGCTTCGTCAGGAACGATTTCGAGATTCCAAAGGCGAAGTCTGTACCACAAATAAAAAAGCCATTTGAAACAATCTTCAAATGGCTGATATAATTTAAGTTATCTAATCGTTCAATTTTGCGAATACGACAGTAGCTGTTGGATTTTTTTATTTTATTAAATAAAACTTATTCCATTTAATAAATTCTATCTTTCTTCCAGCAGTCCGAGTTTGCGCATCTTGGAGATGAGAGTTTGATCCTTTAGTCCCAACATTTTAGCCGCTCCATTTTTCCCTGTTTTTCTCCCGCCAGAGCGCTCAAGTGCTTTTAAAATATGATCCTTTTCCATTTCTTCTAATGATTGGAAATTATAGTTTTCCGGCGAGGATACCGTTTTATACAATTCCGTTGGGAGCATTAGTTTTTTGCCATGGGTAATTATGACCGCACGTTCGATAATATTGTCCAATTCACGAACGTTGCCTTGCCAATCGCTTTCCTGCAATAAGTGCATGACATGTTGTGGAATATGATCGATTTGCTTTTTTGTCTCTCGGCAGTATTTTTTTACAAGATGGTTTACCAATAAAGGTATGTCTTCTTTCCTTTCACGAAGTGGCGGGAGGGTGATAGGAAAAACATTAAGCCGATAGTACAAATCTGCTCTAAAATGGCCCTGCCGAATCGCCTCGGTTAGATCCCTGTTTGTAGCAGAAATTATCCGCACGTCTATCTGAATTTTTTTGTCAGAACCAAGTGGTTGAATTTCCTTTTCCTGCAATACCCGGAGAAGACGCAACTGCATTACGTTGGATATATCACCGACTTCATCTAAAAAAACCGTACCACCGTTTGCGGATTCGAACAATCCTTTTCTATCTTTAATCGCACCAGTGTACGCCCCCCTTACATGACCAAAAAGTTCGCTCTCAAGTACATCATCCGGCAATCCAGCACAATTGCTGGCCGCAAAAATTCGATTTTTACGTGGGCTATTATAATGGATTGCGCGAGCGATTAATTCTTTTCCGGTACCAGTTTCACCAAGAATAAGCACCGTTGCGTCCGTTGAAGCTACTTCTTCGACCTTTTGCAATGTATTCTTTAATGCCTGACTATTCCCTATTATTTCCTCGAAATTCTGCTCCATTTTTATTTCTTCAAGCAGGTAATCCTTTTCATCTTCCAGTTGTCTTTTTAAATGCTCAATTTCACTGCATAATTGTCGTTGTTGCTCCGTTTGATTCTCAGCTGTGATGCGTCTTGATCTCTCCTTTTCTGCTTCCTCTTTGAATTTGTATAAATGAAATCGGATCTGTTGAACGAGCAACCAGGGAATGAGGCCAAGGAAGATCAAGCCATATAAAATTCGTGGGCCCCAATAGATTGTTATGTTCTGAAATAAGAAATATTTTAACCATTGATAATGTCTTGTAAAAATACCCATCTTGAGAACGCGGAAGTAATTCTCATTGGCAACAAATAATCCAATGTTCTTAATAAAGGCTAGTTCCTGGCAATGTTCGAATCGGGTTTGCAAATTATTCTGGTACCAACCGTTTAATGTATCCGTGGGAGGGTAGGGAAAGTTGAAACTATATGTATTTTGGCGTTCTTCAATGAACCATGGCTTGAACCAAAAATTACCGCTACGGTCGGACACAATGAGTGTGGAGTATGGTTTGTCCATGATTGGATCTAATTCACAAAGAACCGCCCCCTCAAAATAAGCATTGTCGACTTTTAGCAGCGTCTCCGATTTTTCCTGGTGTATGTTTTTAAAGTTTAGATTTTCAAAACCCCCTGTCCACTTCACATACTTTACATACCCCGTGGCATCTGTTGTAATAAGTCCTGGCTCAGCATCGATAATACACATGCAGGAACCTTCTGGACGACCGGATTTTGTGTTTCCAGGTAAAGAAGTAGCATCAATTAATGTTGGATTGATTTGGTTGGAATCGTAAAATGCTGTGGAATCGAGTTTAAATAAAATGAGTTGCCCCTTTTCATTTCCCGCAAATTTTTCTGCATTTGTAGAAAAATAATACGATGCCCCTTCCATTTTGGGATGCACGGATTCTATACTCTGCCATCCGGAATAGAGCTGATAGCCAAAATCAATATGTGCAAGAGAAGTGATAGGATTTATTTCCAGTTCAATATTTTTATTTCCCCTGCCTGTAAAAATTGGATGATTTGAATCTATAGGATTGCTGTTTTTGAATAATGGGCCAAAGAAATCCAGGAACCGTATAGTGATCTGATTATGCTTCATTTCAGCGTCGATGCCATTAAGGGAAATTGCTTGATGTACATGAACATCCGTCGTCTTTATATCTGTCAGCTTTCTGTAAATCAATTTTTTGTTTACTGCTGTAGGCGGGCAACTGTCAATAACCAGGTAATATAGATTGAACTGATTATTATCGATTTCAAACTGACGTGGTGTTATTCCACTTTCTGATATTTGATCAATAACCCATATGGATTGTCCTTCATCGGTTGGATGGGGGAAGTTGAATTGAAGTTTTTTGATTCTCGAAAAATTAAGAAGGGTATCCTGCACTGTTTGATAGACACGTGCCCTAATAATGCCTTTGGCATTTTTATCTTTTCCCATTGGATTGATTTCAATAATGCCCGGGATAATGACTCGTTGCTGTGTTCCCATCTCAAGCTTAATATTATAGCCATGTATCAATCCATCCTGGTTTTCAACATGCACGCCCGGGCTTTTGGAAGCTAAAAAGACCTTGGGCAACAAACTATCTTCTCTAATGCGTTTTTCAAAAAATCCTATTATGAATGGAATTAACACGAAAACCACCAGGCAAACCCAGCGAATGACATAACGCGTTTTACTCATCGAACGTCCCATCTTAATTCCCTTTTAACTAGAATTCAAAGACGAATTACTGAAAATAAAACAATGACAAATGAAATGGGGTGCGTTGTGCAAAATTAAATTCGATCCCCGGATTGGATTCACACTTTTTGAATCGATGGCATTTAAAATTTTGCACAACGGGTGAAATAGATAACTTTTATCTTGTTTTTCTTGCTCGTAGGGGAGTGCGAGTTGTTGCATCATGTCTGGTTTAACTTTTTCAATGTGCATTTTGTATTCTATATATGCCCATGGAATTGCAGTAAACAAAAAAAGTACCACAGAATATATTAATTGGACTCCGATTATTTTCAATTTCCCTATTGGAGCGATTTTTTTTTTTTTCAATAGAGGATAATATCATTCATCGATTTAGGTCTTAAAATATCGGAATTCAAATCATTCTCGTCTGAATATTGGATTTTCGCAATGTTAAACGAACGACATGAGTTATACCATGATGATTTATGGCTAAAAATAAAAACAAAATATAGTCTAAAGCACAGCCGCGAAGGCGCAGAGTTTTCAAAAAATTTTTCTCTATGTAACTCTGCTTTTCGGCAGCTTTGCGTTTTAAAAGTTCGATTTATTTAGTTCGTAATTTAGATATCTCCTTACACAGAGCGATGAATTTCTATTCCTCTAAAATCTTCACCTCAATCTTGCGAAATTCTGTTGGATGGCTCTCTGCCTGCAATGCGATGTATCCCTCACTCAGTAATAAATCGCCGGATGCCGGGATGAGTTTTTGCGCGTCTGCATCGTTTTCATCGTACTGGGATTGTTCGTATACCAGAACGGTGTCGCCATTCACGACGTGGTAGACGTCGCCACTGCCGTGCACAATGACTTCCACCGTGACCCACTGGTCGCCATGATATGTTTCTGATATCGAGTTTGTACAGTGCTGTGTGATTAATTCGTCGTCCATTACGATGTTCGTGCCTGGCGTGCACACATTTCCGGTTGAACGTTCGTCTGTGCCGTTGCCACCGAGAAGTTGTGCTTCTATGGATACAGGGAAATCCTGATCCAACCGCATGCTTTCCGGTGATTGGCTGTGAAACATGATGCCGTTGTTGCGAAAAGCCCAGCCTGGTCCTCCTGGCACCTGGTCTCCAATAAAACGGTATTCCAGTCGTACCACATAATTTGAAAATGGTTTTTCATAAAAAATGTGCCCGAATTCATTATCAAATTTTTCGTATTCATCATAGGACACGACGAGTTTACCATCTTCAACGCGGAATGTGTTTTTGTAATTGTCCCCAATCTCATGTCCTGAAATTTTGATTTTCCAACCACTGAGATCTTTACCATTGAACAGACTGGTCCATTCTTCCTTAGGAGAACCGGAGCGACAGGACGTAAGCGCAAAGAGAAACATAAGGCTAAAAATAAAAATAGCTGACTGAACCGATTTTTTCACAAGCAGTTTCATAGCGGATCCTTTGCAAATGAGTAAAAGGCATTATCACCAAAGGAGTTACTCCGTTTTCCTGTTCGACAGTGATAACTGGATTTGGTTAAAATTCAACTGGAATTTGGAATAGGACTCCTGATGTATGAAATAATAATTATTGAAAATTTAAACATAATTTTGAACATGACCAATCAAATCTGAAAAATATTCTATACAATGAGCGAGAATATTTGTAAATTCTTGCACTATTAAATAAGTCTGCAGAGCCGACTACTAATCAACTTATCCATTCCATAGCGTATCCGTCACGGGAAATTTCAATCCCGTGTGTGAATCTTCTCCTTTCTTCTCAAATGCGATTATTATAATCGGAAACGATAGTGCCTTTACGATTGACGGGAAATCACATCTTTCATTTCAACTGCAGACACTGCGAATTCAGGTCGCTTTCGAATATGTAAACTTTTATTACCCGGCTGCTCAAAAAACTTGACAGGCACGAATACCCGAAGTCCTTTATCGTGCGAAGGATGTATTCTTGTTTTCTGGAGGTTTTTTGACATGTTCATGACAATGCCGGCTGCCGGGCTGAATATATTGCTTTCGCATTGGTTTTGTTGTAAAAACTG
Organism: Deferribacteres bacterium; assembly: GCA_020633655.1. Taxonomy (GTDB): domain Bacteria; phylum Zhuqueibacterota; class Zhuqueibacteria; order Zhuqueibacterales; family Geothermadaptataceae; genus Bioreactorimicrobium. The sequence continues at coordinate 127,861 of JACKDF010000011.1, forward strand.
AACTGTTTTGCAAAGGAGTGTGTCATGAAAAAATGGATCGTTTTTATCGCATTATTTTCTTCTTCTGTTTGTTTCGCTCAAGAAAAACTACTCGTTCTCCAACCGTATGAACCTGCAAATACCCTCGAAGATATCAGCACAATTGGCATTTTATTCCGGCATTCGGTAGAAAATTTTTATGAGGGCAGGGTTTTGTACCATAGTACTCCCTGCCAGGACGAAGAGCAGGCAGTTGCACTTGCTGTGGAAATGCAATGCGACGAAGTTATTTTTTCTGAAATTCACCGTTTGGGTGGCAAATGGATATTCACTGCGAGTCTTCTGAGTGCAACAGGTAAAGTCGAATTTAACGAGCGCGGGACAGCACAAAATATTGAAGACTTTGAGCCATTAACCAATCGAATGGCACGAGCGTTAATTATGCGCGAGTCTCTGGATGCTGCTGCCACAACAGAAAATATTGTGGCGCAGGAAAAAGAAGAAGGGGAAGAAGGGCGTCGATTGAGCAATTTTAGTACTGGGCTCACTATTGGTTACATTTTTCCAAGCGGAAATAATTTGGCTTACTATGAAAGAGATGAACCGCTGTTTGGTCCAGCGAGTGAACCCCGCCTCCATACCTACACACAGATGATTAAACTGGGTTGGATGAATATATGGGAATTTCATAACAATCTTGCCGTAAGTGCGGAGGTACTTTCTTTTATTCCTGCCTCCATCGGCTGTGATGTGAATTTTCTTCATTTGAAAAAGAAAACGGATGTAACGCCATTTTTTGGTGGCGGTATCGGTGCACACATAGTAGCGGCGGATAATCTTGAGGACAATTCAAATAAACGGAACTCCGGGCCAACTTTCAATGTGCAGGCAGGTGCCATGTTTTTTCGAACTTATAATATGCATGTATTGGCACGCGCTCAGTACCATCTCATCATTAACGAGGATAAAGATCAGGGATTGAGCCTGGATATTTCCGTTGTGATGCGGAAAAAAGAGAAAGACCGGAGCAGCAATCATTCCGATAGCTTTGATGTGCCCTTGAAATATCGAATTATTGGTGCGGTTATCGTCGGAGCCATTGCCGCTCTTGCGGGAGAATAGAGAATGGCTATGTGGATGTCTCGCTTTGAAAATTAGTTTGATTGAGTTCTGCGTGCTATATTTTCTTCGATTTTTAAAATTACTGCCAACGTCTGCTTTCGTTGTCACAGTTGAATTGTTTGTATTAAGTTTAAATTCCTTCGAGTTGTCGCTATTCAAAATTAGAGAGCTACCCGTGCCATCGCGATCAACTGCAAGCGCCGGTAGGCAGGGATTTGCGAAACAACTGCCCAAAACTCCAACCGAAAATACATAGAAATCTTCTCCAACTTGATAGCTTGCAATACGCTAATTTGATAAATGTATAGATCCACCACAATCGACGTAAACGATTTGTGTTCCAATACTGATAAATTCAGTCCGTATTTTTTCTTTCGATTTTTTCCAAGCTGCATTCGCGGCCTCACTTTTTGTACCTTCACAGCTAGTTTTAATCAAAATCACAATTGATTCGTTAAAAATAAGCATAAAAGGAGAAGATTTGATCATTCTATTTTTTGCATCTTCGAGTTTTTTTATTCCGCGACAACCATCAAAACCAGAAAGGAATTTTACAATAAGATTTTGAGTGTGCATTGAATCATTGTAGCTGTATGCAAAAAATTTTAATCTTTGATAAACCTTAATTTCCCCATATTTATATTTTTCATTCGATTTGAAAGTTGTTTTAAAAATTTCAGTGAAGTTTGATTTGTCAAATATTCTAATCAAGTCCGTTTTTTCAGTAACTTCATGGTAATCGTTTGCTAAAATTTGTTTAATATTTTCCAGTATTTTGTTGAAATTTTCGCTATGTAAATTGGTCGAGAATACTACAAAATAAATAAAGCAAAATAGATATTTCATAAGTAACTCACAGTAGGAGACATAACACGCGCTCTGGCGTCCCGCGACTTTGGTCACCATACTTCATGCTACCACAAAACACTGAACTTAAAATTCTCGCCCGTACCGTAGCGGGTCAGTCAAGAAGCCCGAGTTAGGCGCTTTTGGGCATCGCTAATGAATTTGTAATACTAATGATTACTGCTCCATTTGACCAATTATCTCTGCCCACTTTAGGGTTTGTAGACAAGGCGGCAACCAGAATCTGACGACAGCACAGCGACTGAGTCATCTTTATAATGAAAAAAAGAAAAGCGTTCCGTTTTACGCGGGGCAATCCGGATGAGTCACTCACTCTAGTTGTTTATTAACAATTTCACTCTCTTTGGGACCAAAATCATAGTAAATATTTATAAACGCCGGTTCCTTATCGGTTAAACTACAAATAATTTCTTTATTGATAACGATTTAGAGTGATTACAGCGGTTTACAAAAGATCTCCTAATTCATATTTTTCGCATGACGGATTATTGCCGTTTCGCATGACTCACCCCAGAAATGCTAACAATTTTATTTGTTTAGCCATTTTATTATTGGATTCAATATAAATACCCTCAAAAATATTTTTAAGTAATCGTTATAAATAATGAATCGAGTTAATTGAGGGGATAATCTATAATAACAACGAACTAAAAACCGTCCAGTTTTCCACTGCAGGAGCTTTTCGTCACGAAAGTTTCTTAATATGGTTAGTTCTTTCGCAAAATCATCTCCATAAACAGCAGTAGCAATGAAACAGCCACCTCCCGGCCATAAAATTGAAATTTGTTGACTTGATTGAAAGTGATTGGGTTGTTTACAATTGGAACAAATCCAACCAGGAATAAACGCTATTTTATCCAAGCTCGCATTAGCTGGTCCATACCTGTAGAATGTCATTTTTTCTCCAATGCGCGCGTATCCAGGTGCAGGTATAAGAGTTACCGGGCCTTCTATAACATAGTTGGCTTTGCAATGTGTACATTTGAGCAGATAAGGTCTCCCTTTCTTACCCAATACATTTCGGGTCTTTCCTTCAATATTAAATGCAATTGTCTTTGGTGTTGCTCCAGAACCCCAAACTTTTGTCCTGAATTTTGTATCAAACTGTTCACAGATTTCATCAACCGCTTTTTCTGTAATCGGAATCAATTCTTTAATTTTCCAAAAATTATCCATTTAGTCCTCCAGATGCAAAATTTTGCAATTCATACAGCCTACAACATATTATTGTACCTTAGAAAAAGTTAAAAGCGAATTTTATACTCGGATTTTAGGGGTCTTACTAAGGTCATATATGGAAATAATTCCACCATAAGCCTTTATAGAATAGCAAAGCTGTCTGTGATAACTATATATAAAGCTTGAAATGTGGAAAATCTCCAGTGTTTTTGTCCATGATATGAAAATATAGCCGATTAGCATGGAAAATCAATACAATTATGGAGGTAAAGAATCCACGAATAACCGTACCCAATCCGCTATTTACGCTCCATCGCTGCCAACACCCGCTCCTGCGTCATTGGCAGCGTCAAAACGCGTGCACCGCAGGCATCAAAAATAGCATTGGCGATGACAGCACCCATGCAGATGATCACCGGTTCGCCGCCGCCACGCGGTTTGGGATCGCCGGAATCGACGAGCACGGTTTCGATTTTCGGTAGCCAAGAAAATTTCGGCAATTCGTAGGTGTCGAAATTGAGATTGGCAATTTTGCCTCCGTTAAAGTGCAATTCTTCGGTCAACGCATAACCAAGCCCCATGGTTGCGCAGCCTTCCATCTGAATTTTTGCGCCTTCGGGATTGATGACAAGTCCCATATCCTGTGCAGCCACAATCCGTTTTACCTGCACGAATCCTGTTTTCTTATCCACATCGACCTCTGCCATCACAGCCACATGGGTCTCCGCATCCGTGCCGCAGGCAACGCCGAATCCCTTGCCGCTGGGTGCATTTTTACCATGCCAGCCGAACT
>JACKDF010000012.1 GCA_020633655.1 Deferribacteres bacterium
ACTTATGCGACCCCATGTAAAATGGGCGAAGACAGCCAAAAAAGTAAGCGAACTTGCTCCGTTTCTGGAAAAAGCTTTTTTTAAGGCAAAGAATCAAGTCCCCGGACCGGTTTTTATGGAATGCCCCCTCGATTTGCTTTACGATGAAAAACTTGTGCGTGAACTCTACGGAACAAAATCAAGTTCGACGAAAAGCCTCGCAAGTCAGCTTATAAAATGGTATTTGCAACGCCACGTTAAAAAGCTGTTCAGCGCTGTCGACTGGCAGTTCAAATCGCAGGAGCAAGCGACGATCGCGATGCCCCCATCCAGAGCAAAAATCGATACAATAAAACAAAAACTAGCTGCTGCGAAAAATCCCCTGCTCCTCATTGGCAGTCAGGCTCTGATTCAGGCTGGTAAAGCGCCACAAATTGCCGAGGCAGTCAAAAACCTGGGAATCCCGACGTATCTATCCGGCATGGCCCGCGGTCTGTTAGGTAACGATTGTGATTTGCATCTGCGCCATAAGAGACGGCTTGCACTGAAAGAAGCAGATCTAGTGATTTTGGCTGGCGTACCCTGCGATTTTCGTCTGGACTACGGACAGCATATCCGTAGAAGCAGTTTCTTTGTCTCAGCCAATCGCAGCAAACATGACCTGCGAAAAAACAGACTTCCCAATCTGGGTTTGCAATGCGATCCCGAGGATTTTCTCATCGAACTGGGGAAAATGGAACCGGCCTCTTCAAACTGGCACAACTGGCACGAACACCTGCTAAAACGCGATAGGGAGCGGGATAGTGAAATCGTTGCTCAATCTGAACTGCCTTCCGAAAACGTAAATCCCCTCCTGCTTTTCCGGGAAATTGAAAAACAGCTCTCGCCAAACAGCCTCATCGTTGCTGATGGAGGCGATTTTGTCGGCACAGCGTCTTACATTTTACGACCGCCTGGCCCATTAACATGGTTGGATCCCGGTGCCTTTGGCACCCTGGGTGTTGGGGCCGGTTTTGGCATTGGTGCAAAAATAATGAATCCAAATGCCGTTGTTTGGCTAATTTATGGCGACGGTTCGGTTGGCTATAGTTTGTCGGAGTTTGATACTTTTGTTCGACATAAAATCCCGGTCATTGCAGTTGTCGGTAATGATGCAAGCTGGGCACAAATTGCCCGTGATCAAGTAGAAATTCTGGGAGATGATGTCGGTACAGTTCTGGCCCGCAGCGACTACCATCGTGTTGTGGAAGGATTTGGTGCAAAAGGATTTCTCTTAACGAAAAATGAGCAGATACCGGCACTTTTGCTTGAAGCGCAACAGTGCGCAGCGGCCGGCACACCCGTACTCATCAATGTCCACCTGGATAAATCTGATTTTCGGAAAGGTTCAATTTCTGTTTAATCGCGGTGTATTTCTTCACGACACGCTTTAAAAGTACAATCCCTTGAGCACAATTCACTTGTGCAACGCTCTGTCTAAGGAAACATCTGAATTACAAGCCAAATAAATCGAACTATTAAAACGCGGAGCAGCCGAGAAGCTGAGTTACGCAGAGAAAAAACTTTATAAAACTCTGCGAATCTCTGCGCCTTTGCGGCTCCGCGTTGAACTAAATTTTGTTTTTATGTTAGCCTTAAATCATGGTATAATTCATATAGTTCGTTTACATGGTATAATTCATATAGTTCGTTTAACCGAGCCTTGTGCAATAAAATTTGAGCTTTAGTCTGATCACTGGATTTCCATATTAAATGCAGAAATGAATGCAATTTTTATGCTCTTTAGCTCTGTATCCCGGGACCGGATTCTATTTTGTGTACTATGTCAATTCACTGCATTTTTTCCACCGGGGCATCAATGCTGCACAGCAATAACCTTAAAACCTGTTTAAATTTTCCGAGAATAAATAGCATTTCCCACCTGCGATGCACGAAGGTATTTTTACAAAATTCGTAAATTTTTCCGCTTTCAACAACTTTTTCCAGTTAAAACTTAGCCATAAATATGCAAACAGAACTCTTGCAGGTAATTAAATAGAGTGCGTCCAGAAATACATTCTTTATGTTAGTCCCGAATATTTCTCTCGGGAATCCGCTAGCAGTTCCGGCTAATAAATTGCTGGAACGGAGTACAGCCAAGCACATTGGATTCCTTCGGGATGGGCGCCAATCACCTAGCCTGCTTTATTCATAAACACCATAAATTGGCAAGGGATATCCTCTGCCAATAACTCACTTTCAGCATTGTATGAACAAAGCAGGATAGAATTGCAAAATTAAATGTTCAAACACCATATTTTCATTTCGGAGAGGAAATGATTGGGAAAAACGGTTTAAAATTCATTATGGCGTTCACCTTTTGGGGATTCCTGAACAACCATATCCAGGCACAGAATTCAGTGAATTTAAGCGGTGAACAATTCATTGCAAAATACAAAACCGCGATGGCAAATCGTGACAGCAAAGCCCTGCGAGATCTATTCCAAAACTATGCCTTTCAAGGCCGTATCGTTGCGAATCACCTGCATTATAAAGGTGTCGAAAGTTACCGCAATGGCGAAATCGAGCAAGCGATCAACGAACTGGTGGATGCGCAGGATTTACTCGGCCGTCTCGGTGATGATATCCCCCGGCTGGAAGCCTTGCATCTGCTTGGAGAGATTTGCCTGGAAACAGAACGTTACAAACCCGCATTGCGGTATTACGAAATAGGATTTGACCTCGCACGCCGCTTGAAACATGTGCGTGAATTCATACATTTTGGAGTACAGGCGGCGACGATTTACCGTTTAAGCGGCAATTATGCGCAAGCAATGCCATTCCTGGAAGAAGCTTTAAAAATGGCAGAACAAGTTGGTTATCAATCTGAACATGCAGCGCTTTTAAACAACATGGGATTATTGTATCTGGAATCCGGAGAATTCAAAAAAGCACGTCGCTTCTTTGAAAATGCGCTGGTTTTATCCGTTGATCTCAACGACAAGGAAAATGGTGGGCGCATCCTAAAAAATCTCGGACGCACATACTATGAATTAGGGGATTATGAAGAGGCGCTCAGTTACGATGCCCGGGCTTTAAGCCTTTTACAGGATACCGGTGATCGTGCCGGAGAAGCAGATGTTCGTTTTAATTTTGGCGAGACTTATGAAATCTCCGGAGACGATCTGAATGCTCTGACCAGTTTTCATGAAGCACTGGGTATTTATTATGAGATTGCCGACAGTGCCAAAGCGATCTCAGCACTTGGGCGTATTGCCCACTTAAATTGGCCGAATACAACCTTCTCCGAATCTTTGACCAGTTTTGAAAAAAACCTGAAGGTCGCCCGCGAAACCAACGACCATGTGACTGAAACCATGCTGTTAAAAAATATGGGCGAAGTGCTTTTCTATTCGGGCCGATACGCTGAAGCGATTGCAGCATTGCAGCGTGCGAAGCAAATGCTCGAGTTAAACCCAAATCCGGAGTGGGAACGGTATATTTACTCCACAGAAGGGAAAATTTTCTACGAAGTTGGCCGTTATTCGGAAGCAATGCAGGCTTTACGACAGGCACTCATCCTCTCCAAATCCACCCACAATGATGCCGAAGAACTCGCTGCAATGACGCTAACCGGGAAAATCTATTACCAAACAGGGCATTTTCAGGAAGCGACAAAGTTATTGCAAAAAACCCTGCAAATAGGCAAAAGCAAAGAGCTGTTTGATCAGGCGATGGAATCAATCGTTTTTCTGCGAAGAATTTATGTTTTGCAAGCTGCAGAAAATAAGCTCGATGAGCTGCAAATTGAGATCGAAAACCTGAGATCGATGATGCAGCCGACAGATATCACACCGGCAATCACGACATCGCTTGGTAATCTCTATTTTGACATGGAAGACTATGCTAACGCAACGCTGTATTATGACGAAACCCTGACCTACGATTTGCGTCACGATCGCAAAGCGATGACCGGTGGTGCATTTTTAAAAATTGCCAACACTCTTGCGGCAAACAATGATACGACCAAAGCAATTGCCCATTATGAGCATGCGATGGATGCGGTGAAATTTGTTGAAGATCTCGATGGTATCGCGCAGGTACAATTGGATTTCGGACGCTATCGCATGCGGGTAAATCAACTCGTATACGCGGACACCTTATTGTCGAGAGCGTTCGCGTACATGCAAAAATCCGGCAATCGGCTTGGCATTATTGAATGCCTGATTTCGCTTGCAGATGTCGATAGTCGTTGGGGGAATGCTTCAAAAGGCATGGCTGGTCTGAATCAGGCTCTGAAACTGGCACAAAGCATTAACTCAGTCCAGCACGAGACATGGATTTTAAATCGCATGGCGGAGATCAGTCTGACCAATCGCAGTGAGAAAGGTGCTGTCAAAGCTTATCAAGAGTTATTTAAAATCAGCAGAGATTATAATTTATGGAATGAGCAAGCGATGGCTGCAACCAAAATCGGAGATGTACTCATTCGTCGCAGCAATCTACAGGATGCCATTCAATACTACAATAAAGCACTGGATATTTACAGCCGCATGAACGCCTATGAACGCTATGCCCGAACAACTGCTGCCATAGGGATGATATTCAACCAGGGTGGGCGTTACGACCTTGCCGATAAATCGCTTAAAGATGCTATTGACCAATTTCATAATCTCGGCATGCCCACCCATGAAGCAGATATTATGCTGAAATATGCAGAAGCGATGTTCTCGAGAGACGATTTTGCCGCTTCCCTTAACAATGCGAAAAATGCGTTGGCAATTTATAGCGAGCTAAAAAACGAGCAGGGACAGGCACGGGCAAAAATTGCGGCAGCAAAAGCGCAAATACAAATCAATCCATCTCCGGAAGTATTGCAATGGCTCGATGAAGCGTTTCAGATTTACCTATCGCAAAACAACACCCCCGGCAAAGCAAACGCCCAATATCAGATTGGCGAATATTACATGGCGAACAATAATACCAACGCAGCGATACGGGCCTACACCTCTGCAGCCGAAATGGCCGAAAAATCCAACGAATACAACGTTTTGTTGAACACCCATATGCGTTTTGGTATGATGAATTTCCAAACTAACAAACTCCAGGAATCCTTGAAACATTACAAAGGGGCGCTCGCACTGGCCCAAAATGCAGGCAACCGAAAGATCACCAAGCATATCCAGGATCAAATCGATGTCTTGAACAGCAAAATAAAGTAAAAAAAATACCCTGATAATCAGGGTATTTTTTATCCGATTGTAAAACCAACAGAAATCACCAGGAGCTAACGTTTCCCCATATTTGCGCCTGCGAAATACAAATGCATCCGCTTCTGAGAATTTATTTTTTCACCATGCTGATTATCCAGAGAATTACGATCGCACCGATAAACGCTACGATTATCGGGCCGATGAGACCGCCAGCAGCAGAAAGTCCGAAAAGACCAAATAGCCATCCCCCGAGAATTGATCCGATAATCCCAACGATGAGATTAACCACAAGGCCAAATCCCTTGCCTTTCATAACATAGCCCGCCAAAAAGCCCGCGACAAGCCCGACAACAATAAAATACAAAAAGTTTCCCATTTCCTGCCTCCTGAAAAAATAGTGGAATTATCCCATGTTTGGATCGAATAGGTGCAGTGCGTGTATTAATTTTTTTAGATCTGGGATAGATTACGCAACCAAAGTGTAACAAAGCTGCCTTTTATGCAAGAGAAAAATGGCATCCCACTTTCGCAAAATACACAGTCAGATTATTTATATATTCCGAAGAGGATTCAATCGAGCGTGAAAACAGGTGGAATTTCTGTAAACAAATTAATAGATTTGCAGTATACATTCTCCACATCTAATGTGAAAACTATGAGTTTATAGACTGCTACCAAATAAGTTTCCTGGAGAAAATACTATGAATTTTGCCGAAGCGCTCTCCTTTACTTTTGAAGACCGGGAATGGGCAAAAAAATTGCTGATTGGGGGTGCATTAAACTGGGTTGGTATGTTTCTGGGTTTGTTTTTTATAACGGGTTTCTTCACACTTGGCTACTTTTTACTCGTTGTCAGCAATGTGCATAAGCAACAAAAACCGGAATTGCCAGACTGGAAAACGCTCTCCCCTATTTTTGTTGATGGACTTGTCGGTGCAATCATTATGCTTTTGTACATTATCATCGTAGCGATGGTGATTGTTCCAATTATTATCCATTTTGCAACCAATGATTACATAAGCGACCTAACCAAAGGATTTAGCATCGCCTCAGTAGCAATTTTCGGTGTTCTCGCCCTTGCCGTGCTGTCAAATCTGGGACTCATCGTCTGGGCTATCACAAAAGATTTTACGAAAGCAATGAATCCACTGACTGTTATTGGACTCCTGCGAAACAAAATTGGATTGCTCCTCGGTATCCTGATTTTTACATTCATTTTAAGCGCGATCCTGTTTTTAGGCGGATTGGGGATAATTTCACCATTTTTCCTTTTTTGGGGTTCCGTCGTCCAGGCACACTTATTCGGACAGCTTGCCCGCGACAGCATTATGGAAGAATCTCCGACGATCAATCCCGGACCTGTACAATGAAAGAAAGATAGGTCTTAACGAATGAGTCAAAGCATCAAATTCGGGAAAATCAGTTTTCTCCTTTTTTTGGGATTGATAACATTTTTCTACCTAATTACGACAACTCTTAATGACATTTATTATGTTATTACCAATCCTGCGGCAGGTTTTACCCCCGTCTACAATAAAGAAATCCACAAAATCGTTGTGGGTAAAATGATTCCCAATGGCCCTGCAGCACATGCAGGCGTTCGCGTTGGAGATATCATTTTAAATTTCAACAAAACAGAACTCACAGATCCTGAATCGCAGCTTTCTGTTTTTGAAAAAATTGAAGTTGGTGATATCCTTCACATGACTATTTTACGGGGCACTGCTGAACGGGAAATATCCTTTGAGGTGAAGCGTCACTTACTTGTTCACACGAAAACTGTGCTTTTACAATTATTCCCGGGCTTGATCTTCTGCTACGCACTTTGTCTCATCGGTATCTTTGTTTTCCTGAAACAAATTCAGCAACCCATGGCGCACATTTTCTACCTCATGTTGCTTACATGGGCCGTTGCAATGATGCATTTCGTTTTCTCCCTCGGTAATCCAAGCAGTGTTTTTCCATCGTGGATTGAATGGCTGATCAATCCAACAATGCCATTGGCAGCTGGCCTCATGCTGCATTTCTATCTAATCTTCCCTGTACCAAAAACATTTTTTAAAAGATTTCCTGCACCAATTCTGTTTAGTGCTTATGCACCTGCGCTGATTCTGCTTTTCTTGCAAGTCTATTTTCATTACAAAACTACTTTTAATCTGCCACGCACCCACCAAATATGGATGTTGAGCCTGATTCCGGTTTTTATGGCCGCAATCCTGGTACTCGTACACTCCATCTGGAAAGCGCCGACACCGTATGCACGAAGGCAGGCGCAAATCGTTTTTATCGGCACTGTCGTTGGCCTGGGTTTACCGGCGGGCGTGTTTTTCTTTTTAGGAAATGTCTATTCTCCGTTTTATCTGCTCACACTCCTCTGGCCGGTTTCTTTGGCTTATGCCATTGTAAAACATCGCTTTATGAACGTCGATGTAATCATTCGCCGTGGCGTGGCTTATGCTATTATGTCGGGATTTGTTATCGCGGCTTATTTCGTTCTGGTCGTCGGCATCGGACAGGTATTCATCACCCTTGCTGGAACCGAAAGTCAGCTTGTAATAATAATTTCCACACTGCTCATCGCGCTGGCATTTAATCCCGTCCGTCAGCGTGTTAAAGAATTCATCGATAGACGATTTTATCCAGCAAGATACACCTATCGCGAGTCGCTACGTACGTTCAGTCATCAATTGGTCAATGTCATCGATCTGCAAAAGCTGCTGCGAATGCTTGTTGATTTTCTCTCCACAAATATCGGTATCAATCCGATTGTGATTTTCTGGTATAATCCCGGCGATAAGTCCTTCTTCATTCGGGAAGCGACCGGCTTGAACACCAGCCACGCCACAACGCTCCCTTTTGATAGCTTTGTTATCTCACGACTTTTGCAGACGAGACAGCTCGTCGATTTGACAGCTATTCGACACAAATCATTGTCGATGCAAGCGGAGGAGCTCACCATCTGGGAATCATTAAAAGCCGAAATCGTCTTGCCATTAAATTCGCGGAAGGGTTTGGTCGGTGCGTTAATTTTAGGACAGAAAAATGAACGGGATCCCTATTTCAATGAAGATATTCAGTTATTGGAAACTCTCAGCGATCAAATTCAAATTGCTATAGAAAATGCACTTTTAACGGACGATTTGCGCGAGCAGGAGCGTTTGCGCAAAGAGCTTGAGGTCGCCAGAAAAATTCAGCTTAGCCTGTTGCCACAAATTGATCCGCATGTCCCCGGATTGGATGTGAGTGGCATTTCCATCCCTGCTATGGAAGTTGGCGGCGACTATTACGACTACCTGCACATCAATGAGCAAAGCTTCTGTGTCGTCATTGGCGATGTGAGCGGCAAGGGCACCTCAGCTGCATTGTACATGTCGCAACTCAAAGGTATGCTCAAAGCGCTTTCCCACCATAACAAATCCCTGGCACACATGGCGACTGAATTAAATGCGCTCACCTATAGCAGTCTCGAAGCAAAATCCTATATCACCCTGATGCTGGCGTCATTTCAATTGCAAAAAAATGAGATGCGACTCATCCGTGCCGGTCATTTGCCGCTTTTGCACCATCACAAAAACGAAAATCGCACATCCATCATCACGCCAAACGGGATCGGTGTCGGGCTTGATGCGGGTACAATTTTTCACGAAGAAATAGAAGAGGTGAAGGTTAAATTTTCGCCCGGGGATATTTTCATTTTTACCACGGATGGCATTGTCGAAACGGCGAATGATCTCGAGGAAGAATTTGAATTCTCCTCACTGCAAGCCATTTTGCAAAGTGAACATTTTTCTTCTGCCCGTGAGTGCCGCGATAATATTTTAAGCAAAGTTCGAGCTTTTGCGAACAACGGCATACAAAAAGATGACATGACCCTCGTCGTCGTGCGTGTTCCTGATTGAGCTATCCTTAGCGGCGCAACCTGCTAAAAACAGTCAGCACAGCAACTGCTTCCTCAAGCTTCAGCCAATAACACCCAACCATAAAAATCACACATCCTACACTTAAAGTAATCAGCAGATTGACGAGCTCCATGAGAATACTGCCGTTTGTAAAATAAAGCCCCAGAAAGGAATAGAGAAAATAAACGACGGTACCGAAAATCGCACTGCTTAAAAAAAGCTTCGGGAAAAATACAAGAAGTTCTTTCACGCCAAGGCGCCCAATTTTCCTGCGCAGGAAGATAAACAGTAGAATAAAGTTAATATTTTGCGTTACGCCGGTGGAAAGCGCTAAAGACCAGTGGGTTTTAAAGATGTGATATACAAAGATATAATTCAAGCCTATATTCAAACTCACCGTTACCATGCTGATTAGCATGGGTGTGCGCGTATCCTTGTAAGCATAAAATCCATCTGTGGTTATTTTCGCTGCTGAATACCCGGCGATTGCGAGGGCCATAAAAAACAAAGCCTGTGCTGTTTGTATCGTATCGTCCGGTCCCGTCTTGCCACCCTCAAAAATGAGACGGCAGATGGGCTCTGCCAGGATCATTAAAACCAGTGTAGCGGGAATTGTAAGGAAAAAGGATAAACGCAATGCCCGCTGTAAACTCTCACGGAATCCTTTGGCATCATTTGCAGAAACGAATCGGGCAAAATTAGGCAGTGCAACCGTTGAGATTGCCACGCCAAAGACACCAAGAGGCAAATGCATGAGTCGAAAAGAGCGATTCAGCCAAGTCATCCAGCCAGCGCCTTCGGAGGCAAATATAGAATTGATAAAAATACTCAACTGGAATACCGAGGCGCCAAGTACCGCGGGTCCCATGAGCAATAACACCTGCTGTACACGCTTGTTGCGCAGACTGAAAGAAAAGCGGAAGCGAAAACCAGTCTTCCATAAACTTGGAAGTTGTACTGCAAACTGCATGAATCCACCCGCCACAACGCCCACAGCCAGCCCTGTTGTTGGATGCAGGTTCACGACTGGTCCCCAATAATAGCCACCGATTCCACCCACGATGGCACCAATATTAAAAAATGCCGAGGCGAGCGCCGGTATACCGAAAATCTTTTTTGTGTTGAGAATGCCCATGACGATGGCGGCGAAAGATACCAGCATGAGAAAGGGAAACATGATGCGGGCTAAAAAGATGGTGAGCTCGCCTTTGGTCGTGAATCCAAAATGCTCTACAGGGTCAAGAGAAAGTGCAAACCCCTCACCTGGCAGCATCGTTCGAACGATGAACGGTGTTGCATAAAGACCTATCGCAGTAATGACGCTTAAAACCAGAGCAGTTAGTACAAAAATACGGTTCGCGAGAATCTGGGCGGCCTCTTCCCCTTCTTTCGCTTCCGTATCTGTAAATGTGGTAATAAAAGCTTTGCTCAGCGCCCCTTCTGCGAAAAGCTCACGGATGAGGTTTGGAATGCGGAATGCCGCGGTGAAAGCATCTGCGCCGACTGCCGCGGAGAAAAATTGCGCGATGACTTTTTCTCGCACTAAACCCAATAACCGGGACGCCATGATTGCCATACTGACGATGCCAGCACTGCGCCCAAGGCTTTTTTCTTTTGATACTGCGGATTTATTTTCTGAATTTGGCATAAAGTTGGAGTTTTAAAATCTTGACAACAAGGCAATGAACAAGTTATTTGATGCTAAAATTCGACACGAATGCTCTTAAAGTGCGAAACCAGTTCGGGGATATATTCCTGCTCATTTCGCAAGATGAGTACAGGTCTTCAACCATCTATCAACGATTACGCACCGTTCGCTGCGGATAATTGCGAATGCTCACCTCATCCAGTAATTGAACACCCTCTTCCAAATGAGCGACAAAGTGCTGAGCGAACCACGGCGCAAGCGTCAAACCTTTCGCCCCGAAACCATTAAAAATACCCGCCATGTTTTGTTTGTGGTGGAGCCCGATCAAAGGTTTACGATCAACAGAAGCCGGGCGCACGCCTACTTTATGTTCGATTATTTCAAAGGGGACCTTAAACAAATCTTCCAGTTGTTCCTGTAAAATTTCTTTTCCAGCATCTGTCGGATTTAAATTTTCGAAATCCGCTTCATAAGTAGCGCCAACTTTGTAAATTTCATTCCCCCAGGGCAAAACAATGCATTTCTTTTTCAAAATGGCATCAATTGGGCAGTCTGGTATGTGCACGGTTACAATCTGGCCTTTGTTGAGCGAAATAGGTAAATCCATAAACAATGGATTTGCAATCGCAGTGCTTCCTTCACAAAAAATGATTTTTCTCGCGGACAAATCGTGCCAATGCACCTGGTTTTCATCAAAGCGGAGTTTAGAAAAATCAAGTTTTTGTTCCCGCAACATCTGCCTTTCACGCAAGTGGGCGCGATATTTTGAGAGCAGTTTGTTTGTATCCACAAAACCTGCTTGTTTGATCTCGATGCTCCCCAGAGGATTGTTCGCCCATCGTGAAAGCTGCTCATCCACTTCGGACTCCGCAACGAATCCGGCATACTCAGGTTGTTCGCATTTTCGCAGCCATTTCGCTTTGCGTTTTTCATCGGGAAAAATTCGATAAAGCATTTTGGGATAGAAAAATTGTTCACCGAACTCATGCTCCAGGGTTGCATAAAATTGACGGGCAAAAGGAAAAACACTGTCTGCCAGCCAGGTTTTTACAAAGTTATTGCCCGTAATGGGGTTACATGTTCCAATGGCAACCCTAGTTGAAGAATGCGTGGTTTCCTCATCGATTACACAGATGTGCTTTTCTCGCTGAAGTAAAAAATGGGCTAAAGAAGTTCCGGCTATTCCCTGACCGACGATTAGATAATCCAGCATTAAAAGAGTCCCAACTTTTCACGAGTGGCGCGATTGAAGCCTTTAACAGTCATTTCCCAGGAATGATCAATTAAGTCAAAAATGAGCTGCTCCTCCAGGCTGCCGACAAGCGATACCGTATTCCAGTGCTTTTTATTCATGTGATATCCGGGCTGAATATCCCCGGGATGCTGCTGACGCAATACTATTGCGTAGGCCGGATCGCATTTGAGATTGATTGATTCCAGAGATTTCATATTAGTGAGGGCGAATATCTTGCCCATAACCTTAAAAACGAGAACATTTTCATCAAAAGGGAAATCGATCGCTGTGGCTTTTCGTGAAGAACAGTAATCAATAAATTTTTGCGACATTTAAATTACTCTTTGAAATTTTTCCTAATGCGAGCTGTTGTCGTCATTCGTTGCATAGATTACACGATCTACAGATTTTCCCACCCGACTAATTACAGTCTCTACAAATCAAACAGGTTAATAATAACCAAGAAAATGGAGGGATAAAAGAAAATAAATTTTCAACCAGTCGTCGTGACGCCGCCCTGCGCTCTCTTGCGCAGCGAGAGGTTCAAAACCAATCTCACTCACAAATCTTGCACAAATCCGCCGGTTAAATTTGCACAACGTTCATCAAAAAACTTGTATTTTTTTAAAATTGTTATTATTGTCCATTTGTGTTAAAAATTTTGCAAAAAATTATAAAATATTTTAATTGCGCACTCTTTTAACACAATTCATCCCAAAAGTCACCTTCTAACCGATTAGGAGAAGATCGCATGAGAAGTATTCGTTCAAAAGTCCGGGGAACAGTCGTATTACTCGCTCTGTTGGCAATGACATCGTTTATGTGGATGGGCTGCGAAAGCAATCAAAATCCACAAACACCTGAGGTGCAAGAATTTGTATTAGTTCAATCCAATCCACAAGTTCAAAACGTTATGGAAATACAGCTTCGCCACACGGATGAACTGATGGCAAAGGAAGGTATTGTTGGTACAGCAACCGGTCTCACCGAAGACGGCAAGCCCGCCGTATTGATTTTAACAGAATTTGACATTGTTGAGAATGCACTGGCCAAAGGTATGGCCAAACCTGTACCTGACGAACTCGAAGGTATTCCCACACGAGTTTATGTCACCGGAAAAATCCGTGCGCTAAAAGGCAAACCAGGTGGTGGCGGCGGTGGCGGTGGCACCGATCACAAAGCTATCCAAACGCCGCCTATCGAACTCGGCACCTCCGGTGGTTGGGGTGATGATCTGGCTAACGGTTATTGCTGCGGTGGAACGCTCGGCTCTCTCATTCAGTCTGGTGGGAAGCAGTATATTTTAAGTAACTACCATGTATTCGAATCGGATATTGTCAATGGTGGTAATGGGACAACGGCCACAACTGGCGATGCCATCATTCAACCAGGCCTGATCGATATCGGTTGTAATGTAAACAACTCGCAGACCGTCGCAACTTTGGTTAAATCCAGCTCTCTGCCCGGCAGTAATGTTGATGCAGCAATCGCCGAAGTCGCCCCGGGCATGGTGAAATCCGATGGCTCTATTCTCGAAATTGGCACCCTGTCATCCAGCACAGTGGCTGCGGCCATTGGACAGAAGGTGAAAAAAAGCGGCCGGACAACAGGCCTGACACGCAGCTCAATTGACGGCCTGAACGCTACCGTAAGTGTTACCTACGACAACGAGTGTGCCGGTGGTACTGCATTCACAAAAACCTTCACCGGGCAAATCGTCATTAAAAACCGGGGCAGCAAATTCCTCGCTGGCGGTGATTCCGGTTCATTGATGGTGGAAGATGTGTCGAACAATCCACACGCGGTCGGATTGCTGTTCGCTGGCAGCAGTACAACAGCAATCGCCAATCCAATCAATGAAGTTTTGAATTTCTTCAATGCATCCATGGTTGGCAATTAATTTTTCTTGACCTGAATACGCTTTGATTCTATAATGGGACATCTAAACGATGTCCCATTTTTTTTTAGACCAAGGAGATAGAAAAATGGTACGAATAATGGCAGTTTTATCCTTTGTTATGCTCATCATGGTTACGATGGCCTGCCAAAACAGCGGAGAGAAAAACGGAGGACCAGTGGAAATCGAAACCCAGGATATCAATCAGGTCCTGGCTGCACATTCCGATGAGCTCATGGCAATACCCGGTGTCGTCGGTATCAATATCGGCTTATTGGAAGAAGGCGGTTCAACGCTTTGCATTCGGGTGATGGTGAAAGAAATGACTGCCGAATTGCAAAAAACCATTCCCCACACTTTGGATGGCCATCCGGTGAAAATTCAGGTTACCGGCGAAATCAAAGCCTTCTGATGCCTGTTTTACCAGCTTAGTTTTGCCGAGCCGAAGAATCGATGTAAATCTTTGCGAGCAGCATAATTCACACTTTCCGACCATAACTCAATGGGATTAAAGTCGTCGGTGATTGTCGGTACGTCGTTAATTTCAGGGAAAAAGCGATTGTCCCAAGCATGAACCTGAGCATAATTTTCCTGGAATTTCTGCCGGATGGAACGGTTATTTCCTTCGAGGGCAGTAACCAACGCGGCGTTGCTTTCCGTGGCCAGTAAAATCAGATTGCCCAGAGCATCAGGTGGTTCAGCAACAGGTAAAACCATTACATGCGCAAATGCCTGTTGCAAGGTTTTTGCTAATGCCGCAATAATCCGGCTCTTCCAACCGACGGATTCTATGTTGATTGCCAGAATGCCACCGTCCTTCAAACGCGTTTTAATAAGCTGAAAATAGTCCCGGGTTGCCAGATGAAATGGCACCGCCCCGCTGCCAAACGCATCCATGAGAAGTACATCATATCTTCGATTTGTATTCGTCAGATACTGCCGGCCGTCCATGTGAAACAATCGGAAGGACGCGGGATCCAAATCGAAATACTGAAACGCCACCCGACTAACCACCGAATCGATTTCTACAGCATCAACGGTCCAACCGTTTTGAACATAGTTTGTCACCAGCGAACCACCCCCCAGACCTATTAAGAGCATATCCCCTGCCTCCTCAAAAAAGTACTTCGGCAAATCCATCACCTCCACATAGGGATAAACGGATGCACTGGAATCCGTATCGCATATACTGTGTACCCCACCATCGATAAGCAGATAGCGATAGCCCTCTTTTTCGATCACACGAATTTCTGCGTAAGCGCTTTGCTCGATCGCCAAAAGGCCCCGTTCCCGGTCTACACTCGAATAAGAAATTTTCTGGAAGTCATAAAAACCTGCAGCGCAGAGCAGCACTATGGCCACTGTGCCAATTGCAGATTTTTTGTGCACAGTAATACCAACGGATCCGGTAAAAATCAGCACCAAACCAATAGACATAGTAAGGAATCGAACACCAAAGTTCGGGATGAGAAGAAAACCTGTAAACAATGCAGAAGCAACACTTGCAAGGGTTGAGACGGCATAGAGGGTTCCGGCAGATCGGAAGTAAATATTTGATAATCCCCAGCGCTATTTATGTTCTTTGAAAAAGTCCAATTTCTTTTAAATCAGAGCCTTTTTGTCTTGTGCAGTAGCGAAAAATATGTTCCGTTGCAATCAAAGTAAAGACTTCCCTGCGGCGCATCCGAAAAGCATGGATGCGGTCTTGACTTTGATCCTCACTTCACATGCTAATCGCTAACACAAGACAAAGCAGGACTCAAAAAAGTCATTCATCACATCGAACATTTCCCGTAAGATCGTTTGCAATTTTGCTGCTGTTTTCGTTTATTTCTTCAGGAGCAGAGCAACCGATCCCGTTCATGATGCCATTGGCTTTTTGGGACAACCGCTCTTGCTCCTTTCTTTTTTTATTCTGCCGCCGAGAAATCGGTGCGGTTTTATCAAAAGTCTGAATTCGCTCTATTTGGGCTGTGGAGAGCTTCTTTTCTCCCCGTGTTTTTTGGCGCTGACGATTCATCTGGTCAATCGCTGGATTAAAGGGCGTGTTATTTTTCAGCATGCCAAAGATAATCCGCGTGATTTTGTGCATACAAGCGCCCAAAGCAGCCATGCTGCACATCCCTTTGGCAAGGTGCATTTGGTAATGTTGGCGAATGACAGGGTTACTGGTACTCGCAGAAAAAGCAATCAGAAACAAAAGCCGTCGTGGTTCTTTTCTCCCTTGTTTACTCATTCTGAATCCTGATATACCGTCACCGCTTTGCCGAAAAGCCGGGTGCACACCAAAAAAGGACGCCAGATTTTGTGATCGTTTAAATCGATGGATACTTTGTATTTCGATCATCAAACCGATCGCGCTATAATCACCGATACCAATAAATGTTTTGAGCAACTCAATCTCCGGCATATTCAGCTCGTGCTTAAGGCGTTGCGTATGTAGCTTGATTTGTTGTTCAAACTGCTGTATTTGAGCAACCAAAGAGCGCACTAGCTCTTCGGCCAGCTCATCACCAACGCAGGCAACACTTTGTTTCGCCTCCTGGATTAATTCGATGGCACGCTGTTCATTCACATAAGGGATTTGCGCTACTTTGCTCACTCGTGCTCGACTCAAACGTGCTGCTGTTGGATAAAGCTTGAGTAATTTCATCACCCATTGCGGATAGCCATCTTTGCAAAATGTCAGAATATCGGGAAAAACCATATAAAGCTCGCTTTCCAACAGATTGAATAGCTGAGTCTTCTGTCGGGTGAGCATCCGTAAGAATTTCCAATGTCGCTTTGGACTGGCAAAGTAATCCTGGCTGTTAAAATTGACTTTTTCCGGATGAGCCACCATATAAGCGGCAACGCCATAGGCGCTGATCGCATCGGTGGTCACTTTGTGGCCAACATCGTTGTTGGATTTGACTTGCGCCGGATTCAGTATGGCGACTTTTATTGGCAGGCTGCTCTGGAACTTTACTAAAGAAGCATACCAATTGCGCTCATAGCCTCCGGTACTTTCCAAGGCAATGTGAAGCTGAACCCCGGGATGCTCCTTGAAAAAGTACTTTAATCGTGCATAAAGAGCAGCATGGCCTGTATGAGTATCATCCAGTTGAAAACTGCCACCCACTTTCTGTTTCTTTTTGTCAATGAACTGGAAATCTGAATAGCCTTTGCTGACATCGCAACCAAGGTAATATTTGAACATGAATAAATCCTTTTTCGTTAGAAAATATAAAAATTAACCAGGGAACGTCATCCTTGTAATAACCCGATGTCCTGCATCATGTTAATCTCCGATTTTAACCTGGTAGAAGGAAGAAACTTGCGAACGTGCTCTATGGCAACAAGGGTAGGTCCTTCTCTTCTAAAAGGTCCTATTTTCAAATAAACGAAAAAAGATATTTTGTGACTTTTTCAATGTACAAGGGTTGAGACGGCATAAAGGGTTCCGGCAGATCGACCAACTTCACCCAAATTATGGGTTTTGAGTTTGAGGGCATAAGGACTCACCATTCCCAACAAAGCCAAAGGAATAAAAAACAAAATAACGGAGGCGAACAGTACAGCCACCCGCAATCCGAATGGCTCCAACAGCAACAAAACCGGGTACTTGATCCATGGAATGAGAATAAACCACAAGCCGGCTAAAATCAACAAAGCATACAGTCGGGAGAACGTTGCACCTTTATCTGCCCAGTGCCCACCCAGGAGATAACCTACACTTAAGGCAGCGAGTGTTACGGTGATGAGCGCGGACCAAAGGAACAGGCTCACACCATAAAATGGACCTAAAATTCGCGTTCCGAGAATTTCAAGGGCAAGCACTGAAGCACCAGACATAGAGACAACAACATAGAGCCTTCGAATATCCATTCACTTACTGCCTTTCTATTTTTTTCATCGCTTCACTCAATCGGATAGCAACATACCGATTGGAAATCATAAAATCAAGTAAACAAAGAATTTAAACCACAACACCCATTGAAAGTCCTACCTGTGCCTTCACTTTCCAGCAGTATATTGGAGTCTTCTACTGCAGGTTTTTCATCCTGTAAAAATCAGCATGTGTGGTGTATTTGGAGTCCATCCCTCAGAACATGATTTTGCCCTGCATAACTTCGTTTCGGATTAAAGCAATACGGAATAATGAATGAGCGATTCCAGATGGATACTATTTACGCGAGTGACGGTATCGCGAATAATTCTGAGCGGCGCTGCGGTTTTAGAGACACGCCGACAAGTTAAGGTGAGAAAGAATACTAAAAAGTGAAAATCTGCCATTTTGCAACAACTGGCGTCAGAGTAATCTGCCAATTGTAACCTTTTCTCTCCTTACCGATAGTACTGCCCCTGAATTAAATCAGCGTTAATATGCTGATTTTATGAATGATAAAGCCAATGAAAAACTCTGGCATTTGAATTGTATCAGGTGTGCAGGAAATGTGATTTTAAAAAGAAGAAGTCATAAAAAAAAGGAACTGCGACGCACTTTATTTACTTTATCCGTTACATTTGAAGAAGCCGCATTGGCTACAATGGGAAGTGCGTTGAACTTTAAACTAGAGAGGAAAAAAAGATGCAGTACCAAATATTCACCAACAATTTACCCCAGTGGGTCACAGACTCCTGGAAAGTAACCGCTCTTTTTGCTGTTATGCTCATTTTTTCAGCAATAACTATTTTTATTGCACCAGAAATATTGGCTTTCCTCTTCGCAACCTTCGTGTTGTGGGGTGGCATCATGCTGCTTGCTTTCGCACTGCGAATGAGAAAATTACAAAAGGAAATGCAAAACGGCAAAGCGCATGTAGTCTGGTTTTAATTTTCCATTTCCACAAAATTTATATGTTAGGTTTACAAACAGCCGCACCTGCAAAATTTCCAGGTGCGGCGGACTTTGTATCACGATAGAGAAACCCTCATGAATCAAGAAAAATTTACAATAAAAGCACAAGAGGCTTTTCATTCGGCACAGGAACTCGCGCGAGAATGGCCAACAACAAATCGAAACCGAACATCTGGCATTGGTTCTGGTAACCGATGCAGAAGGCATCGTTCCCACAATTTTGAAAAAATTCGGCATCGATTTGCAAACCGTAGTTTCGAGCCTTGAAAACGACATTTCACGGCTGCCAAAAGTATCCGGTGCTGCGGGTAATATTTATATTTCCAACCGTTTAAACAGCATCATCAACACAGCTTTCTCGGAAATGAAAAAACTGAAAGATGAGTATGTAAGCACCGAACACTTGTTTCTGGCGTTTTTTTCCGACAAGTCAGACACCGCGACAAAGTTATTCACCAGTTTAGGCGTTGACCGGGATCGCGTGCTGCAGGTATTGAAAGAAATTCGTGGTTCCCATCGCGTCACCGACCAGAACCCGGAAGGGAAATACCAGGCACTGGAGCGCTATGGCCGCGACCTCACGCAAATGGCGCGCATGCGCAAACTCGACCCGGTCATCGGGCGTGATGACGAAATTCGCCGGGCGATTCAAGTGCTGTCACGGCGAACGAAAAACAATCCGGTTCTCGTTGGTGATCCCGGCGTTGGCAAAACCGCTATCGTTGAAGGCATTGCCCAACGCATCGCCGATGGGGATGTGCCGGAATCCTTAAAAGACAAACGGCTCATTTCCCTGGAAATGGGTTCGCTCATCGCTGGCGCGAAATATCGTGGCGAATTCGAGGAACGTTTGAAAGCCGTCTTAAAGGAAGTCGAAGAAGCTGACGGCCGCATTATTTTGTTTCTCGACGAATTGCACACCATGGTCGGTGCCGGTGCCGCGGAAGGCGCTGTCGATGCAGCCAATATGCTCAAACCGATGCTCGCCCGCGGTGAATTGCGTCTGATTGGGGCGACAACCCTGGATGAATACCGCAAACATATCGAAAAGGACAAAGCACTGGAGCGGCGTTTTCAGCAGGTTTTCATCGATGAACCATCCCTTGAGGACACGATTTCGATTTTGCGGGGTCTGAAAGAACGCTATGAAAATTATCACAACGTCCGCATCTCCGACGCTGCAATCGTCGCGGCGGCAACATTGTCGTCGCGTTACATTTCCGAGCGCTTTCTGCCGGACAAAGCCATCGATCTCGTTGATGAGGCTGCTGCGAAATTAAATACGGAAATCGGTTCGATGCCGGAGGAAATCGATGCACTGGAACGGCGCATCAAACAATTGGAAATCGAGCATTTGGCCTTGCAGAAGGAAAAGGATGCCGCCTCAAAAAAACGGCTTGCGGATATTGGCAAAGAGCTGGCGGACCTGAAAGAACAGGCCGCACAACTCAAAGGCCGCTGGCAGGCGGAAAAAGAAGCGCTGCAGGATATGACAACCACCAAAAAACAACTGGAAGAAACCCGCATCGAAGCGGAAAAAGCGGAAAACAGCGGCGATTTTAACAAAGCTGCTGAGTTACGCTACGGTCGCTTACCGCAGCTTGAAAAGACATTACAAGAAAAGGAACAACGCCTGAAAGAATTGAACACCGCCGGTGCACTGCTGAAAGAAGAAGTCAGCGACGAAGATATTGCGGAAATCGTTTCCCGCTGGACAGGCGTTCCCGTGAGCAAAATGCTGGAAAGCGAGCGTGAAAAAATGCTGCACATCGCTGAAAAATTGCACCAGCGCGTCATCGGGCAGGAGGAAGCCATCGAAGCTGTGTCGGCGGCGGTGCAACGGGCACGGGCGGGTTTGAGCGATGAAAACCGGCCCATCGGTTCGTTCATTTTTCTTGGACCCACAGGTGTGGGGAAAACCGAACTGGCGCGGGCGCTGGCGGAATTCCTTTTTGATGATGAAAACGCCATGGTGCGCATCGATATGTCGGAATATATGGAGCAGTTCAGCGTGTCGCGGCTCATCGGTGCGCCGCCGGGATATGTCGGCTACGACGAAGGCGGGCAACTCACGGAAGCCGTTCGTCGTCGTCCCTATTCGGTGGTTTTGCTGGACGAAATTGAAAAGGCACACCCGGAAGTGTTCAACGTTCTGCTGCAGGTTCTGGATGACGGGCGACTAACCGACAACCAGGGGCATGTGGTCAATTTTAAAAATACCATCATCATTATGACCTCAAATCTGGGTGGAGAAAAACTCATTGAACTCGCTCAGAACGGCAGTGCTTCCGAGCAGGCATTCGACAGTTCGAAAGATTATGTGCTGCAACTGCTGCGCAAGCGTATGCGGCCGGAATTTCTCAACCGCATCGATGAAACCATCGTTTTTCATCCGTTGACCCAGGAGCATCTGCTGGAAATCGTCGACGTGCAGTTCCGCACCCTCGTTCAGAAAGTCCTGCAGAAACGGCAAATCCATGTGGAATTATCGCAGGCAGCGAAAGCGCAGATTGCCCAAGTTGGTTTTGATCCGGCCTACGGTGCCCGGCCCTTGAAACGGATTCTGCAGAAACAGATCATCAACGAATTGGCAAAGAAAATTCTGGCGAATGAGATTCAGCCACCGGTGAGTTTACTGATTGACGTTGCGGGGGATGAACTGGTGATGAAAGTGAAGTGATATTCCCAAGCCAACGCTGACGAGACTGTCCCAAAAGGGATAAACCGGACGTTGAGCCTGCTGAAACGCCCGGTTCCATACTCAAATTCGGGCTCTTCGGCACGCTCAGGGACCGAATTTGCATGTTTTTCGACAGTCTCATCAGCGTTTTTAATTCCCATCCCGGGAGGGGACGCGGAGCGAAAAAAGCGCAGCATTTTTGAGCATTGCAAGGGTGGGTTAAGCGGCGGATGAACGCTTTAGACCGCATTATTACCCTCGAACCTGACCTACCCCGAGCCCTGTCGGGCCCACCCCTTCCAGAAGGGGAATTGACTGGCGATCGCTTTGCTCCGCCTCTATACATAGACGCCTATTTGCCTATTCAATGCTCGTTCCCGGCGTCTCGCTGGGAACGCCGACGAGGTGGCTCCAGTCGCCAGTTATACACTCTGCAGGCTGAGCCTGCATGAAATGCGTGAGGCTAAGTCAAAACATGTAATGCGACATTCATGTCGCTCATTTTTGAGCTTAAACTTACGACATAAATGTCGAGTTACGGCTATAAAATTATGTTTTGACACAGCCCCAACGAGAGAAAAAAGCCCTATCTCTTTCACATGCTGTTACTCAAGATAGGGCTTCTGTATTTCTTTGCCCGTTTCGGGCAGGAACAGGCGTGGACTTTAATGCTCACTTTTTTCTTCCGTAAAAGAAAAAACGCCGGCAGGAAAAGTATTCACCAATCGAAAACCTATGTTGTTGTTGCGATTTTCAGGATTGTTGTTATTACGGTTTGCAGCACGAACATTATTCGGATTATTGTTCCACGAACCGCCCCGAACAACTCGATTGTTTCGCCTGTCCCCTTTTGTTTTGCTCAACTCATCACACAAGAATAAATGAGAATTGCTTTCTAAACTCTGGATGTCGAAATCTCAGATTTCTCAGCACTAGATTTATAAAATGAGAATTATTTTCCTGTCGAGCATACCCCAACCATCCATTCAATGACTGTAAAACATGCTCCCAATCAAGAAAAGTATCGTTATACAAATAACTCTTTCTACGCATGCGTATTTTAAAACGCTGCAGGTTTGGTCGGGAAATTTTCAGAGTATGGGGATAAATATGAAAACCTAAAAAGCGTAAACCGTGATGTGCGGGAGCAATTTGGCTTTTATCCTGGTGCATGCAAAGACGACGCTCAGTCAAGAAATTACTGATTTGGAATTTGGCTGTCTGCAATTCCTGTTTTGAGCGAGAAAAAAGAATAATATCGTCCATATAACGGATGGAATAGTTTATTAGTAATTTTTCTTTTATGAAACGATCCAACGGTGTAAGAAAATAATTTGCAAAAAGTTGACTGGTTAAATTGCCAATTGGCAACCCAACTGCACGATCTCCCTGAAAATTCAATTCTCCTTTTAGTGAATTTGAGAGCAGTGGCAAACTGCTGTATGTTGCTAATAGTTGTGAAATCAGACGCATTAACTTTTTATCGCATAATTTCTTTGCCAGGTCTGCCAGTAAAAGTTGGTGATCGATGCTAAAAAAGTACTTGCGCAAGTCGATTTTGAGAAACCATTTTGACTTCTGTAAAAAAGACTGCGCACGCTGTACGGCTTTGTGACTGCCTTTGTCTTTGCGACAGGCATAGGAATCGAAAACCATAATACTGTCTAATATCGGCTCGATGACATTGCAGATGGCATGGTGCACAACACGATCCCGATAGGGCGCCGCAGCGATCAGGCGTTCCTGCGGTTCGCGGATGGTGAAAAAACGATAAGGACTGAAGTGGAAATCTTCCTGCGCAAGTGCATGCTGTATTTCAAAGAGATTTTCCTCGAGATTGTGCTCAAATTCTGCGGTACTCAACTTTTTTCTTTTGCCCAGCCGGGCTTTACGACTCGCACTCCAAAGATTTTCAAAAGTATGGATTTGTGGATACAGATTCTTATAATGTTTCGCCACGTTCCCGTCCTTTGCTGTGTTTTTCCCAGCCACCGGTCATTTTACCGATTTCCAACAAACTTTTGGCGGCATGCTCAAATTCCTGCAAACTGATGCAGTGTAAATCTTTTGACAGGCGCACAAGATAACGCAACTTTTCCAACCCGACATTTGCCTGGCGCAGTTGATGACTTTTCTTGCTGCCATATTGCGCTTCTATAAATCTTTCAAGGATATCCAACGCTGTATTGATAATTCTCTCGCCAAGGGAATATTTGTACTTTTTGGGATACTTTGCCAGTTTATCCATATACCAGACAATAAACTCATAAAGTTTTGGCAGCACAATGACTTCCGGCGGTGACGGTTTTTTTTCCATTTTATTTGCCCATTTATCAAAAAAATTTTCTCTACTTTTTCTTTTTGAAAAAGAAAAAGTAGCAAAAAGAAAAGAGTAAGAGAACAAAGTTTAGAGAGTAAAAGTCCTCACCAATCGAAAACCTATGTTGTAGTAGCGATAGGCAGGATAGCCGTATGACGGTACGCAGCACGAACATAAAGCGGAAGACCGAACCACGAACCGCCCCGAACAACGCGGGAGCTTCCTTCATCAGGTCCTTGCGGATTGGTTTGCGCACCAGTTTTATAATCTCCATACCAATCCTGACACCATTCCCACACATTGCCAGACATATCGTAAAGCCCAAGGGCATTCGCTGAAAAACTGCCAACCGGCGTCGTTTTACCCCTGAATTCTCCAACACGAGAATAGGATTTCCTGTATGTTTCTCTGCCATCAAAATTTATTTCTTTGGGATCGGCGATATCTTTGCCGTTGCCAAATCGCACATTTTTACCGCCTTCCCGAGCAGCATATTCCCACTCCGCCTCGGTGGGCAAACGGCAACCGAGCCAACGGCAGAACATAGTGGCCTCGTACCAATTGACATAAATCACAGGCTGCTCATCCTGATCCGAGTATCCGTCGCGTCTTTTTTTGTGTTCGGGATCGAAGCGTTCATACAAAGCATTGGTCACGGCAAATTTGTGGCACAAAAATGCATCTAATGTGACTTCGTGTTGTGTTTCATTACTACCACGGTTTTCTTCATTTTTTGGGCTACCCATAGTAAATGTTCCGGCAGGAATCTGCACCATGTCTTTGACCACCCAATCGTTGTAGCGCTGTTCTGCACTGGCGTCGAGTTTTTTGTGCACAATAGCTTTTGCACCGGGAATGGTAGCGCGCTCTTCCAATAATTGCACGCCCCAGTAGAGCACTTCACCGTTGGTTTCGTAGTTGAACAATTCGCCCAGGGTTTCAACAATTTTTACATCATCACTAATTTTTTCCGGCAGGCTTTTTACCAGCTCAATGCGCTCATCCACTTTGGCTTTGCCCAATAATGATTTAATCAGCTCCGGTTCCACTACACGGTCCATATCGGCAAAGCAGCGCAGCGCCAGGGCGGTATCTTTTTGCCATAAATTTTTAAAAAACTGTGTACCCTCCTGCACGTTTTCAATTTGCGCAGCATACAGGCGCAACGGTTCTTCCCATTTTGTTTGCTCCGCGCGGCCCAATGCCTCGTTTTGGCTGAATTCACGCATCTTGCAGGCAACATAATATTCAAAAAAGGTGCGGTGTACGAAAAAATAATGGTCGTCACTTTTTTGCAGCAGACCACTGTTTTCGCAAATCTCGCGCAGCACATGGTCTTCATTCACCTTCCACTCCCGTTTTGCCAGGGTAGCGGCAAGCTGTTGTGTAAGCGGTGAATAAGGAAATTCATCCACATCTTTATTAAAAAAATACCAGGCGAGATCGTTTAGCGCTGCATCTTTTAAATTCCGGCTAAAAGTATTCACCTTGGGAATTTGCTTTTCATCATAAAGCGTCAACAGGGTCGCCGTGCATTTTTCGTAGAGTTCCACCCGTCGCTTGGGTAAGTCGTGGTCTTTTTCAAAAATAAAGCACATGATCGACAGCAGAAATGGATTCTGCGCCAGTTCGCGCATGCGTTCATTCGTAGTAATGCGTTGAGCCAGATCGGTGGGTTCAGGAGCGAACCACTTCTCCACAAATACGGTAATTTCGGCATCCGGTAATTTGTCAATCTCAAACAATGTGAACGGCACTTCACTATTTTGGAATCCTGCCTTACGCGAGGTGATGATCACACGGCAATTTTTGTGGCTGGCGATAAATGCACGAATGCAGTCGGTCACTTTGGTGTAGGCATCGCGGCTCACTTCATCAAGGCCATCGAGTAGAATGAAAGCTTTACCGTTGGAAATGGCTTGTTGCGCTACCTGCTGCATGGCACTGCCGGAAATGCGCTTATCAACGCTGGTGAGCAGGTATTTTTGTAGCGGATCATTTGTTTTGCAGTAGTCCGCTAATTTAATGTAAATCGGAAACAGGCCGTCGACCTTTTGGCTTTCTTTCAGTGCGAGGTAGTGCATCATTGTCGTTTTCCCCATACCGGGCTCGCCAAGAACAACGGCGACTTTTTCTTGCAGATCAAGCAGGTCTTCGGCTTTCAACGTGCGGTTGAGCATTTTTTCGAGATCGGGAGTATCACCCGGCTTCCCTGGTTTGCAGTGTATTTTCGCTTCCGGATCAGCATGCACCGTCAGCGGAATGTAAATGCTGGACATATCAAAACTGCGTTTGAATCCTATCATACTCAGTGTCGCGTATTGTTCGGCAAGTGATGATAAGTAGGCCGTTCGAGGGTCTTCTCCGGCTGAAAGTGTCTCCTTTTGCAGTTCCGGCCGGTGTGTCGCCAGCCAATTGCTTAAATCATTGATGATGTTGCGTTCCAAATGCATGGGTTCTTTAAACGTGGAACGAACGTGTTGTTTTTCAATAACTGATTTGAAGGCTACTAGCTTTTCTTCAGCAGGTCCCGTTTCAATAAATTTTCTTAACCATGGAAAATCTTCTTCAACAAAATAGCACAAGCACGGTTTGCCGAGTTTTATCGCATGACGGTATTCCTGCTCAGTAATCGAATAATCGTCGCCCTCCGGCACATAGCCATAACGCCAGGCATAAATACCAATAAACAGGTCACATTCTTCTACCATTTCCAGGCATGCGTCGGTGGGTTCTTCGGTCATTGCGCCCATATGGTCCATGCCAACATACTTTTGCTTCTGGTCGTTTATGGCTTTTTCAGCGGCTTTACGGTAGTCGATGAGATCGATGTAAGTGGAACTGACGAACACGCGAAAAATGGGTTTTGACATGTGTGATCCCCGAGTCGATGATCTTTCTTTTGTCAATTAAGTTGTTGAAATGAATATAATTGCTTTTGCAGGGAAAAACAAGATGAAGAAATGGGGAGGGAGTGAAACCGGTTTCTCGTAATTTTATTTAACTTGTTTGGATGTTTGCATGTTTGAAAAAGATGCTTACAGCATGACAAGATTGGTTTTATTCGGAAAAAGGTCTTAGCAGTCATGCCGGCTTCGATGCTTTTTATCGAATGCTGGCATCTCCTGGTTCTTGGTAGACTCAATGGGATGCCGGCACGCCTATAAAGCAGGCAGCCGGCATGACTTCTATCTGGTAAATTCCAACAAATAAAAAAGGCCGATCAAATGATCTGCCTTTTTAAAACTCTTTTCAGCGCACGGCTGAAATATTTACGCTCACGAAAAGCCGCTGGAGGGGCTGCATCCGCCACCGCCGGTATATCCACCACCATAGGAGCTACCACCCGAGGAAGCAAACATGCTGAGCAGCTTGGTCACATTGGAGCCACCGCAGTCTTTGCATTTCACATCCTCATCGGAAGCGCGCATAGGGCGAAGCAAATCGAAGCGACTGTTGCAGTCTTTGCATTGGTATTCATAAATTGGCATGTTATCTCCAGAAAATTAAGCAGGAATACCTGCATAGTATTGCAATTTATCCTTTAAAACGCTCTTGGGCTGCACACCGACAAGTTGCTCGACAACTTCTCCCTTGTTGAAAATCATCAATGTGGGAATGGAGCGAATGCCGAACTGCATGGCCAGATGCTGGTTTTCGTCGGTGTTCACTTTGCCAACTTTGGCTGAACCGTGCATTTCTTCAGCGACTTCGGCAACGGCAGGTGCAACAGCGCGACAGGGAGCACACCAGGCTGCCCAGAAATCCACGAGCACAGGTTTATCAGAAAGCAATACTTCTGTTTCAAAATTTGCGCTGGTTAATTCAATCTCATATTGTGAGGCCATTTTTTTCTCCTTAAAACTTGATCATTCAAGGTAAATCATCTGTTTGATCAAGGTAGAAACTTCATTTTTTCGGGTAATTTTAAACACAATCAGAATCTTCTGTGCCGGTTATCATCTTTGGATGCACTTTTTTTGCATCTCGGTCAGGGATATTCCTGCTGCGGAATATTTAACACGATTCATCCAGCATCTTAAACAAACGAACGGTCACATCATTGGGCACTTGCACATCCGGCATTCTGCGGTATAAATGAACGGTCTCACGAATAGATTGCAGACAGCAGCGGCAATCTTCACAGTTATCGACATGATCCCTTAAATCCTGACAAAGCACAGATTCGATATTTTCGCCCAATTCATCGCAAATGCGGTCAAAAATGTTAGGACACGGCATGCTTGCTTTCCTTATGATGGTCTTCGTAAACTTGCAATATGGCGTTGCGCAACTGTATACGCGCACGTTTGAGACGGGAGTAAATCGCTTCATGAGAAAGGTTCAATATTTCAGCGATTTTTGTCGTCTCAAGCTGTTCCACATCTTTTAAGATGAAAACAACACGGTAAATATCTGGCAGGGATTCAATCGCTTCATCTAAAACGGAGCGCGATTCCTTGTTGAGCAGGTCATCAAAAGGTGTTCTACCGTCGGGCAGCAAGCGGGAAGGCAGTACCGGTGTCAAATTGATGTCTTCCAGATCTGTGAGCCGATTATTGATTCGCTGCCGTTCACGCAGCTTCATAAGCGCTGCATTTGTGGCAATCCGATAAATCCAGGTACTCAACTCGCTCTCTTCACGGAAGGCATCAATCTTGTCAAAAATCTTAATAAAGGTTTCCTGCAGGATGTCTTCGGCATCTTCACGGTTGATGAGCATTTTCAGACCGAGATTGTAAATCCGGGTCTGGTATTTCTCAACGAGCTCGTGAAAAGCGTGCTTATCCTTGTTTTTTAACCTGCGTATAAATTCCGTGCTGTCAGTTTGATGATCCATTTTGCCTTTTTGTTCAACTCACCTAGGATTTTCTTGTCTTCATAAAATCATCAAAGGACATTTTATCGTAGTACTTGCCTTCCAGGTATTCCAAAATCGGCATGAACTGGTCTGGCTGAATGAAGCCGGAAATTTTTGTGATAAACTCACCTTTTTCATTCAAAAAGACAGTTGCGGGATAACCGCGAATGCCCAGTGCGGCTGTAAATTCCCGGCAGGTAAATTGTTGTCCTTTATAGGAAATCTTTGCATCGCTTTCTGCATTGATTTTGGCAAACAGGAATTTCTGGTTTCCATACTGGACAATTTCGGAATTCCTGTATGTCTGCTCGTCCATGACTTTACACCAACTGCACCAGTCTGTATAAAAATCGACGACGATATGTTTGTTTTCTTTTGCAGCTTTGGTGATGGCCTGTTCAAAGTCAATCCAATCAACACTTTTTTTCTCGTTCGCCATCATGCCTTTTGAAATCAGGAGCAGAGTCGCGAGGCTTAGAATTACTGTCTTAATCATTGCTTTTTTCATCGTATCCTCATGAATTAAGTCATGCATCTGTGTTGCAGCTTACAGAATGAATATAAAAATTTGTAATTGTTTAGATTCAATTTTCTGTAAAATCTGTCAGAGAAAGCACGATTTTAAAAAAGAGACCTGTAATTTATCTAAAAATATCGGTAAAAAAAGGATTTTTTAATTTTTCACAACTAAACAACCAACGTTAACAGCCGTTCATTCCATAAATTGGAAATTGAGTCTAAAATTTGCTTTAGTTGCATCTAAAGACTTGAGAATTAAATTGAAAAAAGATATTTTTCACCTGCTTTATTCAAAAATCGCAGGATTGGGGCTGAGTCAAAACATGATTTAATAGCCGTAATTCAACATTTATGTCGTAAATTTAAACTCAAAAATGAGCGACATGAATGTCGCGTCACATGTTTTGATTCAGCCCGCCACACACCCAGAGTATTGCGTGAAAAAAGCAACTAATTCACAAAAAAATACAACCTGTTTTTCACAGAATTCGAGATATGCAAATACAGCAACTTCTCCCCCTGGTCAGGCAACTGCACAATCAGCTCCGTGATGCCGTCGTCATGACCTGCGAAAAATCATCCCTGGAAAACCTGTCGACAGTTGAGTACGAAGGTGCCGATGATACAATCTACTCCATCGACGCGGTTTGCGAAAGGGAATTAATTGAGATTGGCTCGAAAGAAATTGCTCTGCATGTACCAATCGTTCTCATCGCAGAAGGATTGAAAAACGGGAAAATGGTTCTGCCAGAAGGAGCAAAAGAATCGGAGGCGAAATACCGTATGATCGTTGATCCTATCGATGGGACGCGTGGACTGATGTACCAAAAACGCAGCGCATGGATCCTCACGGGAATTGCCCCGAATCGTGGCGAAGACACTTCACTGCAGGATATTCAACTTGCCGTCCAAACAGAAATTCCATTGGTTAAACAGCACTTGTCGGATCAACTCTGGGCGATTCGAGGCAATGGCATGCATGCCATTCGACACAACCGTTTGACGAAAACGGAACATACGATTGAACTGAAACCCTCACGCGCCACGACAATCGCCCATGGTTTTGCCATGCTTTCCCGTTTCTTTCCCGGTGCGCGTGACATCATCGCTGAAATCGATGAAAAAATTATTCATGAGGCCCTCGGTCCGGTGCAGCCAGGCAAAGCGCACTGTTTTGAAGATCAATACATTTCAACTGGCGGGCAATTTTATGAATTGATGGCAGGCCATGACCGGTTCAATGCTGATATCCGGCCGCTGCTGAACAAAATGATGCACAGTCTCAGCCGCACACCGGGTATAACCAGTCACCCCTACGATGCCTGCACAGAATTAATCGCGCGGGAGATGGGCATCCTCATTACCGACGAGAAGGGGGAGTTACTGAATCCAAAATTAAATGTAACGGATGAGGTTACCTGGATTGGTTATGCCAACCAGGCAATCCATGAGCAAATGGAGCCAATTTTACTGCAAGCGCTAAGAGCAAAAAAATTAATCTGCTAAGAGAACGCCAGTCGAGTTCTGCTTTTTTTCACGTGCCTACATAAAGTAATAAAAAAAACAAAAGCATTCTCGCTGAGCTCAACGCATATTCCCTGCGGCGAGACGCCCTCATTCTATTTTTTTTAACACAATCTCAATCTCTGGTATCGATACGTCAAACCAGTCATTTTCTTGTTCTCTATTTTTATAGAGCCTACTCGCCCCTCTTATTTTTTTACGTGTAAAAACAAATTCACCCCCAAAGGTTCTGATCCAACATGTACTTTTGACGAATGAATACCACATTCCTCAGCTAACGACATCAATTTCGTGACATTGCGGTGATGAAGAACCCAATTACCAATAAGCTCCATATATTTACGTGATGGGTTTTTCTCCGAGAAATTCCCAATTACCAATTCCCCGCCTCGGGCCAGCAATCCGTAATAGCGTTTTAGCAGGAACATGAAAGCTTTATCATCAAAATAGTCAAACAATCCTGCTGACCAGACTAAATCGTATTTTTTGTCCGTGGAAAATTTCAAGGCATTTTGATGGTGAAAACGAATACGGTGCAACCAGGGATTACACAGCGATTTTGCGAAAGCTATCGCGTGGGTGTCCTGGTCGATGCAGTCAAAATACAATTCCGCGTTTGGAGTAGAAGAAAAAAACTCATACAAATCTCTTCCCGATCCCGAAGCGACATTGAGAACATCGACTCGCGACTTTTGCATTAATCCACGATTCGACTCCAGCATATCCAGAATTGTTAAAAAATAGGATTTCCGGTTGCGAACTGCATTCGGCGCTGCACCAAGATGAAAATATTCGTCCCATTTCCGCAAATGGCTTTCTTTTGCAATGTGTTTTTGATAAATGCGATCGAGCATTTCATAATCGCCGGCATAACCGTGGGGTTTTGTCAAAGCAAATCCTTGCATCGTGTTGGGAGACAAAGCATCTCCAAACGCATTGCGAATCGAATCCACGTCATCCATTGACAAATCACCGTTTACATGCTGTTGTACGACATTGGCTACCCAGTCATCAAATTCCTGATATTCTTCAATTTCAATTCCACCCTTTTCAACTAATTGACGGATATATTTCAAATGATTGTTTAGCATTGCTGTTTTTCCTTGATAATTGAAATCCGATTTTTCTTAACAGAATTTTTTTTCGTCACACAGTGAAAAATTCAATCTTCGCAATTGCACATGCGGGAAAGCACAAACCAACAGCTTTATGGGCGTCAGCATAATGCTTACCCCCGGAATGGATTACTCAAGATATTTTTTTAACCCAGACATCTATCCCGCTTTATTCATACAATGAAAGTGAGCGAAGGGCAGGGGATACCCCCTGCCCAATCTTGGGATTTATGAATAAAGCAGGCTATTTCACATACATAATTTTGCGGGTTTGTGTAAACTGACCTACCCTTAAGACAGAGAGGTAGATTCCCCCGGGTAGATCCTTTGGTGTCCATTTCACTTTGTGTATTCCTGCCGAAAGATATTCATTCAGAACAGTTTGGATTACTTGTCCAGAGAGATTGTATATTTTTATGTTTGCATTCCCCTGTTCAGCCAATGAAAAACTCAAAATCGTGCTCGGGTTAAATGGATTCGGATAATTCTGAAATAATTTATACTCACCCTGGAAATCCTCCGAATCGACAATGCCAGTCGGCTGGCTAATAATTATATAATCCGTACGCAGTTTTGTACTACTTCCGCCAGGCCCTGTAACCTTTAATTGAACGGTGTACTTTCCAGGAGCTGTGAAAGTATGTGTGGGATTTTTCTCATATACTAATTGACCATCATACGTCCATTCGTAACTCGTAATGCGACCTGTTGCAGATTGAGCAAATTGTACGGTTAAAGGCGCTTGACCGGAAGTCGGGCTCGCACTAAAATTTGCCACAGGTGCAGCCTCAAGAACTGTGATAAAATTATTTTTTATCTCCGTATCCTGCCCGCCTGGACCAACAACTTTAAGTTGAACCGTGTATTGTCCAGGGTTAGAAAAGGTATGCTTGGGATTTTTCTCATAAACGAGTCGTCCATCATAAGTCCATTCATATGAGGTAATATCACCCGATGAATTATCTGCAAATTGGACCGTTAACGGTGCATTTCCTGACGTTGGATTCCCACTAAAGTTCGCAACGGGTACTGCAGCCGGCTCGGAGACGGTGATATAACTGCTGCGTGTTTTGGTGTTGCTACCACCGGGTCCGGTTACTGTGAGCATAACCGTATATGTGCCCGTGTTGTTATAAGTATGGCTTGGATTCGTTTGTGAACTTGTAACTCCATCACCGAAATTCCACGAACGGCTAGTGATGCTGCCGCTGGATTGATCGGTGAATTGAACCGTCAGTGGTTTCGTGCCACTTGTGGGTGTACCGGAAAAATTCGCAACGGGTGCTGCAGCCGGCTCGGAGACGGTGATATAACTGCTGCGTGTTTTGGTGTTGCTGCCACCGGGTCCGGTTACTGTGAGCATAACCGTATATGTGCCCGTGTTGTTATAGGTATGGCTTGGATTCGTTTGTGAACTCGTGGCTCCATCACCGAAATTCCACGAACGGCTAGTGATGCTGCCGCTGGATTGATCAGTGAATTGCACCGTCAGTGGTTTCGTGCCACTTGTGGGTGTACCGGAAAAATTCGCCACGGGTATTGCAGTCGGCTCGGAGACGGTGATATAACTGCTGCGCGTTTTGGTGTTGCTGCCACCGGGTCCGATTACCGTGAGTATAACCGTATATGTGCCCGTGTTGTTATAGGTATGGCTTGGATTCGTTTGTGTACTCGTTGTTCCATCACCGAAATTCCACGAACGGCTAGTGATGCTGCCGCTGGATTGATCGGTGAATTGAACCGTCAGTGGTTTCGTGCCACTTGTGGGTGTACCGGAAAAATTTGCTACCGGCGCAACATCGGAGACGGTGATATAACTGCTGCGCGTTTTGGTGTTGCTGCCACCGGGTCCGGTTACTGTGAGTATAACCGTATATGTGCCCGTGTTGTTATAGGTATGGCTTGGATTCGTTTGTGTACTCGTGGCTCCATCACCGAAATTCCACGAACGGCTAGTGATGCTGCCGCTGGATTGATCGGTGAATTGCACCGTCAGTGGTTTCGTGCCACTTGTGGGTGTACCGGAAAAATTTGCTACCGGCGCAACATCGGAGACGGTGATATAACTGCTGCGTGTTTTGGTGTTGCTGCCACCGGGTCCGATTACCGTGAGTATAACCGTATATGTGCCCGTGTTGTTATAGGTATGGCTTGGATTCGTTTGTGTACTCGTTGTTCCATCACCGAAATTCCACGAACGGCTAGTGATGCTGCCGCTGGATTGATCGGTGAATTGCACCGTCAGTGGTTTCGTGCCACTTGTGGGTGTACCGGAAAAATTTGCTACCGGCGCTGCTGGGGATGCAACAGTGATAAAACTGGTCTTTGTTATTTCATCCCGGATACCGGAGCAGACGGCATTTGCGGTAACCGTATACGTACCTGGAACCGTGTAAGTATGCACCGGATTTTGTTCTCTACTTGTAGAGCCATCTCCAAAATCCCAATTCCAGTCCCATGGATCAATAGAATCAATGGATTCATCGGAAAATTGCACCGTCAGGGGGGCGGTCCCTGTTTTTGGGGAAGCCTCAAAATCGAGATCATGAACGACAGGGCCTGTAAATGTACCACTGGATGGAATGATTAGAGTGGGATTATTCCAACTGATACCAATGGAAACGATATAGTCATTAGGGCCAAAACGAAAATTGTATCCGTTATAAGTTTGGTAGTATTCTTTTCCCGTTGCATTGTCCCCGGTTCCTTCCACCATTATAAATGTTGTGGAGTTGCCGGAATTGGGATTTAAAGTTACATGGATACTTTCAGGAGGCGGATCGCCATCAGGATCTTTATATGTAACTGCGAATCGAAATTGCGTCGTCGTGTGGCCGGAAGAAGGCGTACAAGTTGCATTTGATAGCGTTGGCGGTTGGTTGGCAGATGTTAATATATCAAACTCATATGTCATCGTCTTTTTAAGATCGCCGTTGTATTCATAAAGATCGAATGCAACATAACCTGAGTAAGTTTGATTCGCAGGGGTAGAGGCAGGAACCGATATATCGAACTCCATAACCACCTGATAAATTGTATTGACCCAGACTTCTGTGTCGTAAGCGGTTATTCCCGCTGGAAAATTATATTCGAAACTGTAGGATCCCACAGTAGCGCCACCGGTTGTTTTTCTGGAAAACGATTTGGTTTCACCCGGAAGAATATTGACGGTTGTAGCCTGAATTCCTGTCGGACTAAACGAAACCTTTTTATCGCTTTTTGCAGTGGTTACCTGTGGAAGTTTTCTCTTGTTTTCCGCGTGCAAATTCAGAACGCTAGTCAGCATTGACAGTACAATCCAAACCCAAATTGTTTTTTTCATGATTTCCCTCATTAGAAGCGCACGTAAAAGTGAAAATATTAACCACCCATTTAAATTAAATCCGAATAAATTTACGTTATGGAACTGCAACAAACCACCTTGTATGGAACAAAAAATAACAAAGATGGAACATTCATAGCTTGTCACATCCGTGTCACAATAATTAGTGATTTTTCAGGAAGAAAATGGTGTATTTCTATCGTAGTAAGGAAAGGAAATTTACGTGGGGTATACGCTAATATTAACTATTAAAATTTCTTGAGGGCACCAGTATTTGCGTTACTATTTCAGGAACAAAGCAAACGGATTTTTTAGCCTTGTTTGTCGTTATGAGATTTTTCATCTTTTTGATACACCTTTGGCAATACGCCAAATTTTTCCCGAAACGCGTTCGAAAAATGCGAAGGGTTGCTAAATCCGACCTGATAGGCAATTTCCGTAATCCTGCCACCGTTTTGTTTTAGCAGTTGCGCAGCCCTTTTTAGACGTATGGCTCTTATAAATTCACCAGCACTGGAATCAGTAATATCGTGCAACTTGCGGTTAAGGTGTTGCCGGCTCATCGCCATTTTTTTAGCAAACTTCGTGACATTAAAATCAAAATCGTCTAAATGTTCTTCCACTATTTTGATAGCTTTATTGAGAATTTCTTCATCCATCGATGTCACAGTAATTTCCTGTGGTTTAACCACTAGTTGTCGATTGAATTTCTCCATAAGAAGCCGACGTTGCCTTAGCAAATTTTTCAGACGTGCCCGTAGCTCTTTGGCATCGAAAGGTTTTGTTAAATAAACATCAGCCCCGGTTTCAAAACTTTCAATTTTTGTCTGAGCGTCTGCCTTCGCTGTGAGCAGAATAATCGGGATATGACTGGTTCTATCATCAGTTTTCAATTTTCTGCAAAGATCGATGCCGTTCATCTTCGGCATCATTAAATCAATTACGAGGATGTCCGGACGGCAGGCCCTGGCCTTCTTCAAACCTTCAAAACCGTTTTCCGCCTCAACAATGTGATACTCCACTTCCAAATAACTACGGATATACCAACGGACATCTGGATTATCTTCTACTACAAGCACCACAGGTCGATCCTTATTTGGTGCCGCGGAGTCAGCACAAATTTTCCGGGTATCAGGTGTAGTTGGCAAAGCTTTCTTAACTTTTTGTACCGTTTCATAATTTTCATGCCCATCCCCAACAATCCGACAGGTTTTTCGTTCTTCGTTCGTCATTAATTCATGGGGATTATTTGGTAGCCAGACCGTAAAAGTACTACCTACCCCTATTTCACTCTCCACATGAATTTCCCCTTTTTGCAAGTCAACTAATTCTTTCACCAACGTCAGTCCAATCCCCGAACCTTCGTGCTCACGGGTCGTTGAACCATTTAATTGATAAAAGCGGTCGAAGATTTTCTCAGCCTCAGCCGCTGGTATGCCTTCGCCGGAATCCTTCACAATAATCTCGAAACCGGGAACATGTTTTTTAAAGGAGCGCAGGGATACGCTGATTTTTCCGGTAGCCGGCGTAAATTTAAATGCATTGGAAAGCAGGTTTGAGACTATTTTTTCAAATTTATCACGGTCAATCCAAACCTTTTGCAGCAAAGGAGTAATAGACTGTTCCAATTCAATATTTTTCTGTTCCGCTGTACTAGCGAAGGATTGTGTCAGTCCACGCAATAAGAAACCTGCATCCATCCGGTATAAAGTGAGATGCATTTGTCGCGCTTCGAGGCGTGAAAGATCGAGCAACTGGTTTATGAGCTGTAACAATCTCTGAGCGTTGCGGTGCATCATAGTGAGATTTTGTTGATAAAAGCTGTTCGGGGCTTTGGAAAGCATGCGTTCCACTGGCCCGAGAATCAGTGTAAGTGGTGAGCGAAATTCGTGGGAGATATTGGCAAAAAAGCGGGTTTTCAGTTCATCCACCTCTCGCAGTTTTTGAGCTTCAAAACGCTGGTTTTGCAACTCGTTGCGTATACGCTGGCGTTTCAGATCGTTTCTGCGCCACCAAATTACCGATAACACGAAAAGCAGGCTATAGGCAAAATACGCAGCCGTTGTACGATATATTGGCGGTGTTATGGTCACCCGAATTGATGTGCCTTTTTCATCCCACACCTCATCATTATTGGCACCCAGAACACGGAACGTGTAATCGCCGGGAGCAAGATTCGTATAACTTGCCCGTCTCCGTGTACCGGAATACTGCCATTTCTCATCAAATCCTTCCATTTTATATTTGTATTTATTCTGTGTTGGATTCACATAATTCAGGGCGGCAAACTCAAAAGAGAAGACATTCTGTGAATGATTGAGCGTAATATGTTTTTTAAGGGTGATGATGGTATCCAATTGTGCTGAATTGTTCATGATTTGTAAAGCAGTTAACTGCACTGAGGGCGGATAGGGATTTTCCCGAATCACTTCTGGATAAAATGATAAAACACCCTCTTTCCAGGCTAATAGAATTTCATCATCATCCATCGTTACAAAGGTGTTGGGCACAAAACTCAAACTGGGCAGACCATCCTGTAAACCAAAAGTCTTCATTTTTTCAGTTGCGGGATCAAATCGTGTTAGACCATTTCCAGTCGCCAACCACAATTTCGCATTTTTATCTTCAACAATACCCGTAATTTCATTGTTAGGTAAACCAGACTTTACCGTATAGGATTTAAACCGACGGCTTTTGATGTTCATTTTGTTTAAGCCGCCGGAGTTCGTACCTATCCAAAGGGTACTGTCATTAGTAAAAAGAAGTGAATTGATATTGTTATCTGTTAAGCTGTTTTCAATTTGCGAGTCCTTTTTGAAATGAATGGCATGTCCAGTTTGTGGATCGAATTTGTTCAACCCCCCGGCCCAGGTACCGAGCCAGAAATTTCCATCGCCATCCAGTGCAATGTCTTTTATTTTGTAGCTGCTCAGGGAATTAGGATTCTCATCCTCAAAGATAAAGTGTGTAAATTTACCCGTTGCCACATCGAGCTTATGCAAACCACCCAATTGTTCCGTCTGCTGCTGTGTCGTTATCCAAATTGTCCTGTCCGGGTCCTCCCAGACTAAATTGACATCTCCCATTAAAAATCGATAGGCTTCCGAGTCCGTGGGATAGTAAGCTCTTCTTTTTTTTGTAAATAAATCAAATTGATGCAATCCACTGGCACTGCCCAACCCACCGATCCACAAGTGATGCTCCGAATCGAAATACAAATAGATAATATAAGCAGTGGTATTATAAGATGTTTTGACCAGATGTGTTTTAATAGTATTCGATTTACGGCGCCATTGCATTAGATGATCTTGATTGGTTCCAACCCAAACATCCTCCCCGATTCCTTTTGCCATGTGACTAATTTGTAGATGTTTCGTCTTATTTTCGAATTGTGTGGTTTGAAATTTTTTATAGTCCGGGAAAAACAACAATATCCCTAATCCAGCTGTGCCACACCAAATATTATTCGATGTGTCGACGAAGTAGCACATATGACTGGGCCAGTTTTCGACAATACTATTGTTTCTTTTATAATGTAATTCTTTTGCTTCTGCTTTCAGGTAATCATATTCCCAGAATTTGTTAAATGAAGTAGTAAGTAATGTTTGCCAGGGGGTTTTAAAAAAACGATTTAACTGAGCAATGGAACCAAATAGTTTTCCATGCATCTGCCTTGATTCTTTTTTTTCGATATTGTATTGATAGACATAAAGTCCCCAACCGGAAAGATAAAGATTCAGACTGTCAATTTCCTGAATAGCTAAAAAAGAGTTCGCTGTGTCCTCTTCCAGTTCACAATTTAATGGTTCCTGTCTCACACAATCAGATTCGTAATCATACCTGAAAACGCCAGCAGCAGTGCCGATCCAGAAACGATTGAATGAATCACGATAAATTCGGAGGATATAATTACTCGTGAGATTTTTAAAGGATATACTTTCATGAGAAATCAGAAAATGCTCAAAACTCTGGTTCGTCTCATCCAGTCGGTTCAATCCATTTATAGTTCCGACCCAAATAGCACCGGTTTTATCTTCACCGATGGTTCGTACATAGCTGTTGCTCAAAGTTTTTTCATCAGCAGGATCATGTTGAAAGGCAATGAAATTATCTTTTACCGGATTATATAAATTCAGTCCTTCTATTGTTCCTACCCACATCCGACCATGTGAGTCGATAAAAACATCCCAAATGAAATTCGCACACAGACTGGAAGGATCTCCAGGTTCGTGATAGTATTTTTTAAATTCAAAGCCGTCATAACGATTCAGACCATTTTCAGTTCCAATCCAGATGAAACCAAGTGTGTCTTGTGTTACTGCATAAACTATGTCGGAAGAAAGTCCATCTTTTTGTGTCAGCCAAAGATTCGCATAGTCGTCCAGACCGGCGTGCAATTTTAGGGGAAGAATAAAAAGAAGATTAATACTGAGGAAAAATAAAAGAAAGAGATGACTGAAAAATTCATTCAAGCGGTTTTGAGAATTGATGCTGCGCTGCAAAATAAAATCCTTCCCAATCTGAATATTGACAGGGATGATTATAGAAATAAATTTACAATTATGCAAATATTTAGGTCATTCAATTTCAAAAAGAGATACTCGCATAGTGGTCCCGATATAAAGCAAAATAGGCAACATGATCAGCCACTTGTTTTCAAAATTTTTGTCTGAAAATATGAGTTCAAATTGGGAGCAGAACCAAAATTGGTTTAATAGCCTCTTTCCTCCAACTTTTTCCCCTGCTCCTGCTTGGACAATTGGATTAATTCCTTATTGCCAAATACTCGCTTCATCCCATTTTCAAGGTGTATCTCTTCATGAAACACATAGCTTGCGAACGGATAATGCGCTATTGCGTTGGCGACCAGCTCCTGCCCATTCGGCAGGTAATTCTCATTAATCCCTTTGGTTTTCATCATGTATCTTGCGTTCTCGCTTTTCAAGCGTACATGCAAAACAGAAACGGACAATTGCAGACCAGTTAAATCAGCAGGACTATTCAATTTTACATTCCATTCACGCGTTTCCCCTTGCTTCAGGCGATTATCGCCAACCTTGCGGGCAGGATTCCACAACCATTCCTGCCCAATGTGATATTTTTCCTCCTGCAAAACATGACCAGTCCCGTCATAAAGCCGCGCCCAAACGAGTAAAAATCGTTCGGGATCACCGGTTGGCAGATAATGTCCGGAGCGTGCATTTGTTAATTCAACACGCACCTCAAAATCCACATTCGCCACTATATTTTGCGCTAAATACACCTTTGTTTCCAACCCTGATTCAAATCCACGCTGTATTAAACTATCATATCCGGCAAAACTTTTAGGCACGCCACCACCAACCCAGTGATGCATGTGAGAATCGCGAGTCGGCAAATCGGGATAGGTTATCGTCAATCGCCTGCGTTTGATTGGCATATGGCAGTCGACGCAATCCGATGTTCGCCCTGTTCGTTCCTGCAAATCCTTCCGGCCTTCCGCCAATTCGTCCACACTTTCAAACCAGCAAAGTAAATTTTTCGTTATTCCTTCCCCCTGCGGGTCATGACAACGCAAACAGGTTTGCCGTAAAAATGTTTTGTCTGTTTTTACCGGGTGTGGCGCTGAGGACGTCCCAAGCGCTCCGATAACATAACTTTCCCCAGTAATCTCATCCCGTCGAACATGACAAGCTGCACAGGACACACCTTCTTGTTGGAATTGCGGATCAAATTCCGGATTTACTTCCGCAACAGGTTCTAAAACATTCTCATTTTTGATATGGGTTACTATCGATTCACGTTGGTTTTGTA
Source organism: Deferribacteres bacterium (assembly GCA_020633655.1). Classification (GTDB taxonomy): domain Bacteria; phylum Zhuqueibacterota; class Zhuqueibacteria; order Zhuqueibacterales; family Geothermadaptataceae; genus Bioreactorimicrobium. The sequence continues at coordinate 40,824 of JACKDF010000012.1, forward strand.
CAGGTATATGACAATTGAGACAGAGCCATTTCGGTGAATCCGGTTTTGCCAATTCCGCCTGGAATTGAATGTCCTGTAACGCCGATGCATGGGTAGAAGCCTGCCATTCATCATAGATTTCTTTATGACACGTCTGGCATTCGAAGGCCTTCAGTGCATTTGCCTGGGCAAGTCGCTGCAGGTTTGGGATTGTAAATGCGTAACTTTGTGTCAAAGGATCAAAACGCTGCTCAAGCGACGTCAGTTTATCTTTTTTTAGAAGGATTAACGCCAGCATGATGGCAAGGATGGCGATAATGGTCATCACAATATATATTCTTGAACGCATAGTAACTCACTTTTCCAATCGTATTAAATCCAGCATAATCAGCCGCGATCCACGGTTAATTCCTCATCCAAAGGGCTAATGTTAATGAATCTGGTTACAAAATGCCACCTGCAAATCCATGATAGGTTTATTGATTAAATGATTCGATCAGGGAAAATTCTAAAATGGTAATTGCAAGCTATGCGTGTAGTTGGCTATGGGCCAGGAGTATCCCCTGCCAAATCCTGGTGTTTATAAATCAATCAGGAAAAATTCAAAAACAATTATTTCTAATCTCCTCAACCACAACTCCACACCCCGCTTTTTATATTCTTACCAGCGCTTCCACATTATCAATTGAGAAATATTTAGGAATTGGCAATCGAAAAAATTGGCCTTTTCGCCTGAGGAGCTAGAGTAAAAATTGTAATAATAATGTCCAAAAAAGAACCAATTTCACCTGAAAACCAGCAACTTTCGCCTCATCAATTCGATCCTGAAAATTTTTCCCAAAATCAGCAATGAGGTGTTGCATTTTCTTAGAAACAAGAAGCTTTCCATGTATTTCAAGCGCTCAATAAAAATCATAAAAACCTGTAATATAATGTTTTATGACCAAGCCTGATATTTGGCCCGTTATTTGAGAATACTGTATTTTTAAATACAGAAAAATCAATACTACGACACCACGAGCTGCCAGGAGACTTGAGAACATGGAAAGTACACGCTATAAAATTGGCGAAGTGTCGCGTAAACTGGATGTCGCAGTCGAAACCATTCGCATGTACGAACGCGAAGGGTTAATAGTTGTGGCTAAAACAGAGACTGGGCAACGCTATTATGATGATGAAGATCTCAAATGGTTAAATTGCATCCGTCGCTTGATCAAAGAACAAGGTTTGAACATTGAGGGTATCCGACGGTTACTTTCACTCATGCCATGCTGGAAAATCAGGCCATGTACGATTGCTCAACGTGAAAGTTGTCCCGCGTTCAATGGTGCTATTAAGCCATGCTGGATGCTAAAAGACAGTACACAGTGCCATTGTCAGGATATTGACTGCCGGGATTGCGCCATTTATCGAAAAGCACATGAGTGCACAAACTTAAAAGAAATTTTACAACAATACTTGCAAATAGAACAACATCCCGTTGATTAAAAAGGTGAGGTTTTGATTATGGGAAAAGCTTTTACAAGAAGAGATTTTATAAAAATCAGTGGATTGGGCCTGGGAGCTCTGAGTCTTGGCGCTGGTTTTTACAACAAATCTTCTGTCCCACAAATAAAACAAATTGCACAACAGGCCGGAGCATCAATTTCTGGAAATACGCCAACTCCGACTGTCTGTGAAATTTGCTTTTGGCAATGTGCTGGCTGGGTTCACACAAAAAATGGCGAACCCTGGAAAATTACGGGCAATGAAACAGACCCAAATTGCAATGGTCGACTTTGCCCCCGCGGTACTGGCGGTACCGGCGCGTATTTAGACGAAGACAGATTGCGTACCCCACTCATCCGCAAAGTCGTCGATGGCAAACAAACTTTTGTCGAAGCTGACTGGGATGAAGCATTCACTTTTATTGCAGATAAAATGCATAAAATCGCAAAAGAGCACGGCCCTGAATGCATCGCTCTCTTCAGTCATGGCTCTGGTGGCGGTTTTTTCAAACATGTACTGCGAGCTTTTGGTTCAAATAATATTACCGCTCCTTCTTATGCACAATGCCGTGGCCCGCGTGAAGAGGCCTACCTTCTCACATTTGGCGAAGGTGTTGGCTCTCCCGAACGCACCGACCTACGCGATGCAAAATGCATCGTTTTGATCGGCAGCCATCTTGGCGAAAACATGCACAATACACAAGTGCAGGAATTTGCTGACGCTGTCGGACAGGGTGCTACCGTTATCACCGTCGATCCGCGATATTCAACCGCCGCATCAAAATCCAAATATTGGCTGCCAATCCGCCCGGGTACGGATATCGCTTTGCTTCTCTCCTGGATTCATGTCATCATCGAGGAAAAACTCTATGATGAAGAATATGTTGAAAAATATACGCATGGTTTTGAGGAGCTAAAAAATGAAGTCAAACAGTACACACCGGAATGGGCCTATCCTATCACAACGATTAAACCGCATGTGATTCGTGAAACTGCTCGCGAAATGGCACGGCACCGTCCATCGACTATCATCCATCCGGGTCGTCACGTTACCTGGTATGGCGATGATACACAGCGTTCCCGCGCAGGTGCAATTCTCAATGCTTTGCTTGGCAGCTGGGGTCGCCGTGGTGGTTTCTACTATGCAAATAAAGCTTCGGTACCAAAATATCATTACGAAAAATATCCCAAACCAAAGAAAACCTGGCGCGATGCTTTTCCGGATGTATATCCCTTGGCAAACCTCGCTCTGGCGAATGGTATTTGCGATGCAACGATACCAACGGCAAAGAGAGATTGCTCCTTCAAGGGCTGGCTGGTTTATGGTACCAATCTGATCCACACCCTGCCCGAGCAGAAAAAGACCCTCGAAGCTATCCAAAACCTGGATTTGCTGGTGGCGGTCGATTTGATGCCCTCAGAAATTACCGGATACGCAGATGTCGTCTTGCCTGAATGTTCGTATCTCGAACGTTACGATGATTTACGGGAGTTGCCGGGGCGCGTTCCAACCATTGCCCTGCGTGCACCAGCTTTTGAGCCCAAATACAATTCCAAACCCGGTTGGTGGATTGCCCGCGAACTCGCTGTTAAACTCGGACTCGAGAAATACTTCCCCTGGAAAACCATTGAAGAATATCTCGAAACACGCCTGAACGGCGTCGGATTAACCCTTGAAGAAATGCGTAAAAAAGGCGTGCATGAATTTGAAGACAGGCATCCGCTTTATTTCGAAGAGGGTATGGAGCCTCAATTTGATACACCGAGTGGCAAGATAGAGTTATGGTCGAATCTGCTGGCGAATTACGGATTTGATCCAATTCCTCGCTATACTGCACACGAACAGCCACCGGAAGGCTACTACCGCCTCATCTATGGCCGCGCACCGACGCATACTTTTGCCCGTACAACCAACAATCCGATCTTGACTGAATTGAAATCGGAAAATGAAGTCTGGGTAAACAAAAACGTGGCACGCCTGCATGGTTTGAATAATGGACAATACGTTGTTCTCACAAACCAGGATGGAGAGCGCAGCACAAAAATCAAAGTGAAAGTCACAGAAAGAATCCGCCATGATTGCGTTTATATGGTTCATGGATTCGGCCATACCGACAAACGGTTACGCAAGGGTTATTTGCGTGGCGCTGATGATACAAAATTGATTTCAAGAGTCAAGGTTGATCCAATCATGGGTGGCACGGGAATGCGTGTGAACTTTGTCACTTTTGAACCTGCGGTTTAGGGCAGGAAACGAGCCGTTGCTGTCAGAACCGGCCATTTTGAGAGGCCGGATTACCACAACTGAATGCTAATATAAACTGGAGATAAAAATGGCACGTTATGGAATGGTCATCGATACAAAGCGCTGCGTCGGTTGCGCCGATTGTGTCGTGGCGTGCAAGACAGAAAACAATGTTCCCGATGGATACTGTCGCGACTGGATTGTGGAGGATGTCCGCGGAAATTATCCGGAGCTACATATGGAAATTCGCAGTGAACGTTGCAACCACTGTGAAAACGCACCATGTGTGCGTTGTTGCCCGACGGGTGCGAGTTACACTGACGAAGATTATGGCGTCGTCCTCGTTGATCACGATTTGTGCACCGGCTGCAAAGCCTGCATCGCCTCCTGTCCTTATGATGCGCGCTATGTTCATCCTGAAGGATATGTTGACAAATGCACTTTCTGCATGCATCGCGTGCGAGAAGGTTTGCAGCCAGCCTGTGTTGAAGTGTGCCCTACAAAATGCATGCATTTCGGCGATCTCGACGATCCCCACAGCGAAGTGAGCAAACTTATTCGTTCGCGCCCAAATCACGCATTGATTCCGGAAGCTGGAACAAAGCCGAAAATTTATTACCTGCTTTAAAAAAGCCGGTTCAATTGAGGCAGACAAACTGTAGACAAGTTCAGAATTTGAAAATGAAAGCGTTAACAACTTCAAACTCATTGAGGTACAAATGCAAGAATTAACGATAACCAGCGGACGGCATATGCATCATATCGATCCGCACCTCACAATCTGGGGCTGGGAAATTCCGGTTTACCTTTTTCTCGGTGGATTGGTAGCGGGAATTTTATTCTTTTCTGCTGTATATTTTCTACGCGGCAAATCGGATGAAATGCGTACAACCGTACGCGTTGCCCCTCTCTTTGTGCCCTTTCTATTGGCAACGGGACTGTTTGCACTCTTTTTAGATCTCGAATATAAAATCCACTTATTCCGATTTTATACAGTCATCCGCTTACAATCGCCTATGTCATGGGGCTCATGGACCCTCGGTATCATTTTTCCGTTGAGTACATTATGGGCGCTCATGCATGCCGAATCTGTATTTCCGAACTGGCGTTATCCGTACAAGTGGATGGAACAAGCGATGAATTTCGTTAAGAAATATGCAAAAATTCTTGCCTGGCTTCTCATCTATTATGCCGCGATTTTGGGGATTTACACTGGTATTCTCTTAAGCGCTTTTAATGCACGTCCAATTTGGAATACCGCCATTCTCGGGCCACTTTTTCTGGTGTCCGGTTTCTCAACCGCGTTGGCTTTTAACATGATTCTCTCGAAAACAAAAGAGGAACGCCACAAATTGGGCAAAATTGATCTGATGGCTATTGGGACGGAACTCTTTCTCATCATTCATATGTTCATGGGTTTCCTGGCATCCACAGAAATTCATGTGGAAGCAGCACAGTTGTTTCTCGGCGGCCCTTATACGGCCCCGTTCTGGATTTTTGTGGTTGGCGTTGGCTTGCTGATCCCTGCCCTCATCGAAGTTCTCGATGGCATGCACAAAGTAAAAAGCACGCTGGTTCCAGCATTCCTGGTTCTCTTTGGTGGATTAATGTTGCGCTTCATCATTGTTGATGCAGGCCAATTTAGCAGTTGGATTTTTTAAAGAAATTCCCGGACTTAACAAAAAAAATAACATGTTGCAAGTTGATCATGAGGCTGGAATGGAAATGGAGCTGAACTTCGGAACCGGTTATAATTTGAGTACGCTTTCAAGAACTAAGTAAGAAACAGGCGGATCTCCTGCAGGCTGCTGCGAGCAGCCTGCAACTTGCAACAAATATATCAGCATTATAAAGGAAAAAGAAAACGATGCAGAACAAAGAAGAAAAGTACTGGTCTCCCTATCTGGCCGGTTTCGTGCTGGGATTGGTTCTACTGGCAACTTTTGTCGTAATGGGGCGTGGTTTGGGTGCATCAGGCGCGATGATGCGTTCGGTTACTTATGTCGTCGATACGGTTAGCCCACAGCATGTGGATAATAATCCGTATTATGCAAAATATGCGGGTGGAGAGAAAAATCCACTGAACAACTGGTTAGTTTTTGAAGTTATTGGCGTTCTCCTGGGTGGATTACTTTCAGGTCTGATTGCGGGACGTTTCAGCCTAAAAACGGAACATGGACCACGAATTTCCCCAAAAGGGCGATTAGCTTTTGCATTCCTGGGCGGTGGTATCATGGGATTTGGCGCTCGCCTTGCCCTTGGCTGCACCAGCGGACAAGCCCTTTCAGGGGGTGCAACATTGGCAACCGGAAGTTGGGCGTTTATGATGGCGATGTTCGCGGCAGCATATGCCGTTGCCTATTTTGTCAGAAAACAGTGGATATAGGAGGGATAAATGTTTACACCTTTATTTAAATTTAACTTTTTCGGCGTCGAAATAAGCTATGTAATTGCTGCAGTTATCGGTATTCTTTTTGGATATACACTTGAACGTGCAGGTTTTGGCGATGCCAAAAAACTGGCGAATCAGTTTTATTTTCGCGATATGACGGTGCTCAAAGTTATGTTCACGGCAATCGTTGTTGCTATGGCCGGAATCTTGTTACTCAACCTTGTTGGCATTTTGGATATTAAGCAAATCTATATAAATCCAACTTATCTCTGGCCGCAAATTGTCGGCGGTATCATTATGGGCATTGGCTTTGTTATCGGTGGTTATTGCCCGGGCACTTCCCTCGTAGCCAGCGCAACCGGCAAACTCGATGGCATGATGTACGTTGCCGGAGCCTTGTTCGGAATGCTCGTCTTCGCCGAAAGTTTCCCACTTTTTCAGGACTTCACAAAAACCGGATTTATGGGAAATGCAAAACTGACCGACTGGCTGGGACTCTCCCCCGGCATCGTCGCTTTCCTTGTTATTGTTATGGCTCTTTTTATGTTTTGGGGTGCAGAAATTTTAGAGAAAAAATTTAAAGTTGAGGAGAGCTAAATATGGATTTTAAAGCTTTATTTAATAAACGCGTCGGATTTTTTTTCCTTATAGTGCTGGGTATTATTCTGGCTATTTCTCCTGCCGGCTCCATTCAGCAACCATTTCTCTCGGCAGACGAGATGGCCACAAAAGTAACCTCCAAAAGCAACCAAATCTCCGCTGAGGATGTTGCCCACATTTTGATAGATAAACAACCGGGTGTGACTATCATTGATATTCGTAATAAATCCGACTATGAAGAGTATCATATCCCCACGGCGATAAATATTCCCTTGGAAAATTTATTCAAAGTTGGAAATCTGGATCAAATTGATCCACAAAATACAATTATCGTTTACAGCAATGGCGATGCCTATGCTGCCCAGGCCTGGTTGCTTATGCAACAACAAGGTATCGATTCATTCATCCTGACCGGTGGCATGAATTACTGGGCAAGTGCTATCCTGAATCCTCAAAAACCAGACGATCTGGTTGCAGATTCGGAAATTCTGCGCTATCAACTGCGTCAATCGGCATCGCAATACTTCTCTCCCGGTGGAAAAATACAAAGCACACAACCGGAGGAAACAAAAACCGAGACGCAAAAGCCAATCACATTCAAAAAGAAGAAAAAAGCAGACGAAGGCTGTTGATTTAACACAATTCTTCGAATTTGATAATCGTTTTATTCAACCACAAAATGCACAAAATGAAGACCGAACGTAATTATTGTGTATTTTGTGGTTCATTTTTAACCGCAAATTTCTCATCCATTTTTTTCAAAAAGAAAAACCGCTCTTCTCCTCGCACATCGCGAATACCTGATAGAGCTTCGTATGTGGTTTTGTTTTCCCAAAAGTCGCTCCAGTTTGTTTTTATTGCAATACTTGTATGCCTTTAAATTACAATTCGTCTTTTGTGTCCTTTCTGAATATAAATTTTTTCAGAACCGCAACGAACTGCTCTGCACCACAAATCAACTTTTGTAATGTTTTTTGACAAGCTGTATCACACGTATACAACTTGATTACATCCCGTGCAACTGATCCTACCTTATTCACTGTAAAAACAAGGCATTAATCCAATGGCACTAAGTTTGCTCAAACAGCGCTAAATTATACTTTGTAATTGTGCATGATAGAGAGCAGTAATTATAAAACACAGGATATCACCCAACCAGGACGGTTCGATTTAAATTCAATTGCTTATTGAATTAAATCTACAGATTCACTGATGAAGCCTGCGACGAGCATGATAATCTTCTATAACATCCTGCACAGCCAAATTCAAATTAACATGCGATGTACGAAAAGTAACAACAAGAATGAATCAACAAACAAAACAGGCGTCAACATGAAAACTACAACAACTTGGGGCAAACTCACAACGGCACTGATTCCATTCGCACTCTTTGTTGCCTATGGTGCAGCAACGACAAGCAGCTACGCCACAGATTCCTTAAAGGTGACAGTAAACAATCCGGTTATCGATACTTCCCTGACAATAAATGGAGTGACGGGCTCCTTCCCCTTTAGTGTTTTAACCACGATCTCGGTCACAGATTCCGCAGGCAACGCAGTAACAGGATTGGCTGATACAACCGATTGGCTTGGTGCAAACGATACCGCGATGAACGGGCAGCTCATAAAAGATATCTGGCAACCGCTTTTTGAATATCACAAGGAAAATCCGCAGTATCCCGACAATCCAAACATTTACACGCAGAAACCTGATATGAAAATTCTCGAAGTGCAGAGAAATGAGCAGCTTTCAAGCAGTGTTATGATGGTAATGGATTTAAGCTACAGCATGCGTGCTTCCATTGAGCCGGTTCGTGCCGCCACCAAGTTGTTTGTTGACAGTCTTGAGCAAGGTCAGCGTAGCGGTCTCATCCAGTTTGCCGGTGAAATAACTAAAGTTGTTGATTTCACTACCAATAAAGACGAACTCTACAAAGCCATTGACGAAGGGCAGGCTTCTGGTGGTACACCCCTCGCCGATGCCCTGGGGCTGGCCATACAGATGCTCAAAGAGGAAGCAACAGCCCGTCACATCGTCGTCGCCTACACAGATGGCCACGAAATCGATTCAAAAATCTACACGATTTCAATGGTGATTGATAGCGCAAAGGCCTACAATATTCCAATTTACATGATCGGTCTCGGTTCCGATATACGGCCGGATACCTTACAGCGGATAGCAACGGAAACCGGTGGAGAATATTTACCTTCCGGTTCTGCTGCAGATATGGCGGCAATCTATTCACGCTTGTCCCAGGTTATTAAAAATTATTACGTTTTGAAATACACCTCACCGGATCCATACTACAACAACAGTTACCGGATATTGGAAGTAAATATCAATAATAACAGCAGGCACGGTCGCGGAACAGGACAATACTATGTCAAGGGCCCAGGGGCGACCGATGTCTCTCTCACATTAACATCGACTACCGCTGATACGGCCATGGAAGGGGGACTGGTTTACAATGCAGCATATGAGGACAGTCTCATCGACTACTCCATCGTGATCTTTAACAATGGACCAATCGTCGCAAACAGTATTCGGATTACACACGAATTGCCCATAGAAACAGATTATGTCGGGAGCAGCGTACAACCGGAATCACTGGAGGACAACATCCTGGCATGGCATATTCAATCGTTACAACCGGGGCAAGCCAAAGTTTACAACGTTCGTTCAAAGGTGCGTATGGATGTGCCAATCGGAACAAAAGATTTGGTTGCGACAGCCAGCATGGTCGCCTCCAACGATACACTGTCAACAAACAACAGTGCGACAAACATCGTAAAATATCTCGGTACTTACCCGCGCTATGATGGTTCTCTGACAATGCCTTTCGTGACACCAGGTATTTTTTCAGCTGGTGGTTTTGAATTTGGTCGCGTCGGACAACATGAAAGTTATTCCTACAGTTTGGTCATCCGTAACAAGGGCAACCGGGCTATAAAAAATGCAAAACTCACCAACTGGATTCCGGATTCAGTACGAATCGATTCCATATCGACCGAACCTGCAAGCTCAATTAACGCGGAATTAAACTGGAATCTTCCTGATATTCCTGCTCTCGATTCACTGATTATCAATGTAAAAGCGCACCTGGCTGACAACATGCCAGTCGGCTCACACCCCCTGCCTCACAGAGCCCAGCTCGATATCTCTGCGGACGAGGTTCCCGCCGACAACACAGCAGAAGAAACCATTTACGCGGTTATCTTGAGAGAGAACAACGATCTGGCAATCACCCTATCCTCCAGGACAGACACCACGGTTGCCGGGCGTAATGCCGTAAAAGCTGATGATATTTATACTTACACTTTCAACGTCAGCAACAATGGCGCTGGTGCAGCAGATAATGTCGTCGTACGGCAAAACTTGCCTGCATACGTCGTATTTGTGCAGGATGGTCTTAATGGATTAACCACGAATAACTGGCAGATCGGAACACTCCAGTCAGGTCAAACGAAATCGATAAATGTGGCAGTGAAGGTTGCCCATGAAGTACCGGAAAATATACAGGAATTAATTGGATCAGTCGAAATAACCTCGCCTCTCGATACGGTAGCCTGGAACAATACCGCGATGGATACAATTGCGTTTATCACGGTACAAGAGGAAGTCGTATTTAACTATGACTTAGCCATTGAAACTGAAGTCATTACCGATACAACCGTTTCCATAGAAGGCACAGTGCAACCTGCATCACGTATTGGATCTGTCTATTTGTACAAACTCAGCATAACAAATAATGGACCCGGAGTGGCCGAAAACATTCGTGTTCTCGACAATCTTCCGGAAGAGGTTTTCCTCTATCAATTAAGCAAAAAAACGATTGAAAGTACTCAGGCAGATCTGGTTTGGGATATTGATTCATTAAGCAGCGGTCAAATAGAAGAAATTTCCTTTTATGCACGCGTGTCCGATAACATCCGGCAAACTCCATTCGCTCTGGTCAATCAGGCTGAGGTGGTGTCTGCCAGAGATACCGTAGCCACAAACAATGTCAGCACATCCACAGTTTATGCCGTGCACAGCAGCGGTTATTCCAGCGATATCGCCGTGGAAAATTTTGTCCATGGTTCCTCGTTTGTTTTTGCTGATAATGATACAACCTGGTTTGCTGAAGGCAACTCGAATTACAGTTATTCAATCGTTATTAAAAACAGTAGCGATGCATTCGCAGACAGCGTCTTCGTAACAGAACATCTCCCGCAAGGCGCTACCCCTGTCGAATCCTCTTTCTCGACTCAGCCACGGACAGCCACAAGCACGACACTTCAGTGGGTCTTTGAGGCAATTGAGCCACACGGCAGTCGTATTATCCAGTTCAACATGTTCATACCAGCGCCGGTAAGCAATGACATTCGTACTTTTACTCATGTTGCCAATGCTGGTGCAGCAAATGAACTTGAGCGTTATGCCGGCAACAACGAGGACAGTGCAGTTATCTACAGTATTGTGGAAGTCCCGGAACCGGAAATCGCCATATCACCCGAATCGGTGCTTGTGGGAGACAGCGTTCAGGTACGCGTTCGTACATCTATCGAGCTCAAATCATGGGATCTGCGCATTTACACAGCAGACAACCAGGTTGATGATACCTATGCAGATGCGTTTATTTCGTCGACAATGCTGCAACCCGGTGTATGGCTCGACATAACACCGCTTTATCGCAATGTTCGCTTATTTACTCTTGCAAAAGAAGAAATAATCCGCTTTGAACTTGTTACTGTGGATTATCTTTACAATACAAAACGTGTATCAGCAGATCTGACAGTGAAGGCACGAAACGATATGGTTCTCGAGCGCAACGTATTCCGCGCTGGCCGTGAGGATCGAATCGGTATCAACTTTCAGTTGAGCTCAAATCGTGAAGTACGCCTCGACTTGTACGACCTTTCCGGTACACTGATCACAACGATTGAAGAAGGACCGTATTCTGCGGGACGGAACACATATTTCTGGGATGGGTATACGAGCTCCGGTCAAAAGGTTGGTAGCGGTGTATACCTCGTCACGCTTCGTTCCGGGGAATATACATCATGGAAGAAAATGGTGGTAGTGCAATGAATTATTCACGCTTTATCCTAACACTGGCTTTAATTGGTTCTGTGTTCACTGCAGGATGCAGTGCAACGCAGGCTCAAACCAGAGCTGGCCTTGCGTTTTTGAAAACAAATCCCGGCGCACGGCAACAAGGCTTTGGCAGCAGCCTCACTGGAGTTCTGGATGAAATCCACGGTTTGTACGCAAATCCTGCCGCTCTGGGTTTTACGCGGGAGTGGTCCTGGGCTGCATCCTATTCAAAATGGATGCCGGATGTATACAATACATCATTTGCCCTTGGTCACAAGAATAAATCCCGCTTGTTTGGCACCAATTATATCGGCTTCAGTGCATCCTATCTCGGTGTTCCGGAATTCGATAGTTCCGAAGGTGCAGCCGAGGGTGTCTCCGCAAACGACGTACTTTTCGGGACAACCCTTGCACATCCGTTCCACTTTAAATTCGGGCAGGTTTCCCTGGGAACAAATATCAAATACTACCGCAACACACTTGCCGCATTTCAGGCATCCACATGGATTTTAGATACCGGTCTCATGTGGCGTTCCAAAAGATTTAACACACCAGGCCTGGCAGAGAAAATTCCCGGATTGGAAAATGTGATATTCTCTGCAGGCTTTTCGATGACTCAATTAGGCGCTCCCCTCAAGCACGATATCAACAATACACCTCTTCCCAAAACATCACGCGTCGGTGCTGCCATGCATGTGGGATCGCACGATGGCTTGCAACTTCATTTTCTGACCGATTATAAAAAGATTCTGGACGAGGACGGACAAATCAGTTTCGGTACAGAAATTTCATGGGCACAGCTCATCACACTGCGTGGTGGCTATAAGATGGAAAAAAATGCCCTGGGCAATCTGGCGATGGGCATGAGCTTGAATTTAAAAGACAGTTATAAATCCCTCGCCCAAATGCTGCCTGGCAGAAACAACAACATGCGAGTTGATTTAGCGCGTGGTGAAAGCAACACCTTCTTCGATTCGCCCTATCAAGGGGGCATTAACCACTTTCCGGTTGGCCCGGAGAAATTCAAATCGATTTCACCACGAAACAATGCCGTTGTTTTGGATTCACCCGTCGCAATTAACTGGACCGAAAGCCATGATCCCGATCTCTACGATGATATTATCTATCACTTCCTGATGGACCGCGACAGTCTGGCTGTTGCACGCGTACTGGCCAGTTACGATGGGAACGACGTTGCTATGCCCTACAATTTCAAACCCCACATGCTCGATGCCAATGAAAAACAAACAGGCACGACCTACAATTGTGGCAATATGGAAGGTGGCGTTTACTATTGGAGCGTTGTTGCCATCGATAAAGACGGACACAGCCGCATTATAAACGACCAGGGAAGAAACATTTCCCGCTTCGATATTCCAGCGCCGGAACTGCAAATCACGAAAATCGATTTTGACTATTTCAAATGGATTACAGAAGACGATTATCAAGGCAAAATAAATGTAACCATAGCGAATACCGGGCAATACGTCGCCAAAGATTTCCATATCCGCCTCGACGATCTGACAGCGCCACAATACACATCCAAGGACGATGGGACGACCTTTTATATGGAGGCACTGCTGAACAAACGAATCGATCTTCTGGAACCAGGCGAAACACGTACTTTTTCCCTCGATTGGTTTACAGAAATCGCAGGACGGCATGAGTTCTCGATAAAGGTTGATGTGGACAATACGGTTAAGGAAAGTATCGAAAACAACAACGAAATACGCGCCAGTTTCCACACGATTCCCAAAGGAGCCATCACCGTTGACGACACTGTAACCGCCCATATTTTATCCAAAATAAACTACGATTTACCATTTATTGCTGAGGTCTATTTCAACAAAAATTCCTCAAAGGTAACAAAAGAATACATCCACGAATGGGTGTTGGATCCACCGTTGGTTACCCTCTCGGAACGCTTGCAAAAATACCCGGAATTGAGTGTATTTCTCCAAGGTTTTATCGATCCCAACTCCGGCGAAGAGAACCTGAGTCTGGCAAATGCCCGCGCCAACGCTGTACGCGATACACTGCTGCAAATGGGTGTTAATTTCCGCCAGTTGCATCTCCTTCCCGGAAAGGCACATTCAAAGCGATCTGTACCTGCTGATCCCCTGGATGCAAAATGGGTTTTCCAGGAACGACGCAATGTTGTTATCACAGCTAACCACATGGAAAACATTCTTTTCACACCAGTTTCCTACAATGATGTCGAAAAACTGCCCCTGGCTGTCAAATTCTTTGTCGATATGAAAAGTGCTGTTCCGTTTCAGGATGCCGCATTGTACATCCACCAGGAAGACTTGCGAGATGAGATTGAAGGTGCATCCCTGTTTGGCGGCAAAAAAGAAATCCATTCCCTTTTGAGCTGGAATCATATGAACGGAACAAAATCCGGAGAGAAATCACCATGGATCGGCAAGACGGTGAATTATTCCGTGAGTGTCGACGACTCCCTTGGACGTCGCTTTTACACACAGGACCAGAAATTTCATCTTGCCGACGAAGCTCACTTGCGAGAACAGCGATTTAGTTGGCCTTTAAAATTCGCCGGGACTGAGCCTTTTTATGATTTTTACTGGATTCGCCTGTTCAAGCAAATCAACCGAATGCTGCGGGATAACACGATGCGTATGCGCTTTATTGGTCACGCCTGTGCTGTCGGCCCGGAAAACGTCAATCTCGCCCTTTCAAAGAAAAGAGCACGGGTCTTCCGTGAGCGATTCCTGAGAAAAGTGAATTCCCAGCACCCGGAATCGTATAACGAAATTCTCCAAAGACTGGACGAAGCCGTCGGATTTGGCGAAGAGCATCCGTTGGGCGTTGTGCGGACAACCGGAGACTTTTTTCTTATCGGTGACAACAACAGTCCCATTGGACGCAAGCTCAACCGAAGAATCGAGATCTCTTTCTACTCTCTCGAGAAACCTTTAACACCGTTGGAAAACGAATAAGAAAAGAAATCGAATAGTATAATCGCGATAATTAAAAGCCTGGTTCAACGGACTGAACCAGGCTTTTTTTATGCAAAATCAATCGTACTTCAGCTTCATTACCAAAATAGTCACCACAAGAATTGAGGTGATGCTGTCGGCCAGCATTATGGGAATATTAAAAGTAATAAATCCATAAATAAACCAGGAAAAATTTCCTGTCGCCTGCAGAATGTACATTCGCAACGACAAGTCCCGCGTCTGTTTTGTCCGAATCGTTTTAATTGCCTGGGGCAGGAATGCAGTTGTGGTGCACAATGCCGCGAAAAGTCCAATTGCAGTTATCATAGTAAATCCATATCCTTACAGTAGTGCACTGGCCAAACTCCGTTATTATCTTTTTACAATTTTCGCTAAATTACCTTTTATTAGGCAAAGAACAGTTATCCTTCTTTATTCATGCAACGCTCAAAGTGAACGATGGGCAGGTGATATCCCCTGCCCAATCGTGGTATTTGTGAATAAAGCAGGTTACAATCCATGAAAAAGGAAGAACAGATGCCATATAACACACGCTTCCGATATTTTGCAAAGCTTTTTTTTCCTACCCTTGTTACTTTTGCAGTTTTCGCAGGATTAACCCACTGCGAATCCACCAAAAATGAACGATTGCCAAATATCGTGCTCATTTTTATCGATGACCAGGGTTATGCTGACCTGGGTTGTTTTGGGGCACAAGGTTTCGCAACGCCCAATATCGATAAGATGGCCAGTGAAGGTATGCGCTTCACGAATTTCTATGTTTCCCAGGCGGTGTGCTCAGCCTCCAGGGCAGCACTGATGACCGGTTGCTACTCCGAACGCGTCGGAGTGCGTGGTGCTTACATGCCCTGGGCAACAGTCGGTTTGAATCCGCAGGAAGAAACGATCGCGGAGATTCTGAAGAAAAAAGGCTATACGACAGGGATTTTTGGTAAATGGCATCTTGGCCACTTGAATGAATTTCTCCCCTTGCACCAAGGTTTTGACGAATACCTTGGTCTCCCCTATTCCAACGATATGTGGCCGGTGAATTTTGACGGAACACCGGCTACGGAGGGGAACAAGGTAAAATACCCTTCATTACCGCTCTTTGAGGGGGATAAGGAAATTGCAAAAATCAATACACTTGAGGACCAAAGCACGTTGACGACGCGTTATACAGAGCGTGCAGTAAAGTTTATTGAAAATAATAAAAACAGACCATTTTTCCTTTATGTTCCGCACTCCATGGTACATGTCCCCCTTGGCGTATCCGAAAAATTTAAGGGGAAAAGCGAACAGGGTATGTATGGCGACACCATGATGGAAATCGACTGGTCCGTTGGCGAAATTTTAAAAACCCTGCACAAAAACGAACTCGATGACAACACGTTGGTCATTTACACCAGTGACAATGGGCCCTGGCTGAATTTTGGCAATCATGCTGGATCGGCTGTTCCCCTGCGCGAAGGGAAAGGTACGATGTGGGAAGGCGGTCCACGTGTCCCCTGCGTCATTCGTTGGCCGGGACATGTGCCTGCGGGCATGAAAAATGAGCGCATCGCCTCAACGATCGATATATTGCCGACCCTTGCTGCAATTACCGGAGCCCCGCTGCCCCAACGCAAAATCGACGGTGTTAATATTCTTCCTTTGCTGCAAGGAGATCCCGAAGCGAACCCACGAGATCATTTTTTCTTCTATTATGATGGTGAACTTCGTGCTGTGCGTCAGGGCAAATGGAAGCTGCATTTTCCACACAGTTACCGATCCTATGAAAATGTCGAACCTGGAAGAGATGGATTTCCCGGCCCTTATGGCAAGGGGGAGACAGGGTTAGCGCTATACAATCTCGACACGGATATCGGCGAACGAATGAATGTCATCGAGCAAGAACCGGAAATTGCACAACGGCTTAGCGAATTAGCTGAAAAAATCCGCTATGAACTTGGCGACCGGCTTACGGGCATTCAGGGTAAAGAAGTTCGCGAACCGGGGCGACATCATGTGGAAACTATACAAAAAATTGAACACCGCGCTGTGGGGAAAAAAATTCTCCTGGGACAAGAATACGGTGCATCCTACACCGGGGGCGGAAAGAATGCAGTAATCGATGGATTGCGTGGTACGACAGATTTTCAGGATGGCACGTGGCAAGGTTATGAAGGGACCGATTTTGGTGCTCTCGTCGATTTAGGCAAAGTACAAAAACTCCGTCATATTTCAGTGGGATTCCTGCAAAACCAGATGAGCTGGATATTTC
Source organism: Deferribacteres bacterium (assembly GCA_020633655.1). Taxonomy (GTDB): domain Bacteria; phylum Zhuqueibacterota; class Zhuqueibacteria; order Zhuqueibacterales; family Geothermadaptataceae; genus Bioreactorimicrobium. Next base: position 57,826 of record JACKDF010000012.1, read on the forward strand.
TCCCCTCCGATGTACAAATAGAAATTTCCCTGGATGGACAAAACTTTGATGTCATTCACCATGTTTCCACGGAAATGCAGAAAGACCCAAAAGTAAAAATTCAGAACAACAGCATTCAACTGAAGGCAAAACCTGCGCGCTACATTCGTATTTACGCAAAAAATGCGGGTGTTTGTCCCGCATGGCATTCCGGAGCCGGTGGGAAAACCTGGATTTTTGTTGATGAAATTGTCGTCGAATGAGCTTTTTTTTTACCGCTAAACACGCGAAAAAGGTATTCCTTTCGTGTGTTTAGCGGTCTGCCATCTTTACATATAGATTAACTCAAATACTCAATTTTCGGGGAAATTTTAAAAAAAGCGGAAAAACTCCGCGGAATTGCATTCGCTTAAAGCTCTAATGAATCGAACTTCTCACCCTTAAATTTTCCCAATTTAAACATCGATAGCCTGGAACTGCTGTTATTAATCACATTTCTGCTTATCTTGGAAAAATATGGCATTCTCCTTGTATTCCCGGGATTCAACACATAGCTAAAGAGGGTGTTTGTTCAATAAATTGAACATATTATCTGGAAACTTTACACAATGTATCGCGTTATTACTGCCTCCAATGGATAAATCAGAAATTCCAGGGGATACACCCGAGACAATTTTCCGTCAAACTCACTTATTTAATTTCACCGGAGCTTTTTATGGTTTTAAAAAGAATCGTTTTCGTTTGCTTAATTATCATAAGCCACGCGCTTTTAGGCGAAGAAACAGAAAACAAGTTCAGTTCTATCAGTGGTTATGTTTTCGACAAATCAACAGGTGAAGCCCTCATCGGCGCCAATATTTTTCTTAAGGGAACCGAACGGGGAACCAGTACCAATGTCGCCGGCTTCTTTACGATACCCAAACTGGTGCCAGGTACTTATACAATCTCCTGTCAATATATTGGTTACAAAACATGGTCGAAGAACATTGTTGTCACTATTGAACCCTCCGAACATGTGCAGATAAATCTCGAGCCTGAAACACTGAAAGGCCAGGAAATAGTTGTGACTGCCGAAAAGAAACGCACGATTGATCAACTTTTTTCGAAGCCTGTTTCAAAAGTTGAGTTAAGTTCCCGGGATATCAGTGCCATACCACAAATTGCGGAAGCAGACTTGCTCAGGGCATTGCAGACACTTCCCGGAGTTTTGCCGGTTTCTGACTTTTCCTCCGCACTTTATATTCGTGGTGGTACGCCCGACCAAAATCTCTTTTTGATTGATGGCGCGGATGTGTACAATCCCGAGCATGCTTTTGGTATTTTCTCCACGTTCAACACCGATGCAATTAAATCCGTTGAACTTTCTAAAGGTGGATTCGGGGCAGAGTACGGCGGTCGTCTTTCCTCTGTCCTCGATATTACCAACATCGATGGAAACCGCAAAGAATTTGAAGGGACCACCTCCATAAGTTTGCTGTCTGCGAAAACAACACTGCAGATGCCTCTGGGCAGTATCGGCTCCCTTTCCGGGTCCTTCCGGCGCACTTATTTTGATAAAACACTTGGCCCCCACTACGATGAAATACCGGATTACTATTTTTATGATAGCAACGTCAAAGCTTTCTTTGATTTCGGTCCGAAAAACAAACTGACCTTAAGCTGGTTTAGCAGCTATGACGATCTCAATGTCAATTTTAATCCCGATGCGGATGTAAAAGCTGGCTTTCTTTATGATTGGGGCAACAAAACCGGAAGCGCTCGCTGGACACATTTATTTTCACCACAACTCTTTGCAAATTTCTGGCTGACTGGTAGCGTTTTCTCCTCCAACTTCAACTTTGAAAATGTAGTTGATGTAAGTGAGAAAAATGAAATTACCGATTTTACCGCAAAAGGCAATCTGCAGTATTACCACTCAACGAAATTTAAAGCAATCTTCGGCTTTGAACACAAATGGCTGGATGGAAGCTACTACCAGCACTGGCCGGGGGGCAAAGTAGATGTGACCAATACTCCGCAGCACACCTCCGCCTACCTGACTTTAAACTGGAATCCTTCACCCTTATGGGTAGTTGACACCGGATTACGTGCCCATTATTTTAATTCTGAGAAGGATTATTTTAATTTATCGCCACGACTCTCGGTGAAATATCGTGCAACGGACACAATCAATTTGAAGACTGCGATCGGTCGCTATCACCAGTATTTGCACCGTATTGAGCGTCCTTTCTTTGCAGACATTTGGTCCACCTCCAATGCATTTCAGAGCCAATCGGACGCCAGCCATTTTATTGCAGGTTTTGAAAAAGAACTCGGACAATTTTTCTCATTGGAAGCGGAAGCCTATTATAAAGACTACACTAATCTCTATTCCCTCGACCAGAACCTTGGCGCCAAGGTAGTTCCGGGTTATTATGAAAATGATGAACCGGTTTATTCCACCACCGAAGGTCTTTTTCACAAAGGTGACGGCAATTCGAAAGGTTTTGAACTGTTGTTTCGCAAAAACAGCGGCGCTGTCACGGGTTGGTTTGGTTATTCATTGGCAGCAACAAAATACACGATTCCCACAATAAATCAGGGTGAAGAATTCGCGCCGCGCCACGATCGAACATCGACCATCAATCTGGTGAGTAATGTCGACGTAAAAAATGCCTGGCGCAGTCTACGAAATCGTGATCACAAAAAAGATAAAGGCCGTTATACCCTCGGGCTCAACCTGATTTATTCAACAGGTCAGCCGATCACAACACCAAGTTCCGTTTATATTACAAGCACAATGCCGGACATCGAAGGAACGGTTGGATTCGGCGGCGACAATGGGTTCTCCAGCTTCGCCCTTTACCCGACAACGATTAATAAATACAGACTTCCGGCCTATGCACGTCTTGATCTGAGTTTAACCTATTTTCGCCAGTTTAAAAATTGGTCGATGGCACCGTACCTGCAAATTTTCAATGCGGGCAATCGAAAAAATGTATGGTTCATTCAATATAAGGATGTCAGCACAGAAGAAAGTATCGTGCAGGAAGTGGAAGAAACGAACATGTTGCCACTGCTGCCAACTGTCGGTATTCGCTTTGAATTTTAAAATCACCTTTAAACTTTCAAACGTACCAACATGCACACTTTAGAATAAGGAAAACGAATGAAACACTTAAAATATATAGCCTTGATAAGCTTATTGCTGACGGCATGCGGCACGGGTGTTGTCGAAGTCGATGACAGCAATTATGAGCCGAAAATAGCCATCGATGGCTATCTCTATCCCCATGCCCCGGTGACAAACATAAAAATTACACGTAATTTCCCATTAAATACATCGCTCTTGCGAACCAACATATTTTTATCCGATGCGAATGTCGTTCTCACGGATTTAGCTGGTCGGAAAGACTACCCACTTACGTTCAATGCACAAACATTTGCCTTTGGATACGAAGGCGAAGATCTGCTGATCGAATACGGACATGCGTACAAACTATCTGTTGATGCGATTATCGATGGAACCGAGCTGCATTGTAACGCGACAACAACAGTACCGGTAGCCGGATTCAAAATTCTCCAGAATGAATCGAAAATTGCCCCTTCCCCGTACTTCCCGGAAAATGCCGATGGGTCCATAGAAAAATGGGAATACACTTTCGAACGCAGCCCGGATACCGGCTTTTATGCGCTTTCGATCGTTTCATTGGATGCTGATACAAGTACTTTTATTTACGACAGCCCTTACAGCAGCTTCAAGGATGCCTCAGATTTTGAGGAAGAAGAATGGAAGGATTTGATTTATAATTTTACATGGCAGCAGGATCTGCAATTAAAATCGGGACAGTCAACACTTCCGCTGGACTGGTATTTGTTTCCTTTCTACGGGAAATATCGAACCATCCTTTATGCAGGCGATGAAAATTTCCGCGACTACCTGCTCACGGCCTGGCAGGTGCAGGAAATCGACGGCAATTTTCATGAACCGATCCTGCACATAGAAGGAGACGGCATTGGTATTTTTGGTTCAGCCATAGCCGATACCGTGTTTTTGGAAGTTTTAAGAGACTGAGTCAATTATCAATAAATCAACACTCAATAATCAATGATCAACTAATACTGCTTTGGCAGATTACCAGTTCTGTCATTGAATCCTGCTTTTTAGGGTGAGAAATCTTATACTCAAGCTCGCTGCAAAAGATTTCTCCGCTGGAAAGCGCGTTCGAAATGACACACTATCAAATTTGCCAAAATAGTACTAATAAAAACTCAAAATTGAAAATTGCTTATTGAATATTGAGTGTTGATTATTTTACAGGTTATTACCCCAGAATTCGAGCATTTTATTGAACAAATGAATTCTGGCCGCACGGTCTGCAATGCCATGCTTGCGCATGGGATAAAACATCATGTCAAACGGAATGTTCGCCTGCACTAATTCTTCGATGAAATCCCAGGCATTTTGCGGGTGAACGTTATCGTCGTACGTACCGTGAACGAGCATCAGCCTTCCTGACAAATTCTTTGCCTGACGAACGATTGAAGTACTCTCATAACCCTCCGGATTATCCTGCGGTGTTTTCATGGCAAATTCAGCCCATCTCGTGTCGTAATAATGCCAGTCGGTGACCGGTGCGACAGCAATGCCTGCTTTAAATTCTTTTGTACGGGTCATTGTGTGCAAGGTGAAACTCCCGCCACCACTCCAGCCCCAAATACCAAACCTGTCACCATCAACCCAGGGTTGTGCCTTCAGCCATTTAACACCATCGACGATATCAGCCAACTCGACCGGGCCGATAAATTGCCGTAAGATCAGATTTTCATACTTTTTACTGATTCCCGCCGCAACACGGTGGTCAAACCGCACCACAAGATAGCCACGGTTCATCAATATCTGGTCGAAATAATTGCCGCTATTCCAGCTGTTAGAAACGGTCGGAGCGGAAGGGCCACCATAAATATTCATGATTACCGGATATTTTTTCGTCGGATCAAAATCTTTCGGTTTCAATATTTCGGCTGGCATCAAAAAACCGTCAGCTGTTGGGATAGTAAAGAGTTCCGGCAACTGAAAATCCAATGCCTGCAACAGCTCCGGACGCGGTTCAGCGAAGGATTTTACCAGCTTGCCTTTATTTGAATACACCCGCAATGATGGCTGCAGCTTCACACTCGAAAAGATATCAAAATAATATTCACCGTCCGGACTGAACACAAGATAATGTGTACCATCCCCATCGGATAATCTTTCCATCCCCGTACCATCGCTATGAATTCGGTATAAATGCCGCTCAATCGAGGACTTTTCAAGCGCTGAAAAATAAATCCAATCCTTTTCTTCATCGACGGCAGCAATGGTTTTACGTGGATCCCATCCAGCGGAGTTTACCGCCCATTCACCCTTCGTCACTTGATTGACCAACTGGCCATCGAGGGTAAATTTGTATAAATGGGCGTAGCCATCGCGTTCCGATTGCCAGAGAAAATGTTTGCCATCCTGCAGGAATACGAGATCGTCGTGCAAATTAACCCAGCAACTGTCCGTCTCCTGCAGAATTAAATTAGCCGTGCCTGTTTTCGCATCAACAAAATAGAGATTCAGCACATCCTGTGGTCTGTTTAAAGTCTGTACGCTCAATTTTTTGCTGCCGGGAAGCCATTGCACCCTTGGAATATATTCTGGATTTTCATTCTCAAAATTCACCCAGGTCGTTTTTGCATTTTCAATTTCAACTACGCCAACCCGCACTTTGGGATTGGCCATGCCCGCCTTCGGATAACGCTGCTCGATAACACGCGGTACAACCGGCTTGAAATCCACAAAATGAGCCACAGCAACCGGAGAATCATCCGTCTGTAGATACGCCAGGCTTTTAGAATCATCCGACCACCAGTATCCAAGGTCACGACGACCGAATATTTCTTCCCAATATACCCAGGACACAGTCCCATTCATCAGTGTTGCCGATCCATCTGTGGTGAGACGTTTCTCTGTTTTTTGCTTGAGGTCATACACGAATAAATCGTTATCCCGCACGAAGGACAGCATGTTTCCGTCCGGAGCAAAATTGACATTCTTCTCACCTGCCTCCGTTTCCGTAATACGCTGAAATTCCGATTTTTGCAAATCGAGAAGAAAAATATCCTGCCCGATTAAATACACGACGCTGCGCCCCTGTTTATCAATGGACTGTGGCCAGTCAAGCGCTTCCCACGCGCCGTTTTCGCTCAATAGTGCATTTAAACTGGTGAGCGCTTTTTCTTGGTCGAGCGCTTTCTTGATTTTACCGGTTTTCGGATTATAAATTTCGAACTCTCGTTTTTCCCGTGCTTGGCGCCTGTCTAATAAAAGTGCCGTATTGTTTTCGAACCAGAAAAAACGCGGCAAAACGGTGAGTGTGCTGCTGGAATCGCTGTAGATCCATTCGACAGTGATTGGCTGTTTCGTTGTTTGTGCATGGAGCTTTTTCGAAATGCCAAAAGCATACATTAAAACCAAAACAAGCAACATATTCAGGGTAGATTTACGCATTATGGTTTCCTGTTTTTATGTGAATTTGGTATTAGATTTTTGGGCATGTGAAAATCCGAATGTAACTAAAGTGAAGGCGTCTCGCCGAACGGAAGGAGCGTTCTCCTCGGTGAGACACCTTTGGACTAGTGGACGTCAAGATTGAATATGTGGTTTCAGTACCCGAGGGTGTCATGCCGGTTTGCGTATTTTGCAATACCGGTATCCCATTGTGGTGCCACGTATTTTCAGCATGAGAAAAAATTAAACTGAGTGACAGATATCAGAAGATTCCGGTATTCTGCTGGAAAGTGCAGAAACCGGAATGACGGGCTTATAACTCACAATTCCAAACTTGACAATGCACTAACGCAAAAAATCATTTAGTTCAAAATTTGTAAAGCACACTAACATTGTTTTAATATTTTCTCAAGTTACCACTGCCTCAACTTCCACCTCAACGAGATACTCATCACCGATGATTCCTGCCTGCACCATGGTGTTGGCGGGTTTGATATGGGCGAATCGCTCTCCGTGCACACGGGCAAGAATTTCCCAGTCAATCATATTTTTAATGTAAATTCGCGTACGCACCACATCCTGCAAGCCGCTGCCAAATGCCTGCAGCGCACCTTCGATTTTATCAATAATAAAATGCATTTGTGCTGCAGGATCGCTCCCACCGATATGTTTCGCTCCCAGCGTGGCTGTGGTTCCGGAAATAAAAATTCTGTTGTCCTGTCGCAAGGCACGGCAAAAACCGGCGATATCTTCCCACGGCGTTCCGCTGAAAATCCGTTCTCTTCCACGATCACCACGTTCTATTTGATACGGCACGGGCATGGTCTCGAGATGATGGCTTAAATCACCGGAAGCGGTAAGAAATGGTGGCTTGCGGTATTCGTCACCGCAATCACCGGGAATAGGATCGAGGTCTTGCAGCACCTCTGCAATGTGTTTGTGATCCTCCGCATCGAGTTGAAATTGGAATAAACGTCGGTTATCCTCAATGTGCTCACTTTTCCCCAACCGCGCACCGATGATGATGCCGGCAACAGCGGGTTTTTCCAGAATATAGCGGCAGGCAATGTTTGCGATTGACACCTCGTGCCTCGTTGCAATTTTTTGCAAAACGTGCAGCAGATTTTGAAATTTAACCCAGCCACCGGCACCATCGATGAAACGTTTGTATTTGTTTTGCGACCAGGTCGGTAAATCCTTCTGTGATGGCTCTGGTTTGTTCAGCCATTTTTCTGTGAGAAAACCGCCGGCAACGGTGCCAAATGCCAGAATTTTAATGCCATGGCGCAGGCATAATTCCTGCATTTGTGCCCCCGCACGTTGGTCGAGCAATGAAAAACACACCTGGTTCGAGACAACATCAATGCCGCTGTGCACGACGATACGCAAGTGGGCCGTATCCACATTCGTCAATCCGAGATGCCGTATCAATCCTTCTTCTTTCAATTCCTGCAACCAGAAGAGACAATCGAGCCAGACCGGATCTGCATAATTCCAGGCATGAAATTGCAGTAAATCAATTTGACTCTTTTGCATACGATCCAAAGAACGCTGCACTGCAGTGCGTACATCGTCGCTGGTAACCGGGCCCGGTTTTGGAACCCATTTGGTGAAGAGCTGCGCTTCGCCTGTGTACTCTTGCGCAAACAACCCGGCGATTTCTTCGGCTGAACCGTAATGATCCGCCATATCAAAGGTCGTGAAGCCGGCATCGGCATAGGAGACCATAGCCTGCACAGCACGTTGCCGATCCACTTTACCACCATCCCGTTCCATGTCGGCAATCTGCCAGAGTCCGGTGAGTACACGCGCGATAGAGAATCCCGGAGCCAATTCTGTTCGTTGTATTTGTGCTTGCATTTCCATTTACTCCGGCGGTAATTGTGAAAACAAGGCGTGCACATCCACACCGGATTGCTTCAGTTTTCGGTATTCCCGCAGGTAGATGGCCGAGGCCACAACCATAACAAGTATCCAAACTGGCGTGGAATGGTAGTACCAGGCGGCAACCGTACTTGTCAGGTCTTTTATGATGTGAACGATTAAAAATCCTCCCAGAAAGACAATACCAAACAGCGCAAGGGGGACTTGCACAATCTTCGATTTGACTACAGTAATATTTGCAGCAATCTCCGGATTCCTTTTCGGCAAAGTCAAAACTGATAAACACATCAGGCCAAAATTTACCAGCATTGAAGTTACGAGAATATCAACACCGAGAAAAAAATCGCCGGCGAGATGGCTGCCGACAATACCGACGGAAGCCATGAGTCCACTGGCGAGAATGGCAAAGTGGGGTGTGTGCCACATCGGGTGAATCTGCGCGATGCGTTTTGGAAAGATGCCATCCTCCGCCCAGGCAAACATGAGCCGTGATACGGCGAGAATCATCGCGGGCAAATCATTGATTAATGCGACGGCAGCTCCGGCAACAATAACGACCGTCCAGCCTGGCGACAGCAGATAACCTAAAAGTCCCGGCGCCGTTAAATCTCTTTGTGTCGCTTCTTCGGCGATATAAGTCCATGGCACAGCGTGATAAACAGCAGCGGTAAATAAAATATAGAAGGATCCGACCGTAATCACCGCAATGGCAATTGCCAATGGCAGCGTCCGGCCGGGATTACGCGCTTCACTGCCAGCCTGGGCGATGGAATCAAAACCGATGAAGCTGGCAAAGAGCAATGCCGATGCAGCAAGGTAGGTGGAAAAATGAAAATCCGGTGTGGTCGCCGCAGAAATAGTCCGGCCCTCGCGCTCGAATACGGCAGCCACAAATTCCTGCTGATTGAAAGAAAATCCCGCAATAATTACCACGCTGCCAAGGGCAAACATCAAAAACATGAGGGGTATCAATGTTTGTTCGTAGAGTTTAAGACCGCGAAGGTTCACCAGCACAAATGTCCACAGAAACACAAGAGCGAGCACCAAGCGTACGCTGCCGGTGTCCAAAATGTGCGCCACATCCTGCCAGCCAACTGCCGCTGCGATGTCGCGCACAAATGGAATGAGCACATAAGACACCACACCAATCGCGATGGAGAGCCCGAACCACTGGGAAAAACTGGCGACAAATCCCAGATAGGGATTCAACGCGCGGCTGGCATAAACGTAACTCCCGCCGGCACGGGGCATCGCAGAAGCGAGAATGGCGTAGGCAACCGCGGCAAACAAAGCCGGAACAGCGGCAAACAGGTAGGCTGGTAAAACGTAAGGCCCGATTCCTGGAACATTTCGTTGAATCATAAAGGGGATGACGTTGATTGCCGCACCCAGCATCGAGCAGATGCCGGTTGCAGCAAGACCGAGTAAACCCATCTGTCGGACTAATCCCGAAGATTTTTGTATTGCTGGAGCTTGTGAATTCTTTTTATTCATGGACACCCCGGTTTGCGAAAAATTGGCTCACACCATCTTCCAACCCCAGATATTCCCAACGCTGCAGTGCTATAGGCACATTGCCATTTTCCATCAGGTAATCATGAAATTCCCGCAAGTTGAATTTATCATCCATTTTGATTTTAGCATCGCTAAGGAATTTCAGGATTTGAATTTTGCCGATTTGATAGCTGATAGCCTGCCCGGGATTGTATGCAAAAAATCCCGCTTCACCGACGGCTGTCTCTTCGTCCATAGGCACACTTTCGGCAAGAAAGTCGCCGCCTTGTTCAATGGAAAAAGTGCCGAGGGCTAACTGAATATCGATTTCCACACGAAGTGCCCGTAAGCGCATAAAATTATAAATGATTTCCCGCGTGTGCGGTCGGTCATCAAACAGACCAAATTGCAGCAGCAATTCTTCGACGTATAAACCAATTCCCTCAATCGGCCCCGAATCCACGAAGCGTCTGCGACTGGGGTTGTCATTTTTCCACGATCTGGCGAGTTGAAAATAATGACCGGGGATTCCTTCGTGCACAATAATCGGTCGCGGATCCTGCGCCATGGTGCGGTAAAAATACGGCAAATCCGGCCCTGGAGCTGGAATATAACGGGAGGCATCCTCGCCGAGACGACTTTCACCGGTGAAGTCCGTCGCCACGCCGATGTACGATAATGGCGCGACCCAGGCAGGAAATCTATAGTTGTTAAAATGCTGCAGCCATGGAGGAACCGTCATGATATTCTTCTGTTCGAGAAAATCCCGAATGGCTTGTTCATCGTTTTTCGCCTGTGCAATTTGTTGCTCGATCGTTCGAAACAAACCCGGTTTTTGCAGATCCGCATTGCGTGTCTTTTCCATGGCTTCAAAGGCAACCGCTCTGTACCATTCCATACGCCCTTGTTGCAGCAGTTCCTCTGGTGAATTCGGAATCAGAGCGATGTTTTTCAGAAAATAGACATAAGCGTCGCGACCACAACTGAAATTTGCCTGCATTCCCGGCAAGGCTTTTTCAAGCCAATCACGGTAGTTTTCCAGCGACTGAATCGCGGCTTTGAATGCTTTATCGAAGGCATTGTTCGATTTTGAGATGCCGTTTTGTTTGAGTGCTTTTTGCACATCCTGCAGTTTTGGACCAATTTCTTGCAGATTTTCCTGGGCGATCTTTGCAAATGGGCCTGAGGGTTCGGTGAGATTCCCTTGCGCATCCTGAATTGTTTTGGGGATGGACTGGAGGACGCAAAGGATATTTTTCAAGCGCCTTTCCTCAAGGGGGGTATTGATAATGAGCAATTCGTACAGCGCTCCGATCGTCTGCTGTACGTAAAAATCCGGGTTGCGGTGCGGATTGCGCAACACGTTGAGCTCCCAGTTTACTCTTTCGATGGCCGAACGCAGGCACAGGTAGTCGACGCTATCGGAGCGTGTCCAGTTCTCTTTGGAGAGTGCGTGCAATTTGCTGCGAAAATCGCTGTATTTCGCACGGTAATTCGTAAGCGCGGCGGCGGAATAGTCCGGTTGCCAGCAGTCTGGACGCTCAACACGCAGAATATCATCCGAGGTTGCAGGCTGGGTTACGAAACGCCATTGCCAGAATTCACTGGCCAAATTTTGCAGGTTTTCAGCTGGTTGGGCAAGAGATAATACCGGGAGTATTATTAAAAACACTATTTTCAAGGAATGCATCCAGTTTCTCCAATTGCGATAGTTTAGAAGATTTTCAGCAAGCTGGAATCCGCTTTAAGGACCACGAATTACACAAATTTACACGAATAAAAACGTAACTATTTTGTTTGATTCGGAGAGAAATGGACCCTGAGCTTGTCGAAGCGGTGTCCTGAGTTTATCGAAGGGGGCGCATTTCTCTCCAAATCAGCGAACGCTCCCGTTTCGGCAAGCTCAGCGTCCGCTTAGTGGCTAAACAGTTACGGTCAAATAGATTTCAGCGTTGAATTAATCCGTCGGATATTGTCGCGCAGGTGGTCGATATTGTCGACACCGATGGTCATCGCATCAACGTTACCGCTGCCAAGTACGTAGTGCAACGAACTGTCCCGTTGGGATTCTTCGGTGAGCTTGCCACAGCCGAAAATCTTCATGCCAACAATGCCCTTGCCGTTGTCATGCGCTTCTTTAAGGACTGGCATCACAACTTCCGGTGGCCCATCCATGCGGGCACCCTGGTTATTGATGCGCGTCAGAATGACATCAACCCAATCACTTTTTGCGGCGGCTTTGAGCGCATCCAATGTATGGCAGGAGACGCCGACGGCCCGAATTTCCCCGCGTTCCTTTGCTGCAGACATGGCATCACGCAGGGCCGCATCTTCCTGTTCCCAGTTCCCCGATTCACGGCAGTGGATGAGCACGATATCGAAATAATCACAGCCGGTTTCTTTGCGAAAACGGTCAAACGTCGGTTGAAACCCCTGGTACTGCAGCCAATAGGTACTGCGTGTCCAGATTTTTGTGAGCACGGTGAGTTTCTCACGCGGGAGAAATTTGAGTGTGTTGCGAAAAAATCGATGACTGCCATAGATGTCTGCCAGATCCATGAAGGACACACCGTGGTCGTAGGCTTGTTGCAAAAGTTCAGCAAATCCCTTCATCCCCAGGTCCGTCTGTTGCGAGTGGAATTCCCAACCAAAGGAACCTGTACCAAATGCCAGCCGCGAGGTTTCGATACCGCTTTTCCCAAGCACGACCCGGTCAATTAATTCCTCCGCTGCAAAACTGTTTTTGCCTGGCCAAAAGGCATTCCCTACAGCTAATGCAGCCGCTCCGCCTGCTGATCTCTGCAAAAATTGACGTCTGGAAATTCGAAACATGTGCACCCTCCTCAAGTGTCTTAACCAAGAATTCGTATTTGGAATTAAATCATTTTTTTTAAATTAAAAAAGAATTTACTCATAACAACACCCGTTGATAAACGGAGCGAACAGATTGTTTTCCGAGTATTTGAGGACGCAGTTTTGAGAAAAGTAATCGTACTAACACTTATTTCTCTCGATGGCGTCAAACAAGCCGAGGGCAGCCACTGGAAGATGCCAGCGGCAGATTTATCTATGAGGGCCAAATTCTCAGATCGACCAGTAGAAGGTAAATGAACCGGTCATTCAATCTGTTCGACGCAAAACAAAAAAGAGACAGCAATGAAAACAACAAAAATAGCCTTTATCGGATTAACGTGCTTCTTTGTGTGTGCTGCATGTGCTCTTGGTGTTCTTCGATGGGATATCCAGTCAGACCTCGATAAGTGGCGCGATATTGCCCAGTCGAACCACCCTCACCCTGGAGATGACGTTGCCGCAATGCTTGAGTATGTGCAATCAAATTCACATTCCCTCCCAAAACGTAATCATGTTGTTTGGGCTCTTGGCCAAGCCAGAGACAGTCGAGCCCTGACAATTATACAGAGCTTCTACACTGGGAAAAAATGTAACCATAGCCAGTATCTTTGCCAAAGAGAACTATTGAAAGCTATAAAACTATGCAAGGATGAAACACCGAATCTATTATTTATCAAGACGCCATAAGGCATCGAACAACAGCAGGCACAAGGGCACGAAAGGCGGCCGGCATTGGCAGCAGCGATTTCACCAATCAACGCACTCATCACAGGCCGCAGTCTGCATTCCTTTTGTGGCTTGTGATGAGTGCGTTGTTCGGTCAATTTGGGCGCCGAGCGGGTGCTACCCTGAACGGAAGTTATTCGTACTGCATTAATAATGCGACTGTTTAAAAATCTTATAAACTCTTGATACTTTTCTCATTTACAATCACCCTTTGAATTTTATCGAAAAAATTAGAGGCCAATATGAAATCTTCATTCCTGCTTTCAACACTATTTTGTCTTACTCTGTTTGGAATATCCACCGCTCAATCTCCCACCAATCTGAAAAAAGTTGAGCCTCCATTTTGGTGGGCCGGAATGAAGACCCCGGAATTGCAGCTACTCGTGTATGGAGAAAATATAGCTGATTTACAGCCTGTTATAGATTATCCGGGAGTAAAAATTGCGAGGACGATCCGGGTAAAAAATCCGAATTACCTTTTCATCGATCTTGTATTTGCACCCGATGTTCAACCCGGACAATTCGAAATCCTACTGCAAAAAGAAGGGCAAACGCATTTAAAACATACATATAAAATCCTCGAGCGGGAAAATGGTTCGGCTGAACGCCAGGGTTTTGCCAACGCCGACGTCATTTATTTGATTACACCCGACCGTTTTGCCAATGGCAATCCGGACAACGACAGCGTCGATGACTTGAAAGAAGGCGTCAATCGCAGCGATCCCGATGGCCGTCATGGTGGTGATTTGCGAGGGATTTCCGATCATCTCGATTATATTCAGGACATGGGATTTACAGGAATCTGGATAAATCCGGTGCTGGAAAACAACCAGGAACGCTACTCTTACCACGGCTATTCAACCACTGATTTTTATCAAATTGATGCACGGTTCGGTAGCAATGAAGAATATGTGCAGTTAAGCTACAAAGCGAAGGCGATGGGTATTAAATTAATCATGGATATGATCGTCAATCACTGCGGCTCCGGCCATTGGTGGATGAACGACCTGCCGACAGACGATTGGTTAAATAACCAGGATAACTTCGTCCAAACCAATCATCGCCGCAGCACCGTACAAGACCCCTACGCATCTCAGTCGGATTACCACGGATTCGTAGATGGCTGGTTTGTACGCACGATGCCGGATATGAACGCCAAAAACACACTCATGGCGAACTACCTGATTCAAAACGCGATCTGGTGGATTGAATACGCCAATTTAGGCGGCATTCGTATGGACACCTACTCCTATTCCGACAAGTATTTTTTGGCCAAATGGGTGAAACGTATAATGAAAGAATACCCGAATTTCAACATCGTCGGTGAGGAATGGAGCCCTAACCCTGCCATCGTTTCATACTGGCAAAAGGGAAAAATAAACGCAAACGGCTATAACTCTCCATTACCGAGTTTAATGGATTTTCCAATTCAGCAGGCGATGAGCAGAGGATTAAATGCCAAAGAAGCATCCTATGATGGCATCGTTCAACTCTATGAAATGCTCGCGATAGATTTCCTTTATCCTGATCCTTTTAACCTGGTGACATTCCCGGATAATCACGATATGAGCCGTTTCTTCTCCCAGGTCAATGAAGATTTTGGCCTTTTCAAATTGGGTGTCGCTTTCATTCTTACAACACGCGGGATTCCGCAAATTTATTACGGTACCGAAGTTCTCATGAGCAATCCCGGTACGGATCGCCACGGCATTATTCGTAGCGATTTTCCCGGTGGTTGGCATGGCGATAAAGTCAATAGTTTTACGGGAAAAGGTTTGACAGACCAGCAAAAACAAGCGCAAACCTTCCTCAAAAAACTGCTCAACTGGCGCAGAGAATCACCTGTGATTCACACGGGTAAGCTCATGCAATTCGTTCCGGTTTTTGGTGTCTATGTCTACTTCCGCTACGACAATGGTGCCAGGGTCATGGTTCTGTTAAACAAAAACCAGGAAGAAACCGTGCTTCCCACTGAACGCTTTCAGGAAATGCTGGCTGGAATAACAAGCGGATTTGATGTCTTGTCGGGTAAAAAGTACGATGTGCATAAGGAACTAAAACTTCCTGCCAGAAGCCCCTTGATCCTCGAGTTGACAGGAGATTGACATTTGGTAATATACAATTGTGTGTCCCATGGCAATTAAAAACCGATTGAGGAAAAAATATGAATGGAATTGAAATGCAAAAATATTTAAAGCCATTAAGAGAAGTCGCTGCTCAGCTGCCGCATCCCCAAGCAAACTGGGGCAACATGGATTTCCAAAACATGATTGAACATCTCGGTTTTGCGTTTGAGCTGGTATTTAAAAATATGCACTGTGTCACTCCACCCGAAAAAATTCCCCGGCAACAAGCATTTCTTCGCACGGACAAACCCATGCCGCATAATTTTCGTTTCCCCTACCTGCCCGAGGAACCATTGCCCCACAAATATGCCAGCGTTGAAAAAGCGATAGAGCAGCTTGAAAATTCTATAGAACGATACGAAGCATTCTGGAAAGAAAATCCGGAGGCTACGGCAGTCCATCCTGTTTTTGGGGAAATGGGGCTGGAATTATGGGACAGAACGCATTTGAAACATATACAGCATCATTTCGAGCAGTTTTCAATAGCACACTAGCCGAATTTTTATTTCATCAAATAATTGGGGGCTGGGTCAAAACATGTAATGCGATATTCATGTCGCTCATTTTTGAGCTTAAATTTACGACATAAATGTCGAGTTACAGCCATTAAATCATGCTTTGACATAGCCTCTTAATCTTTGATTAGATCAAACCAATGCACTTTCTTCGCCGGAATCCCGGACAAATAAACAACTGGATTTTGTGAGCTCGGATACGTCCCGGATAAAATCAAACGAAATCGTATCATGGCCTACGCCAAATATATTGATATCCGCAGGAGGCGCTTGCAGGACAACATCTTTAAATTGCCCGATTAGCACATGAAAATCGGTCATTGAAGGCAAACGGGCGCGGTCTCCAAGTTTCTCTAAAAAATTATTCAACCTTTTTTCGTCGTTTTTTTCAGGAGAAGCCGTCACCAGATTTATAGTCCCATGCCAGTTAATTTGCAACTGCAAGGTAATCAGCATTGCCAAATGCCAGTTTGGGCTTTTATCGCGAAGCCAAAGGTTGATAACCCGTTGCATGCCGAACGCCTTGCGCGAGTGTTGCCGCAAAATTATGACACCAAGCCGGCTTTTCGTCGCATCCTGTACTAATTTGTTCAGCACATCATCGTTATCGCTGTCGCTCCCCACGGTCAAAAAGAGAATATTCGGGCGAAAAGTACTGCCGCTCAGGGTTTGAATCACCAATTTGGCGCCATGCTGAAAATTAGTATCATCAATGGTCGTCGTCGTAACCAGTACCCCCTCGTTTTTTATTGGCGCAAACAGTTCTTTTAATTCATCATTCATCGAATTCTTTTCATCTTCCTGAACAGTGAAGGCAAAGATACTACCAGCGGGATAAGTAATATTGCGAATGAAAAGAAGCGGTCCCGCCCACACTTTTGGATCGTCCACCGGCAACAACAGGTCCGGTTTCCATGAAATCTGATGCCGTGGATATTTCATGGCAACCCGCGATGCCCGCTCGGCCAACGCCAGGAAGAGTCCACCGCGCAAATCCCCCCAATTGGATTTTAATTCACGCCTTTCTAACCAAACATAGAGAACAATGATGGTGATAATTGCAACAACACTAAAAACCGGATTGATAAGAAACATCATAAACACACAACCAACTGCGCCGAGAAACGGTACAAAGCGGGGGATTTGAAAAGTCGGACGAAAACTGATAACCTTCATGCTTTGCTGAATAAAAACCACAAGATTCAGAATGCCATAGGTGATGAGAAAAAACATGGTAATCAAAGCGGCCAGCACATCCAGGTTTCCCAGAAGCAAGGCGAATTCGATAAAAATTCCGGTAAAAATGATCGCATTGCGTGGTTCGTTGTTTTTGGTTTTTGCCTCAAAAAATTCATAAAAAGGTACGGTCCGTTGTTCCGCCAATGCTTGTAAAATACGCGGTGCCCCAAGCATGCTGCCCAAAGCAGAGGAAAGGGTTGCGCCGAGAATTCCCGCCACAACCGCGGGACCCCAAAATGCGACATCAACCATAATCATCTGATTGCTGCGCAGCTCTTCCGGTGTTGCAATCTGACTGAGGAACCAGGCCAATCCGATGTAAATGACCATCGTTACCAGAATCGAACTCATAGTTCCCAGTGGGATAGAACGGCGAGGTTCTTTTAAATCGCCGGACATGTTGGCGCCCGCCATAATTCCGGTCACCGCCGGGAAAAAGATGGCAAACACAGCCCAAAAGTCAGCATCTTCAAAATTTCCCACAAGTTCGGATGGCTGAGGCATTGTCACAGGGGTGAGAAAAAAAGAAAGCAACGAAGCAGCCATGATAGCCATGATTATGTATTGCACTTTGATAGCGAATTGTGCACTGATATATGAAATTACAAGCAGGCTGAACCAGGCGGTGGTTGCGACCAGCAGAGGTGTGTGCTCAGGGAAAATACGCAGCCAGCCTTCAGTAAAACCGATGATGTACAAAGCCGCCGACAAAGTTTGTGAGATGTAAAATGGAATGCCGATACTGCCACCGGCTTCGAGACCAAGGGATTTGGAAATGACCGAGTAAGCTCCTCCCGCGCCGATGCGAATATTGGTGGTGATCGACGCCAGTGAAAGTCCTGTACAGATGGTCACGGATTTCGCTAAAACAATAATGGCCAATGCGCCGAGAAAGCCTGCGTTGCCGACTACCCACCCGAGGCGGAGAAACATAATAACCCCGAGAATCGTCAACACATTCGGTGTGAAGACGCCGCTGATCGTACCAAATTTTTTCACCCGGGTTGATTTCGGCTTTGCGGTGTTTTTGGTGTTCTTCTTTTGCCAGAAAGTAAAAGCCGTCATTCCGTTTTTTGCCTTCCTTCTTTATTTTATTCCGATGTTCTCAACAAGTACGGACGTAATTTCCATCACACATCCACTGCAGTAATGTGCATGAATTTTTGATTTGCTGCAATTTATTTTTTGCCTGCAGCAGCGCTAATTATTCATCCCAAAAGAAAAAGCCGACTTGTGCCGGCTTTTTCTTTCATATTACATCATCACCGAAAAATTTTGAATAAGGGTAAAACTTTACAATTTACTATGGTGAATAAGTGGCAGGCACTTAATGTTTTGCAAACGGAAAGTATTTACTTGCATCTCTTGCGATACGTTAATGACTGCCATTTTTTTATTAGAAACTATCCTTTATAAACGCATGAACTCATTTCAATAATATAAGCTTCTTCTGCACAAACTCCCGTCCTGCGGTTAAGCGAAAAAAATACACCCCGCTCGGCAAACCATTCGCACGCCATTTGTATTCATAGCTCCCTACAGCTTGCTGTCCCGTAACAAGCGTTTCGATTCGTTGCCCTGAAATATTGTAAATCGTAAGCTCAACGTGGCTTTTTTGTGGCAATTGGTAGGAGATTGTTGTGGTTGGATTGAAGGGGTTGGGGTAGTTTTGCGAGAGTACGAATCGTTCAATCTCAGCTGTGGAGGTGTTTTCTGCTACACCAACACTTTGACCGATGACTATGCTCCCTCCGGTTGTCATATCGATACCCCAGTCGTCTATTGGTGTTTCTACCATACCGCAGATTCCAATCGTATCCCCAGGTTTTAAAATAGTACGACCGTCTTTGTGCATGTAATATTTTTGCAACGGTGTTAATTCCACAGCAAATTCGAGAAAATTGTGCCCCCAGCCATGGCCAGCCCAATACAAAGAAGTTGTATCAGCGACGAGGAGACTGTTATCTGAACTGTTGATATTCAAAAAACCTTGCCATTGCATCATTCGTGCAGAATCCGGAAAGAGTACACGCATATTGAAAATTTCATAATCTGATCCAAAATCAGTTACACCATCGTATTCTTCATAATCAAAAGCCCAATATTCGAGATTTCTCACTGGATCCGCACCTTCGTTGGCAACTTTCCAGTCATCGCTTGTCCTTGCATACCACTCCAGAAATATTTCAGCCCCAATGACTGAATAAGGGTAATTTTGACTGATAAGGTATCCAACCGGACTTAAATGAGCTTCGTACCAATCCGAACGCCAGCCTGTATTCGCATTGTTGTCAATATCGAGCAACAAATTATAGAACCCACGTGATTCATAATAAATAATGCCATCATGCTCGTTGTGATAGGCATTGTTCGGCCAGGCGGGACCACTCCAAAATTCAAGGTATACGAACAGAACATTGCTAATGACCGTTGCTTTTATAGTTTTCAAGTCAACAATATCCGTAACTGCGGCTCCAACTTCAATGGGAAATACGCTTTGCAGGTTGTCAGGCGCCTCAATTATTGCAGGGTAAGCATTCCAGTCGGTACTGTCACCATCGAGGGATATTTGAGCCAAAGCTGGCTTTGATATGCCGATCAGAATGATGAAGAGAGTGAAAATGGATTTTGTGTTTTTCATGGGATATCTCCTTTTTATTTAAAAGTTCGTCGCACTTTTTTCCAACGAGAAAGCGCCTTTTTTAAAGCATGAACTCATTTCAATAACAAAAGCTTCTTCATCTGCACAAACTCCCGTCCTGCGGATAGACGATAAAAATATACCCCGCTCGGCAATCCGCTTGCATTCCACTGGTATTCGTAATTCCCCGCAGCCTGCTGTCCCGAAACCAGCGTTTCGATTTGTTGACCTGACATGTTGTAAATTGCAAGTTCGATGTGGCTTTGTTCTGGCAATTGGTAAGCAATTGTTGTTGTGGGGTTGAAGGGATTAGGATAGTTCTGATACAAGCAAAAGCGATGGGGCAACACGGGTGGATCTTGTGCTGGATTTTTAACATGAGTCGTTAACAAATTGAATTCGGCGGCTCCCTGACCGCCATAAGCCCCCATATCATTGCGTAGTGAACCGCGGGCTGGCCAACGGGCAACACCAGTATTATCGGGATCTTCAGGATCGTTGAATTGTGAATCGGGATTGCCCACATCGACACACGGTGAATACTCACTGAGAATAAAATTAATTGAATCGGCAAAAACAGGATCGGTATCGATATTTCCGTCGAGCCAGTTTATTGTTCCACTCGTATTATTGACAATGCTGGAGAGTCCCCCTTGAATATTGGAATACCCAATTGTTGCAGACAGACCCACGGCAATTTGCTGTGGCAATTCGTTCCACAGAATAGTATTAGCTATCTCCAGGTTTGTCAGTTCACCATAAATTGCCACCCCATAAAAAGCAATGTTATTTACCATGGTAACATTCGTTAGTTTTAGGTGAGTAATAAATTCACTAAAAATCCCACAGCCGTTGGCACCAGCGTGATTATTACTGATAACCACATTCAATAAATGCGGACCGGAACCATGACAGAACAATCCTGCACCTTTCGATTCAGCTTGATTAGACTCAATTTTTAAATTCATTAATTTCGGATTGGAAAGATTAAGAAAAATACCAGCACCATTATTAGCAGAATTTTCAGCAATCGTTACATTTCTGGTCACAAAATCGGAACTATTGGCCAAGTAAATTCCGCCACCATCATTCCTTGCTGTATTTTCTCGAATATCTACATTTGCAAGCTGTGCACTTGAAATATCTAAATAGATACCTCCACCAAAATCTGCATGATTGTTAGCTATTTCCACATCGGTCAGGTTTAGGAATGATGCTTGAACAACCATGTCAATCCAGTCAGATTGACCAAAAATCCCACCACCTTGATATGCCGTATTATTACTTATGCTAACATTTTTTAAATCTGCCGAGGATCCCCTGCAAATGAGCCCGCTTCCGTCATTGTTCACAATATCTATGTTCGTAAATTGGGGATTCGATCCAATACATTCAATCCCTGCTCCAATACCTCCCGTAATGGTTATGTTTTCTACAACGTTCCCATCAGTTCCCTCAAAGAGTAATACTCTACTTTTTGATTCAGCATCCAAAATGACACCTTCATGTGATTCGCCGGATAAAGAAACAAAACTGTGCATTCGTATAGGAAAAAATTCTTCACTTATTGAAGGATGATAGCGTCCATTGGCAAGAAAAATAGTGTGGGGATTTAAACTGTCGGCCAGAATTTTTGCGAATGCATACGAAAGGGTTCGAAGTGGCCTGGTCACGGAGAATCCACTATTCGTATTGTCGCCAGTCGGACTTACATAAAGATCAGCGCTCACTGGTTCTACTTTGGCATGAAGGATATTAAATACAAATAGTTCTAATGGAAACGCATGGCGCTCTGTGGGATTCAGTACTGTAAAAGTATCCACCACAATGGAGTGGATAATATCGTCTTCTTCGATGGATTCCAAATCTCGTGTGTTCATATAGATGTTACACCGGTTATTATTGTCAAAAATCGGAGTAAATTCTTCCCAGAATGATATTCCTGCGTCCAGGTTGCTCTTAATCGTTACATTGCTCAACGTTGGGCTTGAAAGGTATCCCATCATTCCACCTCCGGTATTACGACTGATGGTGACGTCTGTCAAAATCGGATAACAATTGCCCTCCATAGTAATCCCGCTACCCTTGTTATTTTTGATCGTCACGTTTTTAAAGACGGGGCTTGCATCACTACATGATACCCCTTCTGATGAATTGTCAGTAATCATAACATTTGTTAAACGTGGGCTGCATCTGAAGCAACTAATTCCAAGAGCCTTGTTATGGCTGATTGTTGTATTCGTTAAACGTGGGTTGGAACCGTTCGTGCATATCATCCCTCCATAAGCATTATTCATTAAATCTACATTCGTTAAATTGGGACTGGATAAGGAATCACAATATAATCCACCACCAGAACTGTGACTAAATATATCAGGATTGATGGTACCGTTATTGGTGATTTGCAGATTGGTCATAACCGGACTGGAGCCAATGCAATAGATACCGCCACCTTTTCCCCAATCCAATAACAGGTAATTATTACTGATTATCAAATTGTCTAATTTCGGATGAGAATTATTGCAAAGAATACCAGCACCGAGTTTTGCTTCTCCGTTTTGTATTGTGAAGCCCATCAGCACCGCTGTCGAATCTTCCCCATTCTCAAAGGTGATCACACTACTGGTGTGATTGCCATCAATCGCGGTCTGAGAAATGTAGGAAGTATCACTTGTAGTCAAAAACAGGCTGGCCAACACAATATTCTTGCCACTAAAGTTGATATTCTCCACCCAGGTGCCCGGCTGCACCAGCACCGTATCACCGTTTGTGGCAGCATCGATCCCGGCCTGTATTGTTGGCTGGTCTGCGGGGATGTTGATGGTTTCTGCATGGAAATTGGCTGCAGTTAAAAAATAGACGATTAAAAGAGTGCGTTTTTTCATTTTCGTTCTCCATTCAAAAGGTGGGACGCACTTCATGCCGGAGCTTGCAGACATTATTCAAAATTGCAGGTCTATCGTAAAGAAGTGCGTCGCACCTGGTTAAGTTTTATTTTCTCATGTCAAGTGCCAGGCACTTGCAAACTTTAAGGGAAATTAAAACAAAGGAGAGAAATTTTCTACCAGGCAGGTTACAAAAGATGCAAAGGATGTAACATTTTTTGTTATTGTTCTCTATTGGGATGGGAGTATATCGAATTGTTTGCGGAAGCATTCAGCGAAATAGGAAGGATTGTTAAAACCGACTTTGTAGGCAATCTCCGCAATATTACCATCATTTTTCGCCAGGAGTTGCGCCGCCTTTTTCAAGCGCATGCTGCGAATAAAATCGGATGGAGCCTGGTTGGTGAGTGCTCGCAGTTTCCGGTGTAATTGCACACGACCGAGGCCCACGTTTTGTGCCAGTTCCTCAACGGAAAAGTGTTCGTCACTTATATTTTCTTCAACGACCTTCATCAAGCGCTCGATGAAGCGTTCGTCTGCAGTAGTAATCGCAATTTCTTTCGGCTGCAATGTTATATTCCGACTGAACCGTTCGCGCAGTTTTCTTCTTTGTTCGATCAAATTTTTAACTCGCGTTTGCAGCTCTTTTTCATTGAATGGTTTTACCACATAGTCATCGGCACCGGTTTCCAAGCCGGCTATTTTGCTCTCGTCGGAGGCTTTGGCGGTGAGTAAAATAATTGGGATGTGGCCGGTTTTTTCGTCGTTTTTCAAAATGTAGCAAAGCTCGTAACCATCCTTCTCCGGCATCATTAAATCACTGATGACAAGATCCGGAATCAAGGATTGCGCTTTTTCAATACCTTGTGCCCCATCGACGGCTTCGATGATTTGATAGGAATTTTTCAGTCGCTCCCGAATGTATGTTCGTACATCTGCATTGTCCTCGACCACTAAAACGATAGTTGCATTTTCCGATACTGCATCGTCTAATATCGGTGTAGATTTTTCTGTTTGGTTTGCAATATCCTGCAATGCTTCGGCTATAACAGAAGATTCATCACCCACCTGGTTCGCTCCAGGCTTGTCATCTATTATTTCATGGGGCTGCAGATGATTGTTTCCCAGCGGCAGTTTCACAATAAATCGTGTTCCTTTGCCAATTTCGCTCTCGATAAAAATTTGACCATGATGCAATTCCACCAATTCTTTTGTCAGTGCCAAACCAATGCCGCAGCCCTGGTGTGTGCGTGTAGTGGAACTATCGACCTGGTAAAATCGGTCAAATATTTTATCCAGGTGTTGCTGGGGAATGCCGGGACCGGTATCGGATACGGCAATTTCAACAAAATCGTTAGCAATTCTGCGTTCGGTTCGGGATGTATCGGTAGGCTGCAGATCGCTGTTAAAATGTGTGGATACCTCGACCGAAATATTCCCGCCATCAGGTGTTAACTTGAATGCATTGGAAAGTAGATTTGTAATGATTTTATCGAATTTATCTCGATCGATATAAACGATCAATTCCGGTGCGGTACCGCCATTTTCCTGAACAGATGTTTGAAAATGTAAGTCTATATGCTTTCGTTCAGATAAGGAATGAAATGAGTAAACCAGGTATTTCAGTAGTTTGTTAATGCTTTCGGGCCGAGCCTGCAGTGACATACGACCGGACTCGAGTTTTGAAATATCCAGTAATTGGTTGATCAGCCGCAACAGTCGACGGCCATTGCGTTCCAGAACTTGTACATCTTTTTTCATCCAGTCAGGGAGTGCCTTTGTTCGCCATGTTTCAATAGAACCCAGTATCAAAGTAAGCGGTGTGCGGAATTCGTGGGATATATTGGCAAAAAAGCGTGACTTGGCACGATCGATCTCCTCCAGTTTTTCGGAGTGTAAACTTTTAAGCTCCAGCTCGTGTTTTATCGTTATCCGGTTTAACTGAGTACGCCGGATGGTGTAAAATAGCAATGCGAATAAAAGAAAATAGGCAATATAGGCCGGCATTGTTTTCCACCAGGGGGGCAAAATTATAATTTGAATTGAAGTCCCTTTTTCATTCCAAACGCCATCGTGATTTGAACCTTTTACACGAAAGGTATATTTTCCAGGAGGAACATTGGTGTATGTGGCTTCATTTTTATTTCCGGCATGAATCCACTCTTTGTTGAAACCTTCCATTTTGAAAGCAAACTGGTTTTTTTGTGGATTAGTGAAATCCAAAGCGGCAAATTCAAATGCGATCATATTTTCATCATAATTCAGAATAATCTGATTTAAATGAGAAAGTGAACTGTCAAATTCTACATCCTTGTTTGATATTTTAAAACGGGTTAGAACGATAGGTGGTCCATGGGGATCATCTTGTATGCTATCGGGATGAAAAATAGAAAGACCATTATTGCCACCTACGAACATTTTCCCCGTTTTATTTTGGATTAATTCCCAATATTGCCCTGTTGGTAGGCCATCGTCGACATCATAATTTTTAAAGCTATTTGCTATGGGATTAAATTTTGAAAGTCCATATCCAGTGAGAATCCATAAATTGTTATGATTGTCTTCCTGAATTCCACGAACTAAAACATGGGGAAGACCATCTTCTTCTGTAAAGTGGGAGAATTTTTTGCTTGCACGATCATATTTAAACAAACCGATGTCTGTTCCTATCCAGTAGGTTCCTTGCTGTCCATTATTGGATTCATGAATCCATAAAACCTGATTATGCCCTGGACCTGCAGGATCATCGATGTTCGCAATTTCATGGGTAAAATTATCGTGTTTCGGGTCGTATTTGTGCAGGTCAGTAGCACATATCCACACTGAGCCTTGTCTATCAAGCAGGATGTTTCGAATAAAATTGTGATGCAGACTTCTACTGTCATTTGGATTGTGTTGATAGTGCTTTGTCGTTTCTGTAATTCTGTCGAATTTGTAAAGCCCATCTTTGCTGCCAATCCAAATCATTCCAAGGCTGTCCTCCCTTAAAACAACGATTACGTTGTCAAGAGTAGTCCATGCAGCTCCAGACTTTAACTTGGCTTTGCTATAACGATGACTTGACCTATCAAAATGATAAAGCCCTTGGTTCATTCCAATCCACATTTTTCCAGTCTTATCTATCAGAATCGTGCTGATAAAATTTCCATTTCCGTCCGGATTGATCTGGAAGAGTGATTTGTGGCCAGAATTACGATCAATCCTGTATAAACCAAGGTCGCTGGCAATCCAGATAGTACCGTATTCATCTTCAATAGCTTGTCCCGCTGATTTATGAAATACCGGCGGTGGAAATTGTTTATTTTCCTGATCGTATTTTAAAAGAAGCTGCCCTTGTCCTGTAATCCAGATGACTCCTGAGCGGTCTTCATAGATGGAAAGAGCATTTATTGTGTCCCGTGTAACTTTGGTCAGCTTTTGTGTCGTACGATCGAATGTGTAAAGATATTCCTTTATTGCTATCCAGAAATTTCCGGCGTTGTCTTCGTAAATTGCTTTTAAATTTGCGCTAACCATTCCAATTGCATTCGATACATCTAATTTAAACCGAGTAAATGTATTTTTTTTTCTATCAAGCAGATTTAATTCATCTGCACCTACCCACAAATTCCTGTTTTTATCTTCATAGATGGGATATAAAAGTCCGTCTGAAATACTGGTCGAATCGTTGGGAATGTGGGTGAAATGGGTGAATTTTTCGTCGCTCACGTTTAAGCATGACAAGGTTTCCCGGTCATTACCATGGATTGTAATCCACAGATGATCGTAGCTATCCAAGTACATCGTTCCCAATTGGCCGGATGGCAAGCCGTTTGGATCAGGCGAACTGGTTGTAAAATGATTGAACCTGGTGAAGGTCCTGTCTGTTTTGGATACCCCTTTGCTGCCACCAATCCAATAAGCACCCGATTTGTCCTGAAAAATATACTGAATATCAGCTGCCAGGAGACTGTTCGTATTGCCTGGTTCGTTCAAATACCGTGTGAATCGATCAAAATATTTATTATATTTGTTTAGACCATTCCTCGTGCCAACCCAAAGAATTCCCCTTTTGTCGATATAAAGACAATAAATCTGGTTATCCGATATGCTACTTGAATCTGCGGGATTATTCAGATAATGTTTAAATTCACAGCCGTCAAATCGATTTAAACCATAGTTGGTGCCAAGCCACAAAAAACCATCATCATCCTGAATTATATGCTTGACACCACCAAATGATAATCCATCTTTGACAGAAAATTGATCGAATTTGATATCTTTTACTTGTGCATGAATGATAACAGGTATGGAAAGAAGCAGAATTATGTGCAGAAATCTTCTTTTAAGATCATGCCTTTTCGAGAAATTACTGCGTGTGTAATTCCAAATGTGCCTCGTGTTCATCATG
Source organism: Deferribacteres bacterium (assembly GCA_020633655.1). Lineage (GTDB taxonomy): Bacteria > Zhuqueibacterota > Zhuqueibacteria > Zhuqueibacterales > Geothermadaptataceae > Bioreactorimicrobium. The sequence goes on from JACKDF010000012.1 coordinate 85,075, forward strand.
AACTTCTCACAATTTTTTTAGTGCCAGGCATAGTTACAATTGTATTATTGGATTGTTGATTTTATAAATAGACACTATTTCCATAAGAAAATGTTGAAAGAAAATTAAGAAAATGCAAATGCAATTTTTCAAATTTTCAATACAAAGCGCTAGATAACGAACTCAATAGCAATGATATGAAGACTTGATTGAGGAAATCTTGATAGATAAATTATGGATGGAGAATTTTAAAGCACAATTGAGATGGCTTACTAGCGACCTGTCTCAATTGTGCTTAATGCAATTGTCCAAAATTAATCAGTGGAGTTTTCAAACGAGAATTACAGAAACGTTTCCCGACATTTTTTAGTGATGGGAGAAAAATAGCTGGGAATTCCATTTTAAATGCATTCATGTAATCAATTTGATTGCTCGTGAATCCAGAATCCCTGGATCGGATTTAATTTTTCACAACGCGTTATATTATAAATACAACAGCTAAGCGCAGAAAGAATCGCAAGGTTGGAACCGCGGAGGGATTTATGGGGTGACCAGAGAAAGGAATTTATTTTTTACATCAAATACCTTATTGGTGAGGGTTATCTAATACAACACAGCATTTGATGTAATTAATTTTATGAGAGAGTTTTATTTTCGGTTGGAACACGTCTGTCCCGTGCGGGAACATGTTGTTGGGAGTTTTCCTGAAAGCAGATATTCTTCCTCGAGTCCGGCGCTACAACCGCAGCTGCCTTCTTTTTTCTTCCACTGGGCGAAGTGCAGCATCGCACCCATAAAGGTGAAGCCAACGATCATCACCCCAAATACGATAAAGTAAATTGTCATTTTAAGTAATTCCTTATTTTATCTTAAATAAAGCTTTAAATTCCGGTGTCAGTTTTTCGACAAAACCTTTGTCTGTTCTAACAATCATAAAGACTGCTAAATTCCGTTCCTGCGCAAATTCGAAGCCTTTCTCAGGCCCCATGACATCAATAGCCGTGGCATAGCCGTCTGCAGTCATGCACGACGGATGAATGACGGTAACTGATGCAAGTTTATGTGTAATAGGTCGACCCGTTACCGGATCAATTGTATGCGAATAACGCTTGCCATCCTTTTCAAAATAATTGAAATAATCACCTGATGTGGCCATCCCGGTGTTGTCAAGATGCACAACTTTTTGAATCCCACCGCTTTGTGTTGGCGTGGCAATTCCGATTCGCCATGTTTCGCCATTCGCCTTGGTGCCACCGGCTCGCACCTCGCCGCCAATCTCAACGAGATAATTTGCGAATCCCGCATCGACAAGATACTCAGCGACTGCATCGACTGCAAAGCCTTTTGCAATCGCTGATAAATCACAGTAAATATCGACGTTATCTTTTTTTAATGCAGGTGGATCTGTGCGCACAGATACATGATTCTGCCCCACCAGTAGCATGCATTCTGCGATGGCCGCCTCAGAAGGAACAGTTGATTGCTGTTTTGCTGGTCCGAATCCCCACAAATTGACTAGCGGCCCGACGGTGATGTCAAAAGCGCCGCCAGTCTGTTGGAATATCTCATGGCTTTGGACAACGACCAATGCGAGTTCTGAGGAAATTGGGAACCACTCCTTTTGCTTGTACTGATTAAATTGGCTGAGCTCGGAAGTTTTGCTATAGGTCGACATTTGTTCTTTGTCAACCCGATGCAGCAGCGCATCGATTTCCTTTTGCAGCTGAGTTTGCGAACCTGGGGAAGCCTGCTCAGGCGATGCGACAACCTTCACCATATACGACGTTCCCATGGTGAGACCATCCATCTCAATTTCTGTGGTCTGTGGCGTTGTTGAATAATAGGATAAAAGCAGGAAGCTAAGGAGTAGCAAAAATAATGTGGTCAGGTGTTTATTCATGAAAATGGATTTTCCAATTCGAAAAAAATATATTCAATTTGCAACTGGACTCCGCCCACTTTATTCATGCAATGCTCAAAGTGAACGATTGGCAGGAGATATCCCCTGCCCGATCTTGAGGTTTATAAATTAAACAGGTTAGAGTTAATCGAAAAAAGGACGATTCGTTTCAATCCTTTTTCTTCCAGCGCCAGTCCTCATAGTAGTCCCATTTCACCATTTCATTTAATTTTTCCAACTCCGTCGTTCTTTCAACGAGGGCTGCTTTAATAACATCACCAATGGAAAGCAAACCACTGAATTTACCATCTTTTTCAACAACCAGATGGCGCAAACGCATGCCAAGGAATTTATCGAGCATTGCATAACACGTTGTGTCATCTGTTGTTTTTTTCAGATGTGTAGACATATAATCACCGATCCTGGCAACCTTGGTATCAAAACCAGCTTGCAGGGAATTTCGAGCCAGATCACGCTCAGTCCAGATACCAACAATTTCATCACCATTCTGAACAAGTATGGCGCCAATATTGTTTTCAACCATGATATGCAAAGCCTCATAAATTGTGGTGTCCGGATCGACAGCGAAAATTTTATTTCCCTTTTCCTGCAGCATGTCTATAGCAGTTTTCATATTGCTCTCCAATCAGTTTGATTCCAATTGTTATTTTATTGAATTTTTTGCAGATATGTGTATAAAAAAACACCTTCCCCGTAATGAATATTCCAACGAGGAAGGTTGTTATCTAATCGTTAAAAAAAAATCAACCAAAATCGTCAAACATGATGTTCTCGGACTCGACACCAAGATCGAGAAGCATTTTAGTTACAGCCGAGTTCATCATTGGTGGACCGCAGAGGTAATACTCAATATCTTCTGGTGCAGGGTGATCTTTGAGGTAATTATCGTAGATCACCTGATGGATAAATCCAACAGGACCTGTCCAGTTATCTTCCTCGAGGGGTTCTGAAAGACCAACATACCAATTGAAGTTTTCATTCTCTTTTTGCAATTGATTGAAATCTTCCTGGTAAAACATTTCACGTAAACTACGAGCACCATACCAGTAGGTGATTTTACGTTTTGATTTAATACGGCCCAACTGATCGAAAATATGTGAACGCATCGGTGCCATTCCAGCGCCACCGCCAATGAACATCATTTCATTTTCGGTTTCCCGGGCGAAAAATTCGCCATAAGGTCCGGAAATGGTTACTTCATCACCGGGTTTCAAACTAAAAATATAAGAAGACATCAGGCCAGGGGGTACATCAGGCATGCGCGGCGGTGGAGTAGCTATCCGCACATTAAGCATGATAATCCCTCTCTCTTCCGGATAGTTTGCCATTGAATAGGCGCGAATTACCGGCTCATCCGTTTTTGAAACATAGCGCCACAGGTTGAATTTGTCCCAGTCTTCGTGATATTCTTTTTCAATATCAAAATCTTTGTAGTGAACTACATGGGGCGGGGCTTCTATCTGAATATAACCACCCGCACGGAAGTTAACGTTTTCACCTTCCGGTAGTTCAAGCACAAATTCTTTTATGAAGGTGGCCACATTATGGTTTGAACGTACTTTGCATTGCCATTTTTTGGTGCTGAAAACTTCCGCAGGGACTTCGATTTTCAAATCCCCTTTTACAGCAACCTGACAGGAAAGACGACAGCCTTCGCGTTGTTCTTTTTTGTTAATGTGTGACGTTTCGGTGGGCAGGATATCACCACCACCTTCCAAGACGTTAACCTTACATTGACCACAGGTTCCTCCTCCGCCACAGGCAGAGGGGATAAAAATCTTTTCTCCGGCCAGCGTGTCCAACAGTTTGCCACCGAGTCCAACCGAGATGGCATTATCCTCATCACCGTTGATGATGATTCTTGCATTTCCGCTTGCAACAAGCTTGGATTTTGCAAAGAGAATCACGGCCACCAGCATAATGACGATAATGACGAACATCACCGAGCCGAATAATACTAAGTTTATTCCAGTCATTTATCTATCTCTCTAAAGTTGAATTCCAGAAAATAACATAAAAGCCATGGCCATGAGACCGACTGTAATGAAAGTGATGCCCAATCCACGCAGTGCGGGAGGAACATTACTGTATTTCATTTTTTCACGAACACCTGCTAATGCAATAATAGCCAATGCCCAACCAACACCGGAACCAATACCGAATGTAACAGACTCGGCAAAGTTGTAATCTCTCTCCACCATGAGCAGCGAACCACCGAGAATGGCGCAGTTAACTGTGATCAACGGAAGAAAAATTCCCAGTGCATTGTAGAGGGAAGGCACGAATTTATCCAGCGCCATTTCGAGGATCTGAACCATAGAGGCAATAACACCGATATAAGTGATCAGACCGAGAAAGGTAAGATCGAGTTCGGGGTAACCAGCCCAGGTCCAGGCACCTTTTTTGAGCAGCGCGGTATAAAGAAGATTATTCACAGGTAAAGTGATACCTTGTACCACGATAACAGCAACACCCAAGCCAAGAGCTGTTTCAACTTTTTTGGAAACAGCGAGATAAGTACACATGCCCAGAAAAAAGGCCAGGGCAAGGTTTTCCATGAAGATGGATTTTACAAATAAACTTAAATAATGTTCAAACATAATTTAATCCTCCTCCACCTGCTCGGGTTTCCATGCTCTGAGGGCCCAGATAAGCAAGCCGATCAGAAAAAATGCACTGGGGCTTAGCACCATCAAACCATTAATCGTATACCAGCCGCCTTCTGTTGCAACTGGTAATATAGGAATATTAAAAAGTCGTCCGGTACCCAACAATTCTCTGAAGAAACCGACAAAAAGCAAAACGAAGGTATAGCCCAGGCCGTTTCCGATTCCGTCGAGAAAACTGATAAGAGGTGGATTTTTCAGGGCAAATGCTTCTGCACGTCCCATAAGAATACAGTTCGTTATGATCAAACCAACAAAAATCGAAAGCTGTTTGCTGATATCATACGCAAATGCTTTGATAAACTGATCCGCAATAATAACCAGGGATGCAATGATTGTCATCTCAACGAGAATTCGAATACTGCTCGGAATATGATTGCGGATAAGACTTACCGCAAGGTTGGAAAATGCAGTCACCAAAGTTACGGCTATTGCCATAACGACCGCAGTTTGCAAACGGGTCGTAACAGCCAATGCTGAACAAATTCCCAACACCTGCAACCCAATCGGATTATTATTAAAAATCGGATCGAGCAACACTTCTTTATATTTATTAGCCATTGGAGCTCGCCTCCCTCATTTTTTGCAGAAACGGGCCATAACCGTTTTCTCCAAACCAAAAGTCAATCATTTTGCCAACGCCACGGGTTGTCAGTGTAGCGCCGGAGAGTCCATCAATTTGATGAGATGCATCCGGACTGGAAGGAATTACTTTTCCTTTCAGCACTTGAAGAATTAAATCTGCCTGATCATCAAATGCTATTTTCCCATTCCAGGAGGCACGCCAGTTTGGATTTTCGATTTCGCCACCAAGACCTGGTGTTTCACCGTGCTCATAAAATGTGATTCCTTTGATGGTTTTCAAATCGTTGCTGAGGGCAATAAAACCATACATGGTTGACCACAAACCCTTGCCATAGACAGGCAAAACATATTTATCAACGGTCCCATTGTTCATCACCGAGTAAACGAGCATGTCCCTGGGAATACGCTTTATGCCTGCCAAATCCTGTTCATCAGTTAAAGCTTTGCCCAGTTGATTATCAGCTGCCATCGTTTTGATATCAAAAGTTTTAGGCGAAAGTTTATCTGTGTATTGATCTTCTGTAAGGGCTTCACCAGTCGACAGATCGATAAGGGAACTGGTGATTTTTTCACTGAAAAGTTTTTGTATGTCGGCTTTTTTATCATACAGCCCACCGGCTATAAGGATATTTTTTACTTTATCAAGGTGCTTGTTTTTCTCCTGAATGCCTTGTAAATAAACAGCTGCAGTAGAAACGAACACCGAGCAGACCAGGCAGACAGCGAGTGCTACGCCAACAGTCTTTTTAATGCTGTCATTATGCATTTCTCGCAAGCCTCCTTTTTATATTTCTATTAAGGAAAATTCGATCGATGATCGGTGCGAAAACATTACCGAAAAGGATGGCTAACATCATTCCTTCGGGAAATGCCGGATTGATAACACGGACAAGCACGACGAGAATACCGATCAGTAATCCGTATACCCACTTGCCGCCATCGGTAATCGCCGCTGAAACAGGATCTGTCGCCATGAAAACCGTACCGAAAGCAAAACCACCAACGACGAAATGCCAGGCTGGTGTCATTGCGAACATTGGATTGGTAGCACTCCCTACGAAATTGAGAAAATAGGAGAAACCAACCATCCCGAGGACGATACTCAGCATTATTTGCCATGAACCAACACGGGTTACGATAAGAATGAATGCACCGATAAGACAGGCAAGGGCCGATGTTTCGCCCATCGAACCTGGAATTAAGCCAATGAAAGCATCCCACCAGGTTGCAGTTACCTGCATAGTTGAATCAGCGAATTGGGCAAGTGGTGTAGCCTTACTGAAGCCATCAACAGCAACCCACACTTTATCGCCGGAAATTTCTGCCGGATAGGCGAAAAATAGAAATGCACGGGCTGTTAATGCCGGGTTCAGAATGTTCATGCCAACGCCACCGAATACTTCTTTTCCGATGACCACGCCGAAAGAAATGCCAACAGCAACTTGCCAAAGGGGAATACTTGCCGGCAAAATCAGCGGGAAAAGAAGGCTGGTAACCAGGAATCCTTCGGTAACTTCGTGCTTTCTTATCATCGCAAAGAGCACTTCCCAAAATCCACCAACGGCGAGAGTGACCAGGTAAACCGGGACGAAGAAGAGTGCGCCAAATGCCATGTTACTAAAAATATTTTCAGGATTCACACCAATACCCAACCATGCTGCCAGTGCGTGGTGCCAGTCGCCTGAACTTGTGGCACCAGTCTGGGCCATTGCCAGATGGGCTTGATATCCAGTATTGTACAATGCCATCAAAACGGTTGGTATCAGCGCGATGTATACCAAAATCATCATGCGCTTCAAATCCATTTTATCCCGAACGTGTGAACCTGTTTTGGTCACTTTTCCGGGTGTATACAGGATCGTATCCTGGGCTTCCCAGATTGGAAAAAGCAATTCCAGCTTTCCGCCCTTTCGGAAGAGATGATCCTGTTTATCGAGTAAATTTCTTAAGAACTTCACTACCCTTCCTTCTCAATTATCGTTAGATTTTCTCGTAAGCTAGGGCCAAAATCCCTTTTGGATGGACAAGCGTAAGTACACAAGGCCAGGTCTTCTTCATCCAATTCGAGAGCGCCAAGTTTTTCCGCATCCTCTAAATCCTTAACGGCAAGTGCCCGCAAGAGATATGTCGGTTGAATATCGAGGGGCATGACTTGTTCGTAACCGCCATTCGGTACAATTGCCCGACGGCTGCCATTGGTCGAAGTCGTCATGTCGAACTTTTTGCCGAAAAATAGTTTTGAAAGTACGATATTTTTCACGGAGTGGTCGTTTGTGCCTGGTGCGAGCCACCCAAAAAATTCGCGCTTTCGACCTTCTTCCAATGCAAAAATTTGCTGGTGGTAACGACCCAGAAATGCAAACGGTCCGGTTGCCGTACGGCCAGAAAGTACTGATCCGGAAATTTGACGGTTTTCCACTTCTTTCAATTCGCCGGAGGTAAGTTCGTCGAGGAGCGCACCGAGGCGCGTTTTCAGCAGACGAGGATGCTTCACTGTCGGGCCGGAAAATGACACAATACGCTCGGTAAATAGCTTGCCTGTCGTGAAAAGAAGGCCCACTGCGATCACATCCTGGAGGCCGATGTACCATACGGTTTTATTACGGCCGACAGGATCGAGAAAGTGGATATGGGTCCCAACGAGCCCTGAGGGATGGGGGCCGCTGAATTCAGCAACCTCAACGTTCGCCGAGCCGGTTGGCACTTTGTCTTCAGGGGATTTACAGACGAAAACTTTACCATCCGTTAGCTTGGCCAGCACTTCCAGACCGTTCGCAAAATCATCTTCATGACCTTGCAGCAGTGCTTTGATCGCTGGTGCATGGGGGTTGGTATCCATCGCTGTTACAAATATTGAATGTGGTGTAGTGGTAGGGTTTGCTACCTTGCTGAAGGGACGTGAACGCAATGCAGTCCAAACACCAGATTCAATGAGCTGGGTTTGCACTTGCTCCCGTGACAGCGATTTGAGTTCCCCAGGTTTATAACTGGTGAACTTAATTTCGTCGTCCCCTTGTAATTCGATTACAATGGACTGGAAAACACGTTTTTCGCCACGATTAATGGCAACGACTTTCCCAGCGCCTGGTGACGTAAATTTGACACCCTCCATTTTTTTGTCGGTGAAAAGCAACTGACCAAGTTTAACAGTATCTCCAACTTGAACAGTCATTGTCGGTTTCATGCCGACATAGTCATCACCAACCAATGCAACCTGCGAAACTGGCTCAGCTTCGTGCACAGTTTGCTCAGGTGCACCGTTAATGGGAAGGTCCAAACCTTTCTTGAGTTTTGTTAATCCCATTTTTTCCTCTAATTATATGAATGAAAATCAAGTAAAGTTGACTTTTTGAACAGGACCCGTGCATTTTTAAATACCGTATAATAAAATTTTATACATGAACTGCAATCGAAATTTTAGTGCATCAATTGTAAATCGACTGCGCATACCGAATCGCATGAGATAAAATCAGATTATTCGTAATTATGACAAGAGAGAAATGGGTACTCTCCTCGTGCATTATGCATTTAAAAATATAGCGCGCAACTTAATAAACTTTTCACAAACAATCAAATAATCTAATGGAAATTTTATATAAAAAAGTGTTCTGTCACTTTGTATTCAAGGAGGTTTACGATTCCTGGGCAGTACATTTCTCCTTAAGTGCTTACACTGAATATATAGTCTGTGATATTTTCACCGAATTCAAATAAAATTGCCTGGCCTGCTCTATTAAAACGATAATCAAAGTGAACGATTAGCCGGGCGTATCCCCTGCCCACTCCTGGGATTTAAAAATAAAGTAGGCCAACATGATCCGACGGTCTGAATACGAAATACCCCCCCTTCGTTTGCCAAAGCATCGGGTTAAACTGAATCAGGCATCCTTAAGGTCAGTCTGGTCCTTCAGGACATAAGGCTGAGTATAACCTGGTTTATTCATGCAATGCTAAAAGTGAGCGGTTGGGGCTGTGTCAAAACACAATATTTTTGCCCCAAACATCTAATTTTATAGAGCGAAAGCGTCCTCGCTGAGCGTAACGAACGTTCCACTCGGCGAGACGCCTTCGTTCTATTTATGTTTTGACACAGCCCCCAATCTTGTGGTTTATAAATAAAGTAGGATAAATAATTCAATATCTATATTATGCCTGTATGTCTTATTTTCGTGTCACCTCACCAACATCATTTTTCTTTTTAGAATTTCATTCCCCACCTTCATCTGACACATGTACAATCCCGACGCGACCGCACGTCCTTTGGAATCCAGGCCGTCCCAGAATGTAAGCTGCGAACCTGCCTCAAGCATGGTATGAACCAAAGTACGAATATACTGACCACGTAAATTGTAAATATCTATTTTTACTTGTTCTGATTTGGAAAGTATATAGGGAATCATCGTTTGGGAGGCAAAGGGATTGGGGAAGTTCTGCAAAAGCTGTGTTCTTGTGTTCACAAAATTTGCATTTCCATCAACACCCGTAAAAAAATCCGCCGTGAGCGTGTAAACTCCATAATTTTCATCGCAGGCGAATAGAGTCCCTTCGTGAACGGACACATCAATTATATCATTTTCGCTAACGTAAAATCGGCCCATCTGTGTGATCTGTTGTGGATCAGCGACATCGAAAACGTACAAACCGGAATATTCTGCAGCGACGATTAAGAAGTGATCATAAAAATCGATTGCACGGACTGTTGCGTAAGTAATTTCGGCGCTGTTGATTTCCGTCGGTTGTATTGGATTGCTTATATCGAGGATCCGGAGTGAGCTCTGCCCATCCGCGAGAAAAGCATAATTGCCGTTGAAACAAATATCAAAAGCATAACCCGGTGTATCATAAACCACAGTACTGCCAGGATTCGCCGGATCCTTCACATCGATGATTTTAATGCCATTTGAGCCATCACAGACATAGAGATAATCCTTATAAAACCCACCTTCCTGTATGCCCCAGGAGCCTGGCAGCGCTGCTAACTCAAAAGGATGCTGCGGTTCGGAAACATCGATAATCTTGATGCCATAGGCACCACCAAGCAAACATGCGACATGACCTTCAACGGCGACATCAGCAACTGAACCATTCGTTGCCGGTTTGTACTGGCCGATCACCTGTGGGCGTGCCCCATCGCTGATATCAATGATTCGCATTCCCTCAGACTCAACAGCGAGGTAGGCGTAATTACCCTGCAATGCGACATCCTCAATCTGACCCGCAAGCGTCAGGTTGGTTAATTCATTGCTTTGTCTATCCAGAACATACAGGCCACCAAGATCGTTGGCAACAAAAGCGGCAGCAGCATTCGCGGCAATGGCGTAGTTTTTCCCCATCGGCGCGAACACACCGGCTTGTGTGGGTTTATGCGGATTTTGCAAATTAAAAAATGACAGCTTTTGTTCCATTATTACCTTCAAAACCACCAGATAATTTCCCACAAGAACTGGTGAAGCCGTATAGCCGGAGATATCGATGAATCCACTCGCAAGTGGCTCGTAAGGATCGCTGAAGTCAAAAATTGTCTGCCCCAGGAATCCGCCACCAATTGCGTATGTTCCATAAAAAAGGGGTTTACTGGAAAGCAAAGAATGGGGCAGCTCGTTACGTTCAACCGGATTGAGTGGATCGCTGAGATCATAAATTTTTAAGGTAAAATCATCTTCACCGGTGCTGGCCGTAAAATAACCGACAGTATCCTGAATCCAGCATCCGGAAAAAGAATCGGCAAATACCGGATTTGCTTCCAGTTGTGGGTGCAGGGGATCGCTTAAATCGGCACGATAGATTTTCCCTACATCATCCAACATGAAAAGGAAATTTTGTGTCATCGCGCAGCGCTGCAGACTGTGTGTGTGTTCAATTAATCCTGCAAAAGTCGGTGCACGGGGCTCACTGATATTGACAATACAGCACGTACGAGCCCCCAGATAATCCCAGGCAAAAAGTAGAGTACTATTTGCATAAAGATTGTCTGCATAGTTTTGCAATTCGATTTTCGTGATTTCCACGGGGTGGTTGGCATCGTTAACATCGACGGCGTAAAGATCATTGCTGCGCACCATATAGGCGATATCCTTATGGATTAACATATCTGAAGGGAACACATCGAAGTTTTCCTGCTCAATTGGATGAGCAGGATTGCTCACATCGATCAGGCGCATCCCTTTGTCGTTTTCCGGGATGTATAATGTCGTGCCCACAGCCCACATTTCCATGCTGGCAAAATCAAGCTCGTAATGTGCTGGTGCAGGGCTGAGTATGCCCCCTTTAAACTGGTAAAGTAACAGTCCATCCCACTCATCGATGGCAATGAGATGACTGTTGCTGAGGGCGAATCCCTTGGTAGTACCGATTTGGTGCTCTTCCACGAATACTGGATTATCCGGATCGGTCAGATCGAGAAAGTGAAGCCCGTAGCTGTAGGTATCAATGATCATTTGTGTACCGGAAATAGTCATTTGGTAGATACTTCTGTCGCTGCTGAAGGTATTGATCAACTCAGGGGCAGCAGGATTGCTAATATCGAAAATATCGATAGAACCCTTTGGACCCGTACTGGCATATAGCCGGTTGCCACTGCATGTGATATGGTATAAGCTGTTGGATCCGGCAACACCCGGCAATTCGTGCAAAGCGGATGGATCGCTTTGATTGATAACCGCAACGCCAGCACTGTAGCCGGCACAGTAGATATAATCGCCATTGACCGTGAGGTCTTGCACAATCGGATTGATATCGAGGGAACCCAATAACATTGGTTGTGCAGGTGTGCTAATATCGTAAACACGCACTCCCTGCGTGTATGCAATGCCGTACAAATGCTGGCCGTCAACATGAACCCCACGCGTATAGTCCCCAACCCGGGCTACCATCGCAGGCTGTTGCGGATTGCTGAGATCAACAACGAAAATACCTGCAGCGCGTGCAGCCATATACGCAGTTGAGGCTTCAATGGTAATATCGCTAACAACGTCGGGCAACTGCAACGTGGCAATCTCCTGGTAATCTTCCAGCCGTAGCACGTAAAGAAATGAACCAAATGTGGCGAGAGCATATTCGTCATTGAGCGCGATTGCCTGGCAACGTCCTCCAGGCCAGTGTGATTCGACATTAATTTGTGCAAGAAGTGTGGAGATCGAGAACATCAGACTACAAATGAAACCGGCGAAAAGTCGTTGTGCTTTCATGGTTCCTGTACCCCGAAGAAAAGAAGTGATTTGTGGATGATTTATGCTGCATGAACAGCACTGTTTGGCATTACTGCTCATGCAGCAAAAATAGTAATTTTCATGAAAACTTCACCACAAATTTTATGGAAGAAAAGCACTAATCAGCTTTATAAATAAACCCCTGGATTGGGCAGTGGATTTCCCCTGCCCTTCGTGTATTTTGCGCATTGCATGTAGAAAGCAGGTCAAAAAAACGCGTGGATGGTGTACTGGAATGAGGCGGTGATTAATTCGATATTTTAGAGAAGTCTCTACGAGGCAGGCTTGGCCATTCAAGGTGTTTTTTGCTGAGAAATCGTGAAGCCATGCTCATATTCACAATTTCTCAGCTGCGTATCAGTTTACCTTAATAACCAAACCAGTATGAGGCCTTAATAAAAAAGGTGTTCACAGGTTGTCTGGCAAAAAGTGCATTATAATCATTATGGAGATCAAGCGTGCTGATTCTTTGGGCAAAATCATCCCGTTCCTGTTGCCAGACCAGGTATAACACAGAGCCAGGATTGTATTCCCAACGCAGCACTGTGTTCATTCGGATGGAACGAAAATTAAAATCGTGATCCGATAATTCGAAAGCCGGCGCAGGTCCCGCACCGTCCGGATCAATTGTAGAACTTCCATCCTCATTTATCACAAGTGTCCCATTCGCTTCTGTGTAGTGATTGAAATCGAAAGTTCCAGGCTTTTTCAATTCTTTGAATCCCGTGTAATTGTAGGAGGAGATATACGGAGCGGCATAAAACTGCAACGTTAGGTTCGGTGTAAATGTCCAGTCGAGCCGCATGGATATTTCCTGGTTTTCTGACTTGATACCAGCGAAAATATAACGTGATCCGAAGGTTGATTGGGCAAAATTATCTTCAATTTTATCGACAAATTGATCTGTATCAAATTCACGACTATAAGACGCTTCAAGTTCTATGGAAACGGAGGGATTCGGACGTATTTTGCTATCCATGCTCACAAACCTATCCCATTCACCTGAATCGTCTTCGCGGTAATATCCCTCGATGCCAAATGAAATGCGCTTTCTCTCATCCGAATTGAGTCCCAGAATTACCATCCAATCCGAAGGACGCCGGGCTATTGGACCGCCTCGTGTCAATCGGTCATTGTAGGTTTCCGGTGAATACCCTCCCGATATATCAAATGACCAGAAGTTGTTAAGCCGGAAATGCGAGTAAATTTCATTGTATCCCCAGATATAATCGCCACCCTGATTCCAACCCGGCCCCCAATAATAATAGATATTGTAATCGCGAAAGAATGTGGTTGGCGTTTTTTCCCGGTACATAATAAAGGTGTTCACCGATCTGTAATCAGCACGGTTCTGGTAACCGAGATCATTTACCTCAAAGCCCGGACTGACATCGCCGTAGGTGACCGAGCTGGTCCAATGCTTCCCACTGTTTTTGGTGAGAGATAATTCCACGTTGTGGCCGGAAATGGAAGTGGCGTATTCATCCAAATCCATATAATCCGCATCCGGGCGTTGGTAGTAGCGTTGCGATCCCCGCTGAACTGCAGTGATAACTTCCGGTTTTCCTGCGAGATAACTCCCAGTAAAAAGGCCACTAACGATCCAGTCCTCGTTGGAAAGTTTGTGTTCAAAGTCAACACCCGCGATATAAGCTTCCTTGCGTAATAAATTCTGCAGGTTTTCCGTTTTCAGGTTGCGGTTGGCTGCATCGAAAAAGCCACCAACTATGGTTTTCCCATTGTTGAAATCTTTTTTTGCCCGTGTGACCAGGTAGTTGGACAACGGTTCGACGGTTTCGCTGTTGTCCTCGTCATTGCCGATATTATAGTGCGCCTGTTCTGCTGTTGTTACCGCATCCAGCACGCCAATTGACCACCCATTTGCTGTTTTTCCGCTTAATTTGGCGGCAGTGGCAATCGTGGTTTGGTCCGGAATTTCCACATATTCTGCATTGGGATTGCTGACGCTGCCCTGCGGACTGCGGCCAATGCGACGGGTGTAAAAAATGAAGGGCGCATTACTGCTGAAGGTTCGAGTGCGACCAAACTGGAATATATCCGTTCCTTCCAGAAAAAATGGTCGACGCTCCCTGAAATACGTCTCGTAAGCAGAAAGATTAATCACGGCAGGATCTGCTTCAACCTGACCGAAATCGGGATTTATAGTTCCGGTGATTGTAAAATTTGCTCCGAGGCCATATTTGAAATCGGCGCCAAAATTTGCAGCGAAATCATTCCTGTTATAGAATGGATTGGTATTATCACCGGGTGCCCGGTGCAATTTACTCGATGTATAGGGCATAATTTCCAGGCGTTTGGGTTCCGTTGCTGTGCGAATACCGGTTATTGAGCCAAAAAGCGAGACAAAACCGGGGGATCCTTGCAGGCGGGGTGCCCAAAAAGCTTGCTCGTCATTCCTCGCGATGTAGCGCCAAAATTGCAATCCCCATGTTTGGTCTTTCTTAGTCGCATCATAGCGCAACTGAGAAAACGGTATCCGAAACTCCGCAACCCATCCTTTGCTATTTATCTTCGCCGCACCTTCCCAGATGGCATCCCAGCTTTCATCTTCTTCATCATCGTTATAAAATAATATGTCCCGCTTCACACCGCGTGGATTGATACCAAAGACAAACGCCGTTCGTCGATCTCCATAACTATCGATTGACACTTCAAACCAGTCGGAGTAGCCCTCGCCATCACGACGGAAAAGCTGTGCCGCGATTTTATCCGGTTCTTCGTCAAACAATTGCGCACAGACATAGATATTTTTCTCATCATAAACGACACGAATTTCCGAGTTTTGTGTTGCGGCATTGCCAGAGTTGGGTTCAAATTGAACGAAACTATCGGCAACGTTGGCATGCATCCATTCTTCTGTGGAAAAACTGCCATCAATGAGTGGGGGTTTGGTAATTCTGGTAGCTATGTAATTTGGTCTGTCCGAAGGTGTTTCTTTAGCAAAGGCATGAATTGTAAGGCAAAGGAGAAAGCAGAACGTATAACATAATTTCATTGAAAACCCTTTTCGCGATGGAAACATGATGAGAGAAATATTCTTTACGGCTTAAACAAAATAACAATGACACAGTTTTGCTACAAAAGGTTGCATCTTTATTCGATTTTCTTGCTCGAAAATTCACGAACGTTGTATTTACCCCGGTTTTTTCATGCGTCGCGTGGAGCGAGCGGAAAGGTCAGGGGCTTTCCCCTACCCAATTCTGGTTTTTATGAATTAAAACAGGTTAAAAACGTTGCCGGTCTCGTTACCTGAGTAGAATCATTTTCTTCATTTGTAGAAACCGACCGGATTGAATTTTGTAAAAATAGACGCCTGAGCTTAGAGAGTGTGCATCAAAGGAGACGCGATGAGCACCCTCCTCCATGTATTTATAGAGCACATCAGCAACCTTCCGCCCCATTAAATCAAAAATAGCAATGTTTGTATCGCCGGCTTCAGCAAGTTGAAATGCAATGGTCGTGGATGGATTAAAGGGATTTGGATAGTTTTGTGAGAGGAGGTAACCTGCCGATAATTTATCGTCTGCCAGGACAGGCGATGAAGATCCGTTTTGCAAACGAATATAATCGATATCAACGGAGCCTGAATTCACGTCAGCAACAGGATCGAGTCTTAAAAAGAATATGGTTCCGTTCCATTCGTTGTATTTGGTTAAATCGAGTGTGTATTCACGAAAGACGGAGTCTTCTGGTACGAGTTGAAAACGGATTCGTTGGAAGGTATTGGGCGAGCTTGTATTTTTAAAGAAAAAATCGCAATTGACATCAGCCGTGTTGTTTCGCATTTTCACACTAAGCTGGTTTAACTCTGCTGCATTAATACTAATATTTTCGATCTGGGTGAGATATGGATCCGCTGTGGTGATTTCATAATGCAGAACACCTTCAGCAACGGTGACCGTGCCTGCATTCGGCATCCAGCCTTGCGTATCTCCCTCTTCATTGAACTCCCATTCGTTTTGCTGTGGCAGTTTCTCGGCTTTGGAATCCAGATCGTAAACCTTGGCACGAATATCCTCAAGAGTACCGATTATCACATAATAAATATATTCATAAACCGTATTCTTGTTTAAAATTTCCAGTTTCACTGGTGCGATATAAGAGGTGGAACTGCTTTGTGCCTCCTGTCCCGTCATGCCCGCCAAGCCTGCAAGAAATTTAGTGCAAAGGGGATTGTAAACTCCCATCCCCCATTGATTATCATCGACGAAGGCCATCCAGTGTTCATTGACCGTTTCATAGACACCCCAAAATCCACTGGAGAGATTGACAACGGTTGGATTCTCCATTTCCTCATTTTCGAAAGGATTTCCGCCTAAGTACGTGTACAAATTTTTCAGTGCAGAGATTGGATAAACGGCTGGTAATTCCTGGTTATTGACGATGTTCTCACCATAAATCGTGTCGGTTCGAAAACAGGTGAGTTTATTATGGACTTCCAGCATGTTGCCTTTGAGAATCGTCCATTGCTCCATTTCCGCTTCGGCAGGGCGGTTGTTCATATCCCATTGCATGGGAATGCATTTCACATAAAGTGTATCTCCGTTCTTTTCCGCCGTCAGAATTTGCGCACGATTTCTGTACGCATCACCAACCTGAATAGGATTCCAGCTCCAGGGAGACCAATTAGCACTCTGCCCTTCGCTTCGGCGATCAAGCGTTCGGCCAGCGTAATAGGACTGCTGAATGTAGCGTCCTTCATCAGCAATATTAACCACGCTTCGTGTGGAATTGGATAACGAAATATAACTAATAGCCCCACCACGGGTTAAATCCAGTTTAACCAACAGGGTATCATTATCAATTTTAAGTTCATTTTGTTGGGCGAAAGAGGGGAAGGTAACAGAAAACAGGAAGAAGAAGCTGGTAATAGCCAGTTTTGGAAAGTTCATAAGGATCGTTCTCATTTTTAAAATTGGTGTAAAACACGATTTGTGCGTTCTGTTGGAATTCGTTTTTTAAACCGAGCGAGACAAAAACGCACATTTTTTATAAAGAATTTGATCCTTAAATTTAACCTTTGAAAGACTTAAAAGTCAATCCGAACTTTTAACCGGCTTTATTCACTAACACCACGGTTGGGCAGGATTTCCTCGGCCAATCCTTCACTTTGAGCATAGCATAAAAAAAGCAGGTTAAATGCCTAAACAGCCGTAGACCCATTCTCTTTTAGGTTGAAGGAAGTGTTTTTCGATGACATTTCGCAAACGCTCGTATTCCAGCAAAAATCCATCGTGTCCGTAATCTGAATCGATTTCCCTGTAGGCGCCGTTGGGCGTTGCTGCGGCAATGAATTTCTGTTCAGAGGTGGGAAACAGAATATCGGAAGTAATGCCAATCGCCAGCACATTCGCCTCTATACACGCCAGCGCATCGTCGATATTTCCTCGCCCGCGGCCGACATTATGGCTGTCCATGGCTTTGGAAAGTGTCCAGTAACTGTGGGCATTGAAACGCCGGATAAATTTTTCCCCCTGGTATCGCTGGTAAGAATCTGCTTTAAAATTATCAACCGGACTGTCATCTTCTTCCTGCTGACGTGTCTGGAACATCTGATAATTGCGATAAGAAAGCATGCCCACTGCCCGGGCAGCACGCAAACCATTTTGTCCGGCTTCCGGTGTGCGCTCCTTCCAGGTTTGATCCGCTTCGATCGCCATTCTTTGCGTTGTATTCAGTGCAATCGCCCAGGGAGACATCCGTGAATTCGTGGCGATGGGTATGAGGTTTTCGAAGACATCCGGAACCATAATTGCCCACTCGAGCAATTGCTGCCCTCCCATGGAACCGCCGATTCCAATATGAATTTTCCGGATACCGAGATGCAGGCGCAATAATTCAAATGCCTGTGCCATGTCGCGAATGGACAGGAAGGGGAAATCATGAAAATACGGCGCTCCGGTTTTCGGATTTGTGGATAGCGGGCCGGTGGAGCCGTAGCAGCTCCCAGGCATATTGGCACACACGATAAAATGGTGTGCAGGATCGAATAATTTATCCGGCCCCACGAGTCCTTCCCACCAGTCTAATGCATCGGAATTGGCCGTTAAAGCGTGGCAAACCCAAACCACATTACTGCGATCAGATTTCAAGCGACCGTATGTATGATAGGTCAACTCCAGCTCAGGTAATTTTTGTCCGGATTCGAGAACGAATTCTCCGCTGTATTTAAATGTTTTTTCAGGCATTCTGCAGCTCATTTTTAGTTGTGAATACGGTTTTAAAAGCTTGTTCGAAATCTGCTTTAATGTCATCGATATGCTCGATTCCAACAGAGACTCGGATTAAATCAGGATTTACACCTGTAGAAATTTGTTCAGCAGCGGTGAGTTGCTGGTGTGTTGTGGACGCTGGATGAATAACGAGGGTTTTGGCGTCACCAATATTTGCCAAATGACTCGCCAGCTTGACTGAATTGATGAATTTAACCGCGTTTTCATAGCCGCCTTTTATCTGAAAACTCAGCAGCGATCCATAACCACGTTTGAAATACTTATTCGCCAATTCATGATAAGGACTTGACTGCAACCCGATAAAATTTACTTTTTCCACCGCATCTTGCTTTTCCAGCCACTTCGCCAACACATTCGCATTTTGTGTATGCCGTTCAATGCGCAGCGAAAGTGTTTCCAATCCTTGCAGGAACTGGAAAGCATTGAACGGGCTGACAGCCGGGCCAAAGTCACGCAAGCCTTCGACACGAGCGCGCGTAATGAAAGCGATATTCCCGAATTGACTGCCTTCACCAAAGACCTCCCAGAATTTCAGCCCGTGGTAACCGGGAGAAGGGTCGGTAAAGTGTGGAAATTTCCCGTTACCCCAATTAAAATTTCCACCATCGACAATTATGCCACCGATGCTTGTGCCATGTCCACCAATCCACTTCGTGGTCGAGGCGACTACGATATTGGCACCGTGTTCCAGTGGACGGAAAAGATAACCGGCCGCGCCGTAAGTATTATCGACGATCAGTGGAATATTATTTTCCTGAGCAATTTTCGCAATTTTTTCAAAATCCGGGACGTTAAAGCCTGGATTGCCAACAGTTTCCAGATAAATCGCCCGGGTTCTGTCATCGATTTTTTCCGCGAAACTCACCGGATTATCGCCATCGGCAAAGCGCGCTTCAATGCCCAATCGTTTGAAAGAGACTTTAAATTGGTTGTAAGTGCCACCGTATAAAAAAGAAGTAGTGATAAAATTATCACCTGTTTCCATAATATTGGTTAGTGCTAAAAATTGTGCCGCCTGGCCGGAAGAAACCGCCAATGCAGCTACACCGCCTTCGAGAGCTGCGATGCGCTTTTCCAATACATCGGTGGTCGGATTCATGATTCGAGTATAAATATTGCCGAATTCTTTTAAAGCGAAGAGGTTGGCACCGTGCTCGGCGTCATTGAATACATAGGAGGTCGTCTGGTATATTGGAACCGCTCGTGCTCCTGTCGTTGGATCAGGTTGCTGGCCAGCATGCAACTGTAACGTTTCAAATTTATATTCCGTAGACATTATGTGCTCCTTAATTTAGACCTGACAAGATAAAAAAAAAGCCTTTCGACACTTCGAAAGGCTTTTGTATTTTCGCATTAAATTTGTATCTATCCAGACTGCCTTCCGAACGAAGTTATACACTGGCACATACACATGCTCATCATAATAGCGATGTTTTTAACGTTCAGTGCGTTCATTTTCGGCTTTCTGAATTTAAAAGATTCTCTCTTTCTGTTGGTTGGTAGAAAATACATAAATTCTTATGAGAGTCAAGATTATTTTTAATATTTTGAATTTAATTCGTAGATTTGCCTAAATTTTTTCATTTATTTATCAAATTTCGTGCATAATTAAGGCTGGTTTTTTGTAGTTCATTCGTACTTCTTCAACAACTTGAATGAGGTGATAGCTAATGGATGTTGAGTTTGCCTGCACTGATCAAGTCGAAATGTTGAAACCAGGCCGGATTCAACCGGGCACTTCGACAAGCTCAGTGACCGGTCAAAAACTCTGTAACCAGGTTGACTTTGCCGAAGCAGGACTAAAATACTTGATTATGGATACACTGATTATTGATTGCACATTTCGCTCAGGAAAAGACAATGCCACGATTAACAAAAATATACACAAAACAAGGGGATGACGGAACGACGAGTCTCGGTAGCCGGCAGCGGGTTCCCAAGGACAACCGGCGTGTGCAGGCCTATGGAACTGTCGATGAACTCAATTCGAACATCGGCCTGGTGCTGGCCTTTGAGGTTTGTGATACACTTGCTGTTCCGCTTAAAGAAATTCAAAACACGCTTTTTCATCTGGGATCTGATTTATGTTTTCTGGAGGAGGATAAAAAGCTTTATAAAATTCCCGGAATTGAGGCAAAACACGTTGAATCGCTGGAAAAATTAATTGACGAGTTGAATGAAACGGTTGGCCCGCTTGAAAATTTTATTCTTCCCGGGGGAGCCAAAGCCGCAGCACAACTTCATGTTGCGCGGTGCGTTTGCCGGCGTGCAGAGCGCGAAGCGATTACACTTTCTCACGAAGAAAAAGTCAGTGATTATATTATTTCCTACCTCAATCGGCTTTCTGATGCCTTGTTCGTCATGGCCCGCTATGAAAATCACGCAAAAGGAATCACTGAGCCTTTGTGGGATTCCTACCGGTAAAAAGGATCACTGTAATCTAAGAGGAAGCTCATGCAGGATTTCGTTATTCTGGTCGATGAAAACGACCAGCAAATTGGAGTCGAAGAAAAATTGAGTGCGCATCAATCGGGCAAGCTTCATCGCGCATTTTCAATTTTGTTGTTTAATAAAAATGGCGAATTGTTGTTGCAGCAGCGCGCTTTAGAAAAATACCATTCTCCCGGTTTGTGGACGAATACCTGTTGTAGCCATCCGCGACCAGGAGAAACAAACGATGCCGCCGCACAGCGCCGGCTTTTCGAAGAGTTGGGCATCCAGTGCAAAATGGACGAAATATTTGATTTCATCTATAAAACGTCCTTTGATGACGGCCTGTTTGAACACGAACTCGATCATGTCTTTGTTGGTGAATACACAGGGGACGTTGCACCTAACCCCGAGGAAGTCATGGCTGTTCGCTGGCAATCCTTAAAAAATTTGTACGAGGAAGTTAATGCGCATCCGGAGCGTTTTACTGTGTGGTTTAAAATTATGCTCGTTAAAATTGCCGAGTTCAAAACGCCACTTTCTCCTGCACATGCACACATGTTGAAATTATAATCTTCACTTTTTTCTCACCTTTTGTAAACCTATCTCCATTCCCTCACGTCTCTATCTGCGGAAAGGGAAAATATGCATTTAGATGAGCAGCAGATAATTCAGAAAATTCGAGACGGTGATGCAACGGCATTCCGTGAAGTAGTCGAGAAGCATAAGCGCGATATTTATTATCTCGCCCTTGATTTCACCGGAAATCACCACGACGCGGAGGATCTCGCACAGGATGTTTTTGTGCAGGTTTTTCGCTCCATTCAATCCTTTCGTGGTGAGAGCTCATTACGCGTATGGCTCCACCGCATCACTGTGAATTTGTTTATAAACAAAAGACGCAAGAAAGCTTTATCTGCCATGGAACTAAAAGAAGATTTTTCTCATGAATACAGCGAGAATACATCTTTTGACGGCGGCCGGATTCACGGGAATCCCGAACAAACAACGGAGAGTGGCTTTGCACTGACGCATATCAATTCCGCCCTGCAAAGCCTTTCGGAGCGCGAGCGTTCCGTGTTTGTCCTGCGACATTACAAAGACATGCAACTGAAGGACATCGCTGCAACCCTGCACATCGCTGAAGGGACAGTGAAGGGATTGCTTTTCCGGGCAATCCGCAAGCTGCAGAAAGAACTCGCATTTTACCGACAAGACCTTGGTCTGGAGGCATCAGAATGACGAACTGCAAAAAATATGAAAACCATTTTGTCTTATCAATTTATAAAGAACTTTCCGAAAAAGAACAAGCTGCTCTCGATAAACACCTGCAGAAGTGCACAAATTGTCAGCAGCAATTTAAACAAATTCAAGCCACCCTTGGCCTAATGGACCAGCGGCAACACCCGGAACCTGAAGCAGAATTCTGGGATGGATTCTGGGGCGGTGTTCAGGTAAAAATACACCAGCCACTTCCTCAGAAAGCCCCTGTTTGGGCACGTTTGAAAGAGTGGCCAATTATTCATCGGTTGCCGCGGTTTAGTTTGCAGATTGGCACAGCCATGGCCATGTTGCTCATCGGTATTTTCATTGGTAAATTCTATTTTTCCTACGATGCACAAAAGCAAAATCAGTTATTGACACCTGAATCGGACGCGATTCCAATCGAACTGCAAAAACAGACGAGCACTTATCTCGAAAAAACCAATCTGCTGCTCCTGGGAATTGCGAATTTCGATACGAAAAATGAAGATCCCTTTATACTCGATTTAAAAAACAACAAGAAATTTTCCCGTGATCTCATCAAACAAGCTGCGGTTCTGAAACACGACCTTTCCGAAGCAAATGCACCCCGCTTGTTGTCGCTTCTTTCGGAACTGGAGGTCATTCTTATGCAGCTGGCAAATCTCGAGGAAGAGAATGATCTCCCGGGTATCGAATTCGTGCAAAGTGCTATTGAAGGGCGTTCGATTCTGCTGAAAATCAATCTCGAGCAATTGCGCAGCAATAAAATGCATTCCCCTGTTCCCCAAAAACATAACGAGAAAACAAAAATACACTTATAAAAGGAGAAAAAGATGGCTCCAAAACTCTTGGTTAGGAAATATCGTTCCCTTGCGGTTGCCGTTCTTCTGCTGACAAGTTTTAGTTCAAGTACAGTGATCAAAGGTGGCATTCCGACTTACGGTTTCCTTTATTTTCCCAATACACAAACCGAAGACACAAAAGCGTACAAACAAGCTTATGATTTGGTCATTGACCAGAATTGGGAACGTGCGTTACAGGCAATGCAGAATTTTATCACAACTTACAAATCAAGCAGTTATGTGGATGATGCGGAATATTGGGTGTGCTATTCACGCTCAAAACTCAATCAACCGGCAGAAGATGTTTTTAAGTGCTATGAGGAGTTTGTAAAAAAGTATCCCCGCAGTTCGTGGACGGATAACGCAAAACAGGAGATGATCAATCTCGGAAATGTGCTGGCAAAAACAGGTTCTTTGAGCAAATCGTATGAAGAATATCTCAAGCAAATGCAACAAAGCCAGGACGACGACATTAAACTGCAGGCTATTTATGCCCTGGCGGACATCGGCGAAGAACAGGCCCTTTCAACTCTGCTGACGATTTATGAAGACAATAAAAATGAAAAGATTCGTTCCTCAATAATTTATATGCTCGCCGATTTCAAATCGGAGGAGGCAATGAACAAGCTGATTGGGATCGCCGAACACGAATCGTCATCCCCTTTGCGCAAAAAAGCGATCCATGCGCTTGCAGACCATAAAAATGCCAAAGCCAATGCAGCGATTATCCGGATTATAAAATCTGATGCACCAACAACAGAGCGCAAAGCAGCCTTATATGCTCTGAATGATGCCAAAGACCCGCAAGTCGTCGTTCTCATGCAGACATTGGCTCTCACCGATTCCGACATGACCATGGCCAAAGCAGCGACTTATGCACTTGGAGATATGAAATCGCAGCAGGCGGAAAAAGCACTGGCAAAAATTCTAACTGAAGCAAAAAATAGTTCTGTAAAAAAAGCTGCCCTCTACGCTCTCGCCGATCAAAAGGGAGATGGTGCCGTTGACATTCTCCTGAATGCGGCACAAACCAATAATGAGGAAGTGGTACAAAAAGCAGCCATCTTTGCGCTTGGGGATACCAGGTCCCCAAAAGCATTTGGCGCGCTGAATACCATCATTGAGACCAGTAGTAATGCAAATTTGCAGAAAGCGGCTTTGTACGCCCTCGCTGATTTAAAAGACCAGAAAGCCGTGCCCTTGCTTTACAAGCAGGCGATGGAAAACACCAACAAGGATGTCGCGAAAGCCGCATTGTATGCCTACGCCGATTTACAAAAATCGGAAACCAAAGGACTCTTCGATATTTATTCGAAATCCAAACATCCTGAGGTGCGCAAGGCAGCGCTTTATCAGATTGCTGAACAGAGCCCAAAGAATGAAGCTTTACAACAGCTTGAACAGATATTAAAAACTGAGCTTGAACCTGCATTGCGAAAAAGTGCCGTTTATGCCATTGGCGAGATCGAAAATGATCAGGCTGTGGATGTTCTTTTGTACGCCGTAAAAAATGATCAGGACAGCGACGTTCGCAAAGCAGCCGTAAGAGCGCTTGGTTCGATTCATACAGATAAATCACAAAAAGCATTACTTGAGATACTGAAATATTAAAATGAAAAATTTGCATTTTTTCATACATGCAGACCACAAGGGCCCAGACTACGAGCCTTTTAATTTGACCATCTTCGTATTCTTTCCCCTTGTGGGATATTTTTTAAACAGGAGAATTGATATGAAACGCTCAATTTATTTCACAACGCTGCTTCTAAGCCTGGTTTTCATCCTGCAACCCGTATCCGCACAGACCAACCAGGAAAAAAAAGACGCAAAAAAAATCGAAGAAGAAGCCAAAATTCAAAAAGAACTGGCTAAACAGAAACAGCAACAAGCGCTTGAAGTGAAAAGGCAATACCTGCAACAACGAGAGCAGTTAAGTGAAGACCAGTTGCAGGAAATTGAGGAGAAGGTGCAAGAACTGCAGAATGAAAAACTCTTCGAAATTCAGGAAAAGCTGCGTGATATTGATCTGCGGCATTTGCGCCATATAGCAGAGATCGAACTTCCAGAAATGCCGGATATTGAGATTC
Source organism: Deferribacteres bacterium (assembly GCA_020633655.1). Taxonomy (GTDB): domain Bacteria; phylum Zhuqueibacterota; class Zhuqueibacteria; order Zhuqueibacterales; family Geothermadaptataceae; genus Bioreactorimicrobium. The sequence goes on from JACKDF010000012.1 coordinate 110,292, forward strand.
CCAATATTGAAATCCCGGATATCGAACTTCACATGCCCGAAATGGATTTTGATTTTAACTTTGATTTCGAGCCGGTTGATTTTGAAGGCGACCGGATTATTGTGAATGGGGATCGTGTACATTACATATACACCTCGGAAGCCCGTCGACTTTTTTCTGATCTTGCAGAAGACGAGGAGCTCAAAATTCAGGCGATACATGCGTTGGATAAAAAAAATACAACCAGCACATTACCAACCTTGCATAAAATTATCCGCGAAGAAGCCAGCCCTGCGATTCGTTATACAGCCGTAAAAAAATTGCGCTATTTTCTTGCGGACGAGAGCAGTATCGATTTATTGGGTAAAATTGCCAGAGACGATCCCAATATGCAAGTCAGAAAAGCAGCGATTCAAGTGTTAGGAAAATGCGACAACCCAAAAGCGAAACAAATACTGCTCGACATAACAAAACAAGAGTAATGCGAAAAGGGAGAATTGTTTGCTCCCGGTATTTAAGAAATAAATTGTGAAACAAAGTTAATAGAATTGCGTTTCTGCTTACAATTCCAATTTCACTACTCTCTCCAAAAGGCTTCATTGTCCAGAATGAAGCCTTTTTTATTCCCTGAAGCTCTGCAAATCCAAAAGCCAGCTCTAGTTTTTATTCAAATCCTTTTCTGTATTTAATTTCCAATTTCTGAATACTGGTACCAATGCATGTATTTTATTTACAATGTACCCATGTTGATGTGATTCTCGAACATGCACAGGGATTTGTTTTCATTTGAAAGGATACTCAATGAAGAGATTCATCTTTCGTTATTTACTGCTGAGTTTATTTATAACAACCAGTCTCATCTCAGGTGAAACTACCGCGAAAAGATGGGAAGAAAAATCTTTGAATTCATCCCAGCTTATTGTCAAATTTTATCGTGCTGAGCAATTGGATACTGTGCGTATGATCATGCACTATTGGGAAAATGAATGCGCGATAAGTGAACCACTCCTGCGTTTCAAACTGCTTTTTGCCATGCAAAACGGCACATTTAGCGAGGACCTTTATGATCACAATATTCTCGGCTATTTAATGAAGTATCAAATGCGGGTTGAGAGCACGGAGGAGATGGGTCCTGACGCGTGGAAGATGCGCCATTCGAGCACACCTGAACAACTTCCAAAAACATTTTTTGTCAGCGAGGCATTTAATAAACTTACCATGAACATGGCAATCCAGCAGAAAGAGCGTTTTCAGAAAGGAAATCCAGAACATATTTTAAGCCTATTTTACAATAATGAATTCGATCGTGCTCTGGAAGAATTGCAGGATCCGGTTTATAAAGGAACTGCCCTGCAGCGATATAGCGAAGATTATCTGGAGAAAGCCCTGCACCGCGTCGAAGAACACTATGCACTTTACAGTGGAATCTGGAATCCAGCCGGAGCTTTGAACGTCCTCGGCAACCATCCACTCATCGGTATTTCTCTGGGCTTGAAAAAGAATCGCTGGATGATGGATATAGTGGGAGAACTGCGATTTGCCAAAGCACAAAATCCATATTTTGTCAATACCACAAATGGATTGGAAGTCACGGACAAATTCAATGGTGGTTATATGGGACTGGAGTTTGGTCGTGAGTTGTATCAAGGTAAGCGACAGGAGTTTGATTTACTGACAGGAATAGGTTATGAGGGTTTTGACGCGATAACCGGACGCAGTGCGGATGATAATGTCGCGCTGGCATCAAAAAATATTAATTTGGGCCTTGGTTACCGTTTTTACCTGCACCCGTACAGCACCACCTACGTGGGATTGCAAATCCGTTATGCATTGATCGATTATGATTCCAATGGCGGTAGTGATCTTAATGGCAATGCGTTGATGCTGCGATTGACGTTCGGCAAGGCACGCAACAGTACGAAAATGAAGATTATGCAGAATTTTCAAAAATGAAGTCCGTCCGGCTATTGAATAATTTAAAATTTCAAACGTGTCTCTGTGTTTAAAGGTGGTTTCGAATCTTGATTGTGATGCGGTTTTATTTTAGCAGTAAATTTTACAAATTTCAGATCAAAAACATCTTGCATTGATATGTAAAAAAAATTATCTTTAGCACTCTTTGAAATAGCGAGAGTAGTTCAGTGGTAGAACACCACCTTGCCAAGGTGGGGGTCGCGAGTTCGAATCTCGTCTCTCGCTCTTTCCATTGGCGGCGTAGCCAAGTGGTCAAGGCAGAGGTTTGCAAAACCTCCATTCATCGGTTCGACTCCGATCGCCGCCTCAAAGATGCGCCGGGGTGGCGAAATTGGTAGACGCAAGGGACTTAAAATCCCTCGGTTAGTATATAACCGTACCGGTTCGAGTCCGGTCCTCGGTACATTTTTTTAAAATTTCTTCTAATAGCGAGAGTAGTTCAGTGGTAGAACACCACCTTGCCAAGGTGGGGGTCGCGAGTTCGAATCTCGTCTCTCGCTCTATAAATTTCAGCTCATTCCTATCCCAGCCCAAACTATCCTTTCAACATCTCTATTTTTTTCACCGTAACAGACAGTTTTCCATGAACCTACATTCTATAAAAAAATTTTGTGACCATAATTGACTGAGTGTTCCAATTTCAAAGTGCGTAATATTTTCGTCTGTTTTGGTTAAGATTTGCCGAAAAAAAAAGCCCTTGCGGAACCCTTTTAAGATTGTATTTATTATCAATAGTTGAAGGTAAACTCTGACTATTGATCTCTGGAGTGTACAAACAACAAAAATCTGCTTTTTTTGATTTAGCCTGATATTTTCAGGTGTGCAATTACCAGTGCTGTGTCATTGATGTATTACGCTGGGCATGCCAATTAAAAATATATCAGGTTAAACTAATCCGGTTAATCATCCCTTCGTAATACAATTTTAAGTGTTGTGATTTCAAAAGGCCTCAATTTTAAATGAATTTTTCCATTCAAAACCGGCAATAGGCATTCATTGTTTTCCAAAAGATCCGTTTCATACACCTTTGTTTGAACATCAGATAAAATGAGATGAGCGCTAGCATGCATTCCTCTGGGTTCATAGATTCGTAAAACCAGATCGTTGGATTTCTCAGCTTTTTTCAGGACTTCGAGAATAACTTCATTAGAATCCAACTTCACCGGGAACTCCAGCATGCTGCCATCTACCCCGGCAAGAGTTGAAACGGGTTGATTAAGTTGGCTTGCTTCCAAGTAAACATCAGAATTATTCAACGCATTGTTGTGAGGAAGAAATGCATAAGTAAATTCGTGCTCGCCTATATCCGCTTCCGGATCCGGCATGGTGGGTGAACGCAATAGGTTGATTTCCATCAGATTATCGAGAATTTTGTGTCCATACTTGCAATCGTTGAGCAATGCAACCCCGTACTGGTTATCTGAGAGGTCCACAAAACGATGACCGACCACTTCAAACCGAGCCATATCCCAGCTTGTATTTCGATGAGTGGGACGCTTGACGGTGCCATATTGTATTTCATAAATGGCCAAATCAGATTGCACATCCACCGTAAAAGCCACGCGTAACATCTTGTGCCTTTCCTGCCAGCTTACATTTGTTTTAAACTCCAGGCGTTTGCTGTTCTGGGCCAGTGCCACAGTTTGCGAAATAGTTGAATTGCCAATTTCAAATTTCAATTGCAGAATGTGCAGGATGGGGCCATCGCATCCCTTCTGCATGGAAACGAGTTTCGCCTGTTCTCGCAATTGCCGCTCGTAAAAAATGTCGACATCCCAGGCATCCCAGTTGTTTGGCCGATCTTCATACAATTTTAATACATTACCGAATTGGTTTTCTGCAAGCACTTCCCGTTGGCATTCCTTATCATACGCTCTTTGAATCGTGCCATCTTTGGAAAATTCATAGCGAATCAGATCATTCTCAAGAACAACTTTTGGATCAGAAAGAACGTTTATAACCTGTCTGGATTTATCTTGCATTGATCGACCGCGGAAAATACTTTTTACGCCTAATCCCGGAATATCACCAAGCACAATCAGTTGATCACCGACAATTTGGGTTTCGATCGGATTCCCATGTTCATCCAAGACTTCGAAACCAATCCAGTCGGATGGCAAAGCAAGTGGTCGGGAATAAGGAGAAGAAAGTGTGTTGATGAAACAAAGGGACGTTTCAGAATGCACGGTGAGATATTTGGTCAAAGCCTTGTACAGTACACCAGCACTGGATGTTAATTCCTGGTAATCCCGACGGCTATCCTGATAAACGATATTGATGCTGGAGCCTGGAATAATATCGTGAAATTGGTTTAACAAGACTTTTTTCCACATTGTATCCAGCTCAGCCTGTGGATATTTATCCGGAGCAAACGCAGCATACAAAATTTCCAGTTCCCGAAGTTTTAATTCCATCTGGCGGTTCATTTTTTTATTGTAAGCCTGCGTGGTCAACGTGCCGCGGTGCAATTCCAGATACAATTCTCCAACCCATTTTGGCAATTTCTCTCGCTGTTCCACTAGCCTGTCTAGCATGTTTTGAGCGTGACCAAAAACAACCTGCGGCGTACCTTCTAAATCCTGTTGACGCAGTCCTGTTTCGATGATCTCCTCGGTCGGCCCGCCACCGCCATTGCCAATACCAAATAATGTGAGGAATTCATTAAGAAATCCCTTTTCACTAAAATTGGATTCTGCGTGCCGCAACGTCGATGGCTTTAATTCAGAATTATAGTTGTTCTCCGGTGGAAAATGAGCGACGATTTCGCTGCCGTCTATGCCGCGCCAGATAAAACTATGGTGAGGAAATTTATTAAACTGGTTCCAGGATATTTTCTGCGTCACCATGACATTGATGCCACATTTTTTGAGAATTTGCGGCATGGCGGCACTGTATCCGAACACATCCGGTAACCAAAGATTTTTTACCGTAACGCCAAATTCATCTTTAAAAAAATTCATTCCATGGATAAATTGCCGCACCATCGACTCGCCGCTGATCAGGTTGCAGTCTGCTTCCACCCACATGCCACCCTGAATTTCCCAGCTTCCTTCTTTTACACATTGATTGATATCTTCATAGATCGATGGATAAAACTTCTTCATGAATTGGTAATGCTGCGCCTGTGAAGCGCCGAAAACATATCCGGGATATTTTTTGATTAAAGCGATCTGTGTTGAAAATGTGCGCGCGCATTTTTTGATGGTTTCCGACAAAGGCCATAACCAGGCTGAATCTATATGTGCATGCCCTACAGCAGTGGTGGTAAGCGCGGAGGCATTTCGGTGTTTCCCGAGCTCGCTTTCTAAGCATTTCCGCAGCTCGGCAACATTCGATTCTGTTCCAACGAATTTATCCGCAACTTCACGAAGAGCAAAAAGTATTTTTGCCCGTTGCACGCTTTCCACCGGCAAGGCGTGCATTAAATTTTCCAAAACCATTCCATCAAGGTACAAGTGCCAAATATCATCGCGAAAGGTGGCCAAAGTTAAATCCTGTACTTCCGCTTCGTGATGACCATAGCGTTTTACATCAGTCGGAACAGGGTCTTCCTGCAATTTCAAACCGAAAAGCTGCGCAGCCGTAGCGTCAATCCATAAATCAACGACTTCTCCACCGTTCGCACTTTCAGTGATGATATAGCGATCGCGACGAAAGTCATCACCCCAGATAGAATGGCAGCTGATTGCCTGCTGTGGAATTCCCTCGGCATTGAAAATACAGCCTTCCCCACCGACGTGAAGTCGCGCCACAACGATGCGACCTTGCCATTCGTCAGGCACTTTTCCAGTGATGTGGAACCAGGCCCGCTCCCAATTGCTGCCCCATTTTTCGCCGGTTTTTATTTCATTATAGTTGGCGCTGAAGTGCTCCCCGAATGGTGTTTCCGTAGTGTATTTACAATATTCCGCTTTTAGGGAACTCTCTTTGTCGTAAAACTTGCCTTTTAATCGCTGCAGGAATTTTTTAATTTGCTGCTCGTAAAGCTGTCGCTCGCTTTCTAACATTCCGTCTCCACTATATGTATATCTGTTGTACTTTTCGTTTTTATACTCGGAGTGCAAGCCTTTCAAGGATTGCACATTACAGCCCATAAATGGTCTGCACTCCGCGAATAATATCTTACTTCAAAGAAAATTATCAATCTTTACGGCTTGTCATTCCCCCATGTTTTTGGCAGGAATCCACATTTGCTGAAACTCTGCATCCTCAACGACAGCATTCCGGGATGAGAATAAACGAGATTTCAGATAGTTCAGGCTAATTATACGAGACAGGTTAATGATAATAACTAAATACCTGCAAATCGCCCGTTGAAATCGACACTGAAGCCGTGATTTCCTTTACTATACCAGGCATCAAGTCAAAGTAATTATCATCAAAAGTGACACGCTTATCGGGATGGAAAATGTAAATTCCTTTAGCAAAGGTATCAATCTCGATGCTGATTGAGGTTGGTGTCAATTGGGAAATTGAAAACGCCGGTTTTTGAAAATGCATGTGTTTTGGCCGGGACAGGGTATACAGGTTTTCAGCAGATCGACCATCGTCCCATTTGACCTGTAAGTGTAAAACACTATCAAATCGCCTTTTCTTGTAGTCGGGAACTGTAAAATCCTGAATAATCTTTGCACCAGAACCGGGCATCGCGACAGCGACGCTTCCTTTCGATTGCACACTGCCATCAAATTTAACAACCTGCCATTCTAGTTCTCCTGTGCATTTCCCTTTGTGCTCGGAAGCAACAAACAATGTCCCGTGTTGCTCTACTTCGGGATCAAAATTGATGTCGAAGTTCTGTTTAAATCCCACGAGATCGTTCGCGTAGGTGCGCGTCATGTAATAATACAAGGCTTTGGGCAATCGGTTGTAATCCACGGCGGACCAGCTTATGGCAGGCCAGCAATCGTTAAATTGCCAGATTAAAACACCACCAAAATCGTATGCGTGGGAACGCCAATGCTCGATAGCATATTTTAAATATTCTGCCTGGGCAAGGTTTGATAAATAGACTAAATTCTCAAAATCCATCTCAAACCGAAAAAGCGCTGCGATAAATTTCAACAGGCGTTCGTTTTTTGCCGGGCTTTCGAAATGATTTCTGGTATCGAATACGTAGGATTGAAAATGCCGATCTTCCTGTTCACCGATGGACAGTGTCGTTCGTAAATCCGGGAATGACTGGATACCGTTTTCGCTGACAAAGCTGGGTACGTCAGCGCGATAATTCGTAAAATCCATTGTATTGATAAACAAAAGCCACGGGTGGGAGTCCCCGGAAAAGAGATCATTGAAGTCTTTATTTTTTCCTTCAGAATAAGGCGATCCCGGCCAATAAAACCGATCCGGGTCGTATTTTTTTACCAGATTCGGGTACAATTCATGATAGATTTTTTCACCGTAAAAACGGGGAAATTCCTCATGGCGATCGGCCCACCATTGATGGTACGCCTGATGGCATTCATTTTCACCGCACCATAAAACCAGCGATGTGTAGTTTCGCAAGCGTTTGATGTTGTCGGTCAACTCCGCTTTGACTTCCCGCATAAATTCGGGTTGATCGTCGGGATACAGGGTGCAGGCGAACATGCCATCTTGCCAAACCATGATGCCTTTTTCATCGCATTGGCGGTAAAATTCGTCGTCTTCATAAAAACCACCACCCCAGATGCGCAGCATATTGACATTGTTTTTTTGCGCTAATTCGATGTACTCACGGTAATAGGCATCGCCACCTCGCGGAACATCATTATCGAAGGGAATCCAATTGTAGCCCCTGCATAAAATCGGTTCTTCGTTTACATTAAATAAAAAGCGCGTGCCTTTTCCATCGGTTCTTTTTTCCTGCGAGATTTCGATTTTTCGAAAACCGATGCGCTGCGTTTTTTTATCCAGTACGCCATGCTTGTTCAGGGTGAGTTGTAAATCATACAAATACGGCTCCCCGGCACCGTTCGGATACCATAGCAGTGCGTTTGGAATCTCAAATTCGACTGTGCATTCTGTTCCGGAAAAGGTTTTTGAAAAAGAAATCTCCCCAACATTCAGCAACACTTCAGCTTGCTCAATTGTCGTTGTGTGAATTTTCACGGTTCCGACAACTTTATCAGGCAGAACTTGATAACGAATTTGGTAGTCATCAATGCAGGCATCATCAAAAGCGTGGAGGTAGACTGGTCTGAAAACACCGCTTACAGGAATTTGCGGTCCCCAATCCCAGAAAAAGGAATAGGCCGGTTTTCGCAAATACATGTAGTCGATATCCAAATGCGTGGGAAAACGCACAGGATAGGCTTTCTGCCGTTTTTGCGATTCGAGTGTCGGCGAACGAAAAACCAGCGTTAGTTCATTGCTTGCATCGCGTATCAATTCCTTTATGGGGAACCGATACCGGACGTGGCAATTCTGTATGGAAGCGAGCTTTTTTCCGTTCAAAAAAATCTCGCATACGGTATCCAGGCCATCGAAACATAAATAGACTTGTTTCTTGTCGGATACTCCTCCGCTGGAAAATGTGGTGCGATAAATAAAATCTTTTCGTTTGTATGGCGAGAAAGATGACTCGTAATCCGGGCTTGTATCTTTTTCCACAAAGCCGTCTTTTTGCAGATCGGACAAATTCGATCCTGGGACTTTAGCTGGCCGAAAAATGAGATCAGAAAAATTGGAGGGTGTGTGCACACTTTCATGCTCGCAAAAAGCGTACTCCCATCCCGAATGTAGATATTTTTTGGTGGTGTCCATGGGCTCTGATTTTAGGTGTGTAGCAAAACGCAGGAATTGAAGGTTTGTAGTTCAAGCTTTAGTTTGGGCAGGCTAAAGCCTGAACTACATACTGTCTTTGTTCCACGATTTACTGCATATTTATTTAATTTTAAGTGTGAAAGTTATAAACTCTTGACTGTATTCTGAAAAATTTTCCAATGACTATCAGTCATGCTATCCGCATTAAATAACGAGACACCTTGTGCTCCACCGGCAAGTGCATTTTCCATTGCCACTTTAAGTTCTTCCGGTGACAGGCTGGGAACGAACAAACCACTAAAGATGGGAGTCTGTTTTGTCAAGGCTTTCACACCGATTCTGGTTTGTTCCTGAATCCAGGGGATTTCAGCATTATAAAATTTGTGGTAGAGCATCGGCAGGAAGGCATCAAGATGCCAGTTTTGCCATTGTTGTCGTACATTGCCTCTGTTGGGAAAAACCGCCGCTGTTATTTGTTTTTTGTTTTTTCGTGCAATCGGGACTAATTTTTCATTAACAAGCGATGTAATACGGTCGTTCCGAAATTGGCGCCATAAGATATTGGTTGAAGGATCTTTGAGTTCAACAGCATCGATACCGGTTTGTTTTTTGAAATCACCGCGGCACGCTTCGCAGTAGCAATAGTCGTATTCAGGAAATTCACGGTCCTGAACAATGCCGTATTTCGGCTGCAGTCCAACAGGCAAGATCACATCCGGATAGCGAATGTAATCCAAATGAATGCCATCGAGATCGGAAAACGATGCCAGTTCAGTAACCGTCTTCTGAACAAATTCGTGCACACCAGGGTGCGATGGGCACATGAATTTGTAATAAGGTACATAAGCAGGTTTTACCAAAACCGATTGCAGATTTCGGTTCACACAAAACCAATCCGGATGGTCTTCCTCGATTTTGGGGATATTGCAGGGCATCGACCACATCCAGGCATGGATTTCCAATCCTTCGGCTTTGGCGACTGGAAGAATACGCTCCAGCCACTCGTCATCCATAGGCAAATGGTCGCTGCGAAAAAGTGCTTTTCTGCTCTGATAAATCTGCGGTAAAATAGCATCAATTCCCGCCGCTTTCATTTTGCTGAATGTGCGTTTCCACTCTTCAAGCGGTTTCTTCGTATCGGGAATCAGCCATGTCCAGAATTTGAGTTTGTTTTTCATGAAGTATACCTTGAAATAATACTTAAATTTCAAAAATGAACTTTCAGGAATGCCCAAACAATAAAAACAGCCCACTAAATGCACTAAATACGCGAAAAAGTAAAAATTTTAGCGCTTTTCGCGTATTTAGCGGGCATGCGATTCTTATTTTAGAAATTTTAGTTATAATTTATTCCGTCCAAACAAAATCACCGGATTCGACCTGCCAATCCAATCCAAAGAAACCGGCTGCGATCGTTCCGTTTTTCCCTTCACTGAATTTCCTGGCGCTGAAAACAGCCAAATCGGGATAAGCAAAATCAGGGGCAAATGCTGGCCTGCGATCATTTACTTTCATGCCGACAGCTCCGGTACCGGAAATCACCCCGACGCTGGCGATGTCGCTGCCGGGCTTTGGGCGAATGAAAATACAACCCAAATCATTGCCTTTCAATTCCTTTTTGCCGATGCGAATTTCGCCTTTTTTAATTTGTACTGGACTGTCACTCAACAGCGTATTCCATGCAGCATTTGTGTCGGCATTTCCATACAAAATCACATTCCGTTCGGGTTCGGCGGAGGCATCAAAATCGACATCGCAGATGACGTCGATGCTGCCGTTTCCCTGATACCAGAAATACTCGGCGTCGTAACGGGCTTTGGTAAAAGCCCAGGCGTTTTCTTCCTCGGTTCCTTTGGTTCCGAAAACAAAAAGCATTCGATTCTTGAATGCATCTTTGAATACGCCGTACCGGTGCGCCCCTTTCAAAGATGGATGTGGTGTTTTTCCAGCTGACCAGTTGCCGTCCTTATTGTAAAACCACAGCTTTTTTGTTTCCTCAGGAAAAGGGATATGTTCGATGCGCTGCCTATCCAATTCAACAGTAATTGGCCGTTCAACATCCAAATGCGCAACATCCAAAACCAGGCGAGCCACGTTTTCTGTAGAACCGACGAAACGCTGGTTACCGGGATCGAAGCGCACTTTGATTTTGCTCATTTTGCAGATTTCTGTTTGTGCGTCGATGCCTGCCCAGTAGTTCCACGAAGTCAAGCCTGAATTGGGTGTCTGAAATTCGACTTGCAGTATTTGTTCTTTTGATGGGTTCGCGTGGCGGGCGAAGAAATCAAACAGTGGCGGCCAGTCAACACAGTCAGCGCCCGGCTCGTTAGAATTATCCCACCAGTGGCCAGCGCCGGTTTCCTCGTGATAAACAAAATCTTTGTGGAATTTTTGCAGCTCTTTGACCATGGCGCGGGATTCATCGACTAACACCGATTGATCGTCCGACCCGTGAATGATGTAGATGCCGATGTCTTTATAATTGGGGATCATTTTAAAAGTCTGGCTCTGCAGCGTGGCGCGAAGCAGCATGCGCTCCATTTCATTCGCGTTTTCCAAATCGAGTTGTCCCCGGGCGCGATAGGACCAAAAAGACAGCCAACCAGCACTGGGACCGATAGCGCCAAATTTATCGGGATACAGTGAGCCGAGATGCCAGGTGCCGTGGCCGCCCATGGAATGGCCTGTTAGGTAAACATGGTTGGGATCGATATGCAAATCCTTCATTACGATATCCAACACTTCCAGACCATCCATTCGTCCCCAGTCTTCCCAGTTAAAACCAAACGGCCTGCGATTGGTTGGCGCAACAATGTGTCCCCACGCTTTGCCCAAATAAGAACCGGATTGGTTGATGGCTTTGACGCCTGCGCCATGGACAGAAAGAAACAAGGCTGGATTTGGAAAGCGTTTGGTATATTGCGCCGGATTCAATCCATAATACTGCACACTGCCATCGATCTGGCTTACAAAGGTGCGCTTTTGGTTGTCCAATGGATATTTAACGGAAAGGGGGAGGTCTTTTTTGTCCAGCAATTCCTGTCCAGCGCTGGTTTTTCGGACAAGTTGAAGATGCAAATTCGCGCTGCCTGTCTCGGCTGGCGCTATTCCGGAAAATTTAAAGCCAACTTTGCGAACCGACAGCGGCTGGATAATCGGGACTTCATTGGGTGTTTCTTTGCCGCCTTTAAGGGTGGTAATTAATTGCAGATTTTTGACTGGCTTTCTTAAGGCATTGACAACGACAACGGCGCCGAATGCATCGGTTGTGCTGCCAACCAGCAAATCCGGTAACGTTGTGTCTTTGATATTGAGGAATATTTCACTTTCCGGTTCGTGTATTCGAACTTTAAAGCGGGGAACACGGGCGCCGAAAACCAGCAAATCGTTTCTTCCGGGTTTGAGCAGTACAGGTAAAAAACAGAAATCAAAGTGGGGCTGACAGGACTCCCAATTTTCCTGGTAGCCGTACATATTTCCGCTTCGCAACTCGCCATTGAAGTAAGCCAAACGGTAGCCCAAGCCTTCAAGGATCATCACTTTTTCCCGATCCGACTGGATGGGAATGTAAGCATACCCACCGCGCAAATCTTCTTCATTAAACCAACCGGTTGAATCAGCCACAACTCTGCGCCATTGGTTTAGGTTCCCCTCGCCCAAATCAACTTCGTCACCCTCCTGCGGTGATTTCCATTTATTGAAAACGATACGTGCTTCCACCGGATCCACGCGGTTGATGTTTCGGTAATAATCCACAGCTTTGAGCATTAACGCTTCGCGGATGGTTACCGGCGCTTCCTGTGCATTGATTGGTGATGTGAAGACTAGGGTGAAGAATAGGATGTGTTTGTAGTTCATTGTTATTTTATCTTGAGGAAATTCAGTCCCATTCGGATTAAAATTTTGGATAGACTAGAAACGCCAGTTTCTGTCGTTTTGAACACCGTATTTTATACATAAAGAGAAGGCTTGCGAAACAAAAATCTTATTTGCAGGCTCTAAGATTTCTCAGCAAAAAGAGCTTCGAAATGACATTTGCAAGTTTTCGTTTTGACATTGCGTATAAATTGACATTAATCGGAAACAATTACAAAGCTTTCATCGTAGCGGCGAATTGTCTTCAATTTTATAGGCGCGGAAGGATATCCCGAAAAAAGGGGCGGTTCCACGTCTACTGCTAATGGTTAACCTTTACCTGCTGATTTGATCTCATATATAATATCTGAAAAAGCCGTTTAACAGCTTTTTTTCTATTTTCTTTTTCAATTATTGCCAGTTTATCTTCAAGAATTAAATCTATCCACTTCTTATTAAATTCAAAATATTTTTAACATTCAAACAAGGCAATTCCAAACACCAGTAAATCGTCATATGGGCTCATTATTTTTTTAAAACTACTTTTAGTAATTGTTTTCCTTGGGAAGAACCCCTAGGCACAAATAGCCAGTTAGTCAATCCCTAACAAGACGAACACTAAAACCGCCCTGCATCCCGAATTCACCGCGGACGTATTCTGGAGTAATGTACCGCAAAGTACGGAGCCAAGCGAAGTCACCTTCCTGAGCAGTAGATGACCACCAACCACCGGTGCGACCGATACTGTTGAATTCTCCAAAGACATTACGGAAACCGGAAGGAAGAGCTGTAAAACCGCTTTCATTTGTTCCATTGGTATTCTTGTACCAACCCCTGGTTGTCTTTAATTTACTTGCTGCTTGATTGTCTAAATATTCCTCTAACTCTTTCCAATCTTCATCCGTTGGTACGTGCCAGCCCTGTGGGGCAATATTACGTTTATCAGAAATTGCGTACCAATTGTACAATAAACCAAAGGCTTCTATATTGGATGTTTTATTCGCATATGCACTGTACGAGCCGCTTTTTAGTTTTGACCATTCTATTGCATTCATCACATTCGGAACAGGATCGCCATTGCTGTAGTGAGTCACCCTTAAGTTTTCAGCCAACCATTCTTGATTTCCTATTTTTATTGTAGCGTAAACATTACCGTCTGCATCTATTAATTCACCAAACGCTTCCATGTTTACTTCTTGTATTATTTTTTTGCCTGGACTTATTTCATGTTTAGAACAAGAGAGTAAAAATAATAGTAATACCAGAAAAAAACCAATTTGTAGCTTTTTAAAAAATTCCATATCTACGGTCTCCCAATTAATTTTGTTGTAGAATTATAAATTTTACTGCAAATTTAAAAAATTATTCCAGAGCGAATTTGCTTTAAAAATTGACATTTTCGTAAGCGAACACAGACTTATATTGCAGCGGTTTTAAACCTAAAAAACACAATGAACCTCCGGCTGTGTTCGGAACTAATTTTTGACAACTGATGAATGTAAATATGGTTATTATCAACAGTTGTAGACTATATTTTGCGCTCATCGCAATGTGTCAATTTAATTTATTGTTTATTAATTTATTGCTCATTATTATAATTGCAATACAAATAATTAATATGGCTAGTGCTCCAGCCATTCCTAATTGCATAGATAAATCGTTATCACGGGATCCCCAAAATACTAATGAACCTAAAATTGTTACGGAAAAAAAGGAAATAATAATACTATAAATTGACATCTCTATTTTTCCAGATGTTTTAAATCTTTTTATCCAAAGTATAATAGTCATCAAGAATCCTATTAAAGCTCCACAAAATTGCTGCACATCATAATTGTCTATAAGATTTTTCATTACTTTACTTTCTGCAATAAAAATCATAAGTACAATTACTAATATAGTCCATATTATGGATATTAAAATGCCTTTCCTTTTTGAGGAGATGATAGTTGCATATCCAATAAATCCATAAAATATTTCAATAATTCCGATGATTATAACACCAAAAAATATAAAGTTTCCAACTCCCGATAAAAGAATTCCAACCAGCGTTAATAAGCACCCGATTCCAAAATGTTTCATATGGTTAGTGATTTTGAATTTACTATGACTTCCCATTTACAATTTCCTTTCACTTGCTTTTTTATGAGTTAAAATTTATTTATTCTTTTTAACAATAATATTTAACATACAGTAAGTAAAGATTTACATTACTAACTTTTAAATTGGTGTAAAATTGAACATGTTTATTACCATTATAGTTTATCTTTTGAATTATCTATTGCGATATTGAGCATGTAAAAATGTAACAAAAACAAAAAATTTTCTCTCCAAGGTATGAGAGTGAATCTTAAACAATTTTTGCCAATTCCTTAGATAAAGTCAACATGCAGTCGCTTGCCGAGAGCTAAAGCTGCCCGTTCTAAGGTATGCAAAGTAACGGATTCTATTCGCTGGATCAGGTAATCGGTCCTCACTTTAAGAGCAGGCGTTTGTTCCGTTTCTTCTCTCTCAGCGGGGCGTTAAAGAGCCATTTAGATATTTATGCACAATACTTGAAATAAGTGTTTGATAAGGTATACCTTCTTCAATTGCTTTGATCTGGATTTGGTGATAATCCTTTTGAGAAAGACGAAGATTGATTCTTTTATCTTTTTTTAACGTGTTTCGAGCCGCTTCCATTGCTTTCTTCTTTTCCTGCTCAATATTTTTAACAGGTTGCCATTCATCACGTTCGAATGATTCCATCAAATCTTTCTCTTCCTGATCGATTGGCTTAAATGCTTTTTTATTTATCTTATTCATCATTCTCCCTTCAAACCGTATTTTTTTGTGTATTTCCGGCTAGGAAAAGCTGTTTTTAAAAATATCTCATCATCGTTTTCCATATAAGGTACAATGATGGCATAGTTGTCGATTTCTAAAACATACATTTTTTGGTTGGGATATCCAGGATTTTCTTCGATTCCAATCAGTCCGCCAGACTCAATTAATAAGGCAATTTCTTCAAAAGATATCCCGCGTTCCCGTTTGATAATTTCGTTTTTTTCAGGATTCCAATTTATGTATTTCATGTAATGAATATAGGATTGCGTCTGCCTTTTGTCAATCGATTTTTGGGGGTTGTGTTGATGAAGTTTTTTGCCGTCACGCCACACATGAGGCACTTTAACTTGCAAAAGTTTTGTCTTATAATCAATCTCTGGCAGTCATTCCGGGTTCGATGTTTTTATCGAATCCCGGAATCCCCCAACTCATGGTAGAATCGTGGAGATTCCGGCACGCCAAAAAGCAGGCGACCGGAATGACTTCTATAGGACATGCCTTTTGCAAATTGCTATAGGTGTAAAAAAGCAAGCCATTGGTCGCTTTGGTTAGCGTTTCCTCGATCTGCATCCAAGCTTGTGAGCCAGCTATAGAGCTCGGGATGACCAAACAAGGACCATTCTATGCCATAATATTTTCTGCAATGTAAAATGGATCCTGCACACGATTTTAAAGATCCATTACCTTTCGTTCATTATTAATTATTTCAAGCGCATCTGCATCGGAAATTTCGTTCTTTGGCGAAGCGAGACTGACAACCACATGTGCCAATGCTGCTCCAGCTAAGGAAGGTATAATTGGATTACCAAAGTATTCTGAGAGAGAAGTACTTGAAAAGATAACGAATGATATGACGGAGCCACTTATGAAGGCCGCCATGGCCCCCTGCCATGTTGCTCTTGGCCAAAATCGACCGAATATGGCAGCGATACACATACCTGACATCAATGTTGAAATCATTTTGGTGATGTAACCCAATATGTCTTCCGCAAGGATACCAAAGGAAAACGCAAGCATAATACTAAAGAATATCGCCCATCGTGAGTAACGGACAACATCCTCTTTGCGTGGAACTTTCCCTGTGAACACCACCCAAACATCTCTCAGCAGAATTGTTACAGCGGTTAAGGCGTCTGAATCGCCGGAAGACATCGTCGCACTTAATCCACTTATTATAACCAAAGTACCGAGCAATGGTGGCAGGATGTGAGTGGCCATAAAAGGGAATGCCATACTACTGTTTGCCAAATCCGGATTCATTGCATTGGCACTGAGGCCAATAAGTACCGGAAGTATGGAAAACAGAAAATAGACAATGGCTGAAAAGTAAAACCCCTTTTTTACGACGGAAATATTTTTAGCCGTGTACAGGCGCTGCCTGAAGGAAGGTGCGGAAAGAATCCCAACGGAAATGGATACGGCCAGTGATATACCCGGAATCAATCCACTTTTTTTGAATCCCAGAAAGGATAAGTTTTCAGGAGAAACAGTCGCTCGAATCGTATCAAATCCACCGGCGGCAGGTACGGCCATGATTGCGAGCACTATAAATCCGGTAAACAGAATGACCGCTTGTATGGTATCCGTCCAAACGACGGCGAGATAACCACCAATGATAACATATAACCCGAATCCAAAAGCTGTAATGATTTTTGCAGTGAACAGGTCTAATCCAGAAGTCCAGCTTAAATAAAAACTCCCACCTAAAATGTGTGCACCAAGCCAGCCGATGGACGCCAGGTATAAAATGATGGCAACGGCAGCTCGAACAATCTTGTTCCCGCCATAATAAAAAGTAATCTCTTCGGTCATCGTCATAAAATTATGCTTTCGCATGTCCGAAAAAAACAGCACGATGAGTAATATTCCCACTCCGCCCCCGATGCCATAGAGTGCACCGCCCCACCCATTCACATAGGCATTTTTCACGGCGCCCATGCTGGAACCTGTTCCGACAACGGTTGCTACCACGGTTCCAAGAAGCAGTCCAAGGCTCAACTGACGACCGCCCATTAAAAAAGCCGCGCCACCTTTCTGTTTTCGTGAGACAAACCAACCGACGAATATCATCAAGCAGAGATAAGAAAGAAAGACGGGTAGAAAGAGTTGTGTATTGATGGTTTACTCCTTGAGATCGCTTCGGGGTTAAGTTAAAGCATGATTTCAACAAATAAAAATTCAATTCAATGCATATACATATATGGCGAGTGAAAATAGGCGGAGCGAAGCGACTGCCAGTCAATTCCCCTTCTGGAAGGGGTGGGCCCGACAGGGCTCGGGGTAGGTCAGGT
>JACKDF010000013.1 GCA_020633655.1 Deferribacteres bacterium
ATTAAAATATACACGTGCCATGCCGGGCACACACCTTTTGCTGGTGGTGATTCGCTCCGCTCATGCCAGTTTCCGGTTTTTGGGCGGTGCATAGTTTGTCGGCTTTGTTGATTTTTCGTGGTGATCAACCGCTCTCACCACAGCCAGGCGTTATATTTTTACTCCACAAATTCACGTCTAAAGAGGGATTCTATCCATGGAAAAAGTAAAAATCCTAATAGAAGGTTTTAAAGCCAAAGAATTTGCCAGAGAACTGGAAATCGGCAATGATCAAGTGCGGATGTTTTCAGAGATCAGCATAAATCGACCTGATCGGTATGGTTTTACTATTTCGCCAGAAACAGGCGCCGTAATTGTCGCTGGACTAAGCAGCCTAACGCTATTAATCAATTCCATTCTTACATTTTTGACAAATAGAAAGAATGGGACAGTCCGTATAGTCAGCTCTACTGGAAAGACAATCGAATTCCACCGGGACGCAACACCTAAAGACATAGAGATGTACTTGGAAATAGCCAAAGGAATGGAAATCGAGCATATTGTGGTTACCAAGGAGCACAAGAAACGGCCTACATCTCATCATTGAAAATGACAGGTGATAAGTTATGATGCTCTACATTAATATTGGCTCAGGAATAGATGCAAATGATGCTCAGAATCTTAAACGACCACCTGAAGGCAGGCGAGCCTATGCGCGAGCGTTATTGCAATACTCCATAGCATTGTTTGAGGAAGGCTGCAAAAAGGCGAAATATAACCCTCTCGTTTATTTAGAGTTGCCTTCGCCACCGCTATTCAATATTTACTACGATATATCACATTACTTTACTCCGACTCAAATGGCTGATTCAGTAAAAAACGTTTTAGGAAAGTATTCAATATCGAAGGATGAATATACTCAGAATACAAATTTGCAGGATGTTTACGAATCATTCTCTGACGGAAGGATTATACCCGGGCAAATTTTCGTTAACGACCTAATAGCAGAAACACTATTATATTTAGTCAACACTCGACGGTTTGTATTACAATATTTTGAAGATCATTATGACTCTGCCCCAGACAAAATTCCCGAGGCGGTTACCAAAGAGATAAATGGTTTGTATAAGTTCTGGGATTCCTGGAAGCCGCTTTCTAAGTTAGATTTATCAAATGTACCAGATTTCCCGATACTTAGGCCAGACTCAAAACCCGAAGACTTACTTGAATTGGTCGTTGAAAAACACGACACTTTGATTCATGTAATATATTTTATGCTTGCACATGAATATGGACATCTAATTCAAGAAACCAACAGTCAAGGTTCAAGCCTAACAGTAGAATCTGCAGAAAAGATGATTAAGAGTCTTTTTTCTGATTTGACGTCAGTCAACGATCAAGAAGCTATATCTTATTTGAATTTGTTCAATGAAGATCAAGAAATACTTCAAAGTTGGAGGACAGAGACAGCAGCAGATATCATTGCGATTTTGTCGTTTGTATCAAAATCTGGGAAGATAAATTCCGGCAAAGGAGAATTGGTTTTACGGGTCTATACAGTTCTTTGTCTGGTTCAATGTTTGGTTGAGACATACTTATTTTATAAGGAGGGTTCTCAATCTACACAATACCCCAGCGCCGATTTTAGGTTTTTCTTGGTATTTAGATATCTAAGTGCAATTGGTGCTCTTAAGAGCCCTAATAGCGAGACCAGCGCTCGAAATATACTTAGCACGATACATAAAATTAAAGATAGCTTACATGCATAGGAGAAGTCCGTCCGTGAAGAAGGACAGAGTGCCTAAGAAGCTAATCATTCGTCGAAATCTCAACAAATATAATCGAGTAGGCGGCTCCGGCCGTTAGACCGGAGTGCGCCTCTCACACCACCGTGCGTACGGATCACGTACACGGCGGTTTTGCTGCGCATAATCTTCGATTTATGAACCTACAGTCTTCCGAACTTTCAGATAGTATGATTCCAGCGACACATAGCCACGACTTTCCAAACGACCAATCGTGATCGTTGTACTCAATATCGGACTACAAGCCACAGCCCATCTTCCCATACGCGTTCTGCTCCATGCATAAGCCATCCCTTTCGGAATTCCCAAACGCATAAGATTCTTCATCTTCCTGTTTGGTTTCTTCCAATCATGCCAGATACAACCGCGCAAACGGCGGCGTATCCAAACATCAATGACTCTCAGTTTTGCATGCATATTCGCATATTTACTTCGTATAATCTTCGATTTTGAAGTAATGCATCCAACCTTTCATCACCTGGTTCAGCTTTGCTATCCGTTCGTCAAAGGTCATCGGGGTGGTTTTACTTCGCCGAACTTCGTTTTGCGGGTGATCATTTTGTTAGCACAGCGCTCATTGATGCAACAAGCCATCCCAAGGATGGTGTTACCACGTGCCGAGATATGCAAGAAAAAATATGAACTGCTACCAATCAATCTTCAATTCCTTTTTGATCCTTTTCACCGGAACCGGGATCTGCATCTTATCATCTTTTTTCTCAGCCATATTTTCCAGACTTTTTAACCAATCAACAAGCAGTGGATAGGCAACAGCATCATGCCGGGCTTCGCGGGGAGTGAGGTTATTTAAGGCAGGTATACTTTCATCAAGCAAACCGAGATAGTATTTCTCGCCAACCGATTTGAGTACTTTCGGATCAATTTGGTCAGGCAGATTGGCTTCTTCCGGCTCTTCTGCGTTTTTTCTATCGCGCTTGAAATCCATTTTCAGTTTGACAATGCGTTTAAATTTGACCGAATCACCGAAAATATGCTCAAAATGGTTTTTGGCAAATTCCGCCAAATCGAGGGAGCGTGTTTCAAGTCGGCAGAGATAGGGTTCCACAAATAACGTCCCTATCGCTTCTATTCCAAGCGAATTTCCTTTATTGTCAAGTTGAGAAGTGGAGAGAATAAGTCCATCCGCAACCTCTCCCGTTTGTATTGGTTCGAGCTCTTTTTCAATACCGCATGAAAGCCAGTCAAATTGGTGGCGGATCGTTTCCCGGTTTTTCTTTTTCCCGTTTATTCTTTTTGATTCAATAAAATTAAATTCCTCCTGATCATCAATCTTCGCAAGTAAAGATTGGATATCATTAACCTGAAAGTGGACCTCGCAAAGTTGCAAAATGCCATATTTTGTATAAAATTTCCTGTTCTCTCCTCGCCTGGCGATTTCCCGTTCAATCTGAAAGAAAATATCCCAGTGCGTTTTTGCGAAATCCGCATAATCAAATTCTAAAGAATCCATTCTTCTTTCTGAGCGCGCTTCTTCAATTCGCTCCACTATGAATTCCTTCTCTTGCCGTTGAAACAATTTTGCAGTACCGGTTGCATGATACTCCCCACGATAAAAGTAGCACCGCATCAGCATGATATCCCATTTCACGAGGCTTCTTGAGGTTGAAATATCGTTCAAAAAACCTGCATTTGAGCCGCAAAGCGACTTGATGTAACTCCCTTTGCCAGGCACCACTTTTTGAATTTCATAAAAATCAAGATGCGATTCGGACTGCGCCCGCATTTCATCAAGTTCCTCTTCCGTGAATGCATTAGCACGATTTTTTATCACCCAGCTTATAAACCGATCATTTAGGTTGCCATGATAATAATCTATAAAAAGGATGTCGTAGAGCCGTGTCAAATCCTGCTGAATGGCTGCTTCCGTTTCATTCCGTAGGCGCTGCTTAAATTTGAACTCTGATTCCTGAAAAATTTTCCTGATTACAGTAGGAATGCTACGAGCGAGTTTTGGATTTTCATCGAAAATTTCTGACACTTTGGATTCAAATGTGGCCATTTAAAAACTTCCTTCCAATTTTATCTTTGCGAAAGATAAAAATTCTTATTATGAATTCAACAGAATATGTTTGCATAAATAAAGAGAGAATTTCCCATGCACTTTACCCTCAATGGACAAAAAAAAGAGTACAACGGCCCGGCTGATCTTACATTGTTAAAGTATCTGCGTGAGCACGAAAAAATAACCTCCCTGAAAAACGGCTGTTCGCCGCAAGCCTCGTGCGGTTGCTGCACCATCGAGTTCAATGGCAAAGCCACCCTCGCCTGTGCCATCAAAATGGAAAAGGTCGCAGAGGGTGAAATCGTTACTATCGAAGGTTTGGCCCAGCGCACCAAGGATGCATTAGCAGACGCTTTTGTTGCAGCGGGCGGGGTGCAGTGCGGATTTTGTACACCGGGATTTCTCATGCGTGGGAAGGCGATTATCGATGCCAATCCACAACCGGATAGACAGGAAATCCGCAAAGCACTGACCCCTAATCTGTGCCGCTGCACCGGATACAAAAAAATAGAAGACGCTATTCTTATGGCTGCAGAAGCGCTAAGGCAAAACCAACCTGTTGCTGCTTTGGTCTCCGCCGGTGGCATTGGTGAGCGTGAACCGAAATACGATGCCCGCAAGCTGGCACTGGGTCAACGACCTTTTGTTTCGGACATGTCCTTCGAAGGCATGCTGCACGGTGCACTGAAATTCAGCGACCACCCACGTGCGAAAGTTATTTCCCTCAATACAGAAAAGGCAAAGGCACTTCCGGGAGTACAGCGCATTTTTACTGCCGGTGATATCCCCGGCGATCGTTACACCGGGCTCATCGTTCCCGACTGGCCGGTGATGGTGGACGTCGGTGAAGAAACGCGATACATTGGTGATGTGCTTGCTTGTGTTGTGGCAGAAAATGAAGACATCGCCAGAGAAGCGGTCGAACTAATTGAAGTGCAATATGAAATTCTGGAACCTGTCACCGATCCCCACTTCGCCCTCTCGGAAAAAGCCCCGGCACTCCATCCCAAAGGCAACCTGCTTTCCCGCACGGCGATCAAGCGCGGTGATGTCGAAAAAGCACTGCGGGAAGCAGCTTACATTTCCCAAGGAACCTACAATACCCAACGGATCGAACACGCTTTTATGGAACCGGAGTGCTGCATCGCTTTGCCGCAAAACGGCCAGTTGCAGGTGTATTCCCAGGGGCAGGGTATTTACGAAGACCGGAAGGCACTGGCGAAAATTTTAAGTCAAATAGAAGAAGACGTCCTGGTTACACTTGTACCCAATGGTGGCGGATTCGGTGGCAAAGAAGATTTAACCGTGCAGGGACACGCAGCACTTGCCG
The DNA here is from genome assembly GCA_020633655.1 of Deferribacteres bacterium. GTDB lineage: Bacteria > Zhuqueibacterota > Zhuqueibacteria > Zhuqueibacterales > Geothermadaptataceae > Bioreactorimicrobium. The sequence continues at coordinate 5,138 of JACKDF010000013.1, forward strand.
CTCTGCTCCTGCAGAAACCGGTAAAAATCGAACTCACCCGCGATGAGAGCATTCGCATGCACCCGAAGCGCCATCCCATTGAAATGGATTACACGGTGGCCTGCGATAAAAACGGCAAACTGACAGCGCTCAAGGCGGACATCATTGGCGATACTGGTGCCTATGCCTCTGTCGGCATGAAAGTGCTGGAACGGGCAGCGGGACACGCCACCGGTGCTTACCATATTCCGGCGGTGGATATTGATAGCAAAGCGGTTTACACCAACAATTTGCCCTGCGGCGCCATGCGTGGTTTTGGTGTGAATCAGGTGACATTTGCTCTTGAAAGCTGTATCGACGATCTCTGCGAACAAGGTGGTTTCGAACGCTGGCAATTCCGCTACGATAACGCGCTGCAGGAAGGCCACTCGACCTCCACCGGTCAAATTATTACTGGTGGCTGTGGTGCGCGAGATACTTTAATGGCAGTGAAAGAGAAATTCCAGAATGCCAAATATGCCGGCATCGCCTGCGGCCTGAAAAACACCGGCATCGGCAACGGCATGCCCGACGAAAGCACGGTGAAAATCGAAATCAAATCGGCGGATCACATCATCCTGCACCACGGCTGGACGGAGATGGGCCAGGGTGTGCATACCATGGCAATCCAGTTTTTGCATCAGGTCACCGGCATTCCGACGAACATCGTCGAGGTGCGGGTTGAAACAAAAGCTGGCGCTGAAGCCGGCATGACCACGGCTTCCCGGGCAACTTCGCTCATCGGCAATGCTGTCATCGATGCGGCGGAAAAATTGAAAAACGATCTTGAAAAGCATGCTTTGTCCGAGCTTGTGGGCAAAACATACACGGGCCATTGGATCTGCGACTGGACGACTAAACCCGGCGCCGACGTCGATGAAATCATCACCCATTATTCCTACAGCTACGCCACACAGGTCGTTATTCTCGATGACAACGGGCAAATCGAAAAAATTATTGCAGCCCATGATGCCGGGAAAATCATTAATCCCAATCTATTCGAAGGCCAAATCCAGGGTGCTGTGCACATGGGACTGGGTTACGCGCTCACCGAAGATTTGGAAATGGAAAATGGTGTGCCGAAAAGCACACGCCTGCGCAAATGCGGTGTTTTGCGTGCCAAAGAAACACCGGAAATCGAGGTTATCGGTGTGGAAGTGCACGACCCGCACGGGCCGTTCGGTGCCAAAGGCGTCGGTGAAATCGGGCTGGTTCCGACCGCTGCCGCGGCGGCAAATGCGTTTTATCAGTTTGATGGGGTGAGGCGGACGAGGTTGCCGTTGAAGAGAAAGTAAAACGTCTCAAACTTTGAATATGCCTTTTTAATTTTAACAAAAAGAAGCAATAACTCAATTTATTGGAAAATTTTAATGCCCAACATCACCTCCCTCAAATGCACAACCTGCAACAAAGAATACCAGCCAAGAGACATCGACTACACCTGTCCAATCTGCGGGCCCATGCGCGGCACACTGGAAGTGTTGTACGATTACGACCGTATTGCAAAAGAACTGACACGGTCCAGTTTGCAAAAAAACCAGAATTTCACCCACTGGCGCTATTTGCCGCTGCTGCCAATTGTGGAAGAAAAATACATTCAACCTTTGTCCTTGGGCTGGACACCGATTTACAACAATCAGGCTTTGGCTGACCGATTGGGTATCCAAAACCTGTGGATTAAAGACGACGGCCGTAATCCATCCGCTTCGTATAAAGACCGCGCCAGCTCTGTTGCAGTAGTGAAAGCATTGGAAAAACAGGTTCCGACGATCACCGCGGCCTCTACCGGCAATGCAGCATCCTCCCTTGCGGCCTTCACCGCAGTGGCCGGTTTACCAACGGTAATTTTCGTGCCCCACAATGCGCCAAAGGCAAAAATCACCCAACTCTTGCTCTTCGGCGCCAAAGTTCTGCGTGTGCAAGGCAGCTACGACGACGCTTTCGATCTCTGTTGCACCGCTGCTGAAAAATGGGGTTGGTACAATCGCAGCACGGCCATCAATCCGTATCTCGGCGAAGGAAAAAAAACCGGTGCCTTCGAAATATGCGAGCAACTTAATTGGCAGGTGCCCGACTACGTATTTGTCGCTGTCGGCGATGGCTGCATCTACCAGAGTTTGTGGAAAGGATTTAAAGAATTTCACCGAATCGGGCTCATCGAGCGATTACCGAAACTCATCGGTGTGCAGGCGGAAGGCGCTTCGCCGCTGGTGCAGGCTTTTGCTGCGGGCACAGACACCGCTGAACCGATACAAACGAAGACCTTCGCGGATAGTATTTCCGTCGGTGTACCACGAGATCAAGTCAAAGCATTAAAAGCCGTTCGCGAATCGAAAGGACAATTTATTGCTGTGAGTGATGACGAAATCAAAAAAGCCATCGCTTTGCTCGCTGGCAAAGCCGGTGTTTTAGCCGAACCCGCCGGTGCGACGGGCATGGCAGGTTTGATGAAAATGGCACAGAATTCTGAAATCAAACCGGATGAAAATGCTGTGGTTTTTGTGACGGGAAACGGCTTGAAGGATATTGACGGGGTGATGCAGGCGAGTGAACAACAGTCGGTTTTGGTGGACAATGATATCGCTGATGTAGCAGTGAAGTTGAAATTGGTTTGAATTTGAGTATATTGCACGAAGTTATGCCATATAATGTCATGCCGGTTTGCGATTTTTGCAATACCGGCATCTCATTGATTAACCACGGAATGTATGTTCTGAATTTTATTCGCAGGTGTTTAAGGGGGATTCCGGTCTTTTGCTGAGAAGCGCAAAAACCGGAATGACTTGCCTGGAATTGAACGAATACAGGTATATAAAATCGGATAATTTCACCAACGGAGGAAGAATACTATGAAATCAGTCAAGATTGCCTCGACTAAAGTCATCGTATCCATTTTCGTCATTTACGCAACTCTCTCTGCTGGCCAGCAGAACACAGAAAAACACCTGTGGAAGCCTGCCGCTGATGAGGTCTATCTGCAGGAAGTGGGACAAAAAATCACAACAGATAATCCCGTGACCGCGATTGCAGTTTTCGATGGCGTGTGCTACGCCGTAATTGACAACACAATTTTCAAATTGGAGAAGGATAATCTTGCAGCTGTCAAATCTGCTCCAGCTCAGGTAAACAAGCTCATGGCGCTTGAGGGCAGTTTATGGGCGCTTTCCGATACGGGCCTTTTCCGCTTTTTTAACAAAAAGTGGCAGAAACTCGACGACCAGAAATTTGTTGATCTCTGCCTACACCAGGGCGCTCTGCATGCCGCCACACGCGATGCAATTTACCGGCTCGAAGAAGACAAGCTCGTCAACATCGAGCCGGAAGGTGGCTATTACACCAGCAACACCACGATGATGATGGAGGACGGCACGCAGATTCTCGCCGATCCGGTACGAATCGGCCCTGTTTCCGGGATCACTTCGTATACCGGCACCCTCTACATTTTAGGTCCCGGAGAACTGGCTCTGTTTGACGGAAAAATTGTTAATCATGATTTCATCGATTGGGGCACGTTGCCATCGCGGGAGACGCGTGATTTTCTCAGTTTCGGTAGCCGCCTTTTCATCACTACTGACCGGGGATTGGCGGTTCTGCGTGGCGCAGCACTCACCCTCTTAAAAGGTGAAGATGGCCTGCCCTATGAAAACACAACCTGTCTCACCAAAGGTTTTGATGGGGATCTGTGGATCGGTACCACAACCGGCGCTATTCGCATGCTGAAAGATGACTGGCACTATTTCGGTCCCGACCATTGGCTGCCCGGTAACAATGTGAACGACATTGCCGTGGACGATAAAACCGTTTACATCGCAACGGATGCCGGTATCGGCATTGTTCGCTACGAGCCTTTCACCTTGCTGAAAAAAGCAGCCTACTATGAGCGCCACATCGATGAATGGGGGCACAAACGGCTTGGTTTTATCCACACTCTGTATAAACGCGGGGATGAATGGGTCCGCGAAGTCAGCGACAACGATGGCGGCCATACGGCACCCTATCTCGCAGCCATGTGCCACAAATATGTTGTCACCGGCGATGAAACAGCACGCCAGGAAGCAGTCGAGGCTTTCAAAGCCATGCTCTGGCTCGACCGGGTGACACCCAAAGATGGTTTTATCGCCCGGGCGATCTGGTCCGCGACCGGCGATGCAGATACTCGCGGTCGCCACGGTTCCGGTGGTTTACCGGCAAAGTGGTACCCGACGGAGGATGGTAAGTGGTACTGGAAAGGGGATACGTCGAGCGATGAGGTTATTGCCCACTTTTATTCTGTTTCGATTTTCCACGATTTGGTGGCACAAGGGAAAGAAAAAGAATTGGCTGCGGAACACCTGGCACGTATAGCCTCGCATATCATTGACAACGGTTGGGTGATGCGGGACATGAATGACAAACCAACCCGCTGGGGACGCTGGGATCCACAATATCTTTTGCGGCCGTACGGTGAAGTCGACAGAGGTTTAAATGGCCTGGAAGCGCAGACTTTTATGATGACAGCCATCGCGCTCACAGGAGAACAAAAATATAAAGACGGTTTGCAGCAACTGCTGGATTGGGGGTATCAGAATCACACTGTGCGACAGAAAAACACCTTCCCACCAGAAGCCATTGCACCATGGGATGACAATCTCGCCTACCGCAGCTACTACACCATCATGCGCTACGTCGACGATGCGCAACTGCGTTCGATTTATCTCCGCAGTCTGGCCCGAACCTGGGAAGTGAAACGTATGGAGCACATTGCCTGGTTTAATTTTGCCTACGGCGCATTAACAGGAAACGACTGTGAAGTCGATCAGTCAGTTAAACACCTGCGTGAGTGGCCACTGGATTGCGTTGAACATACCTTTACCAATTCCCACCGTAGTGATTTGCATACCGAACCAGGCTACGTTGCCTATCAGGGTGGCACTCGTGGCATGTCACCGCGGGAAACCGCTGTAATGCGCGGCAGTCGCAATGCACTGGACTACGACGGTGGTGCAGGTAGCCGACGGGTGATGGAACCCACAGGTTTTCTGCGTGATTACTGGATGGCGAGGTATCACGGCTTTATCGAAGCGCCAAAAACTGACAATCCAGATTTGATTTCGGTGAAACAAAAGAGAGGCAAGCAACTTGGTGCAAAGCCTTATGAAGGAGAGCCAAGACCGGAGTTGTATTAATATCGTTTTGTTGATAACTGAGTGAGTCTCAGGCACAACCAACCCACACCTGCCGGGATGGGAATTCACGTATTACAAACGAATTCAAAATCCCATCCCGGGAGGGGACGATTTTATGAAAAAGCGAAGCATTTTTCATAAAATCAGGGGTGGGTTTGCAGACTCTATAAAACATATGGGGGAACAAAATGCGCCACAGAATTCTTTGGTACGACCCAAAGTTAAAAAAACGCGCCAGATATCTACGTAAAAATAGTACACTTGCTGAAGTACTCCTGTGGCAAAGAATTAAAGGCAAGCAAATCCAGGGCTGTGATTTCGATCGTCAGAAACCAATTGATAATTTCATTGTGGATTTTTACTGTAAACAGCTTATGTTAGCCATTGAAATTGACGGGGAGAGCCACCAGGAAAAAGCAAAATATGATCGGGAAAGACAGAACCGATTGGAATCGTTGGGAGTCCTTGTTGTACGATTTCTGGATAAAGATGTGAAGACGAATATGGAAGGTGTGTTGTGGGAATTGAATCGGATTGTGAAGGAAATGCTGGAAATTGAGTAAGTGGTAGGCATCACAGGGCTTACCCACCCCTGCTTCAAAATTCGTTCAGAATTTTGAAGCTGTCCCCTCCCGGGAGGGGAATTTGGGCATACGTCGAGCACATAGAAAATTCCCATCCTGGGAGGGGACGATTTTATGAAAAAGCGAAGCATTTTTTATAAAATCAGGGGTGGGTTTGTCCTGTCAACCGAAGATGAACGAAACAATTATTACCAAATATACAGGAGACAAAATGATCAACCTCGATATTCATGAAAAACAGCGCCAGAACTCCATTACCGTTGCACGGGAGAAAGGAATTCGCATTCCCACCTTTGAGCAGATGATTGATCCCGACAAAATCGACGCATCAATTAAAAATGAACTGCAAAATGTCGGTTTGTGGGAGGTTGATCCGCTGAATCTGTTTCGCATCTCCTGGAAAAATGCACCGCAGGAAAAAGGCGGTGGATTTGGTGGGGTGAATTATATGGAATTGCCCTCTTCACTCACCGGTGTGAAAGCGCGGATTTTTGGATTGGTGGGCAAATGGTTTCCAACGGGCGCGCACAAGGTCGGGGCAGCATTTGGTTGTCTGGTACCGCGTCTGGTGACCGGGCAATTCGATCCGACTGTCATGAAAGCCGCCTGGCCATCAACGGGGAATTACTGCCGTGGCGGCGCCTACAATTCCGCCCTACTCGGCTGTGATTCTATCGCGATTCTCCCGGAAGGCATGAGCCGCGAGCGCTTCGAATGGTTGGAGAAAATCGCCGGGGAAGTGATTGCCACACCAGGCTGCGAATCCAACGTGAAAGAAATTTACGACAAATGCCACGAACTGCGTACCACCCGCGATGACGTAATGATTTTCAACCAATTTGATGAGTTCGGCAATTATCTGTGGCATTATCACGTCACCGGCCGCGCTATTGAAGAAGTTTTACAAAAAAATTTAGGTGGCGAGTTGAATTTGGCAGGGCTGATTTCAGCAACCGGATCCGGCGGGACTATTGCCTGCGGTGATTATTTAAAGCAAAAATACCCACACATGAAAATTGCTGCCAGTGAAGCCCTGCAATGCCCGACACTCTTGCTCAACGGTTACGGCGACCACCGCATCGAAGGCATCGGAGACAAACACGTGCCGTGGATTCACAACGCACGCAACACCGACATGGTTGTGGCGATCGATGATAATTTCCCAATGCATTTGCTACGGTTATTTAATGAGCCGATTGGGCAAGAATTTCTGCAGGATATGGGCGTGCCTGCTTCCACAGTCGAACAATTGCCACTGCTCGGCATTTCCGGCATTGCCAATCTCATCGGTGCCATCAAATTTGCCCGCTACTTTGAATTGACGGAAAAAGATGCTATTTTCACGATCTTCACCGATTCCATGCAACTCTATACCAGTCGTGTACAGGAATTGGAAGAGGAACTGGGAAAATACAGTCGAATGGATGCCGCCCGCGATTATGGTCAATTTCTGCAAGGCATATCGACTGATAATATGTTGGAACTAACTTATCCGGACAAACGGCGCATTCATAATCTAAAATATTTTACATGGATCGAACAGCAAGGCCGTGAATTGGACGAACTGAATGCACAGTGGTACGATTATCCGGACTATTGGGAACGCATTCAACGCCAGGTTGGGGAAATTGATGCGCAGATCGAGGCGTTTAATAGGGACGTTGGATTGCAGTAAAAAGCTGGATATGCTCAAAAAGATTCGTTATTTTATTATTCAAAGCTGGTGAATCAATTGAGAGGATTATCATGTTGCAAATTAATTTGAATTTAAAGCCTGAAATTGAAAAACAATTTATTGATATCATTAATAAAGATTTCAGCGGTAGCTATGAAAAATTCGTCGAAAAAGCTATCAAAAAACATCAAAACGTTGTTTCAAAACTCATTGATATTTCAGAAGATTTAGGTATTGATGACCTTGCTGAAAACCATGATCATTATCTCTATGGATCAGATAAATGAGAAAAATATTTTTGGATACAAGTGGAATTCTTGCTTCAATTAATAAACGGGATGCATTGCATGACAAAGCAGTAGAACTAAATCGAAGTTTGGAAACGGATAATGTTGTTTTTTATACAACCGATTATATTATCGTCGAAATTTGTAATGCTTTATCAAAACGTAAAGGCCTTGCTTTACAAGTTTTAGATTATTTGTACAAATCACCTGATATCAATATTGTCAAAATAACCAATGATATCTATACTGAAGCACTCGAAGTCTACAAGAATTTTTCTGACAAAGAATGGGGACTCACGGACATCACATCTTTTATTGTAATGCAGCACCAAGATATAGCAGAAGGATTTACAGGGGATAAACACTTTACACAATTCGGGTTCCAAATATTGTTATAATTCTCTATTCCTTAACTCATAATATAATTCGTTTTCGAAAGGTAAAACAATGAGCGACATGCTGAAAAAAGCCCAGATAATGGAAAAGGAGCTGGTCAAATTCCTTAGTGACATCGTTGCTATTCCTTCATTGTGTGGCAAGGAAGGGGCGGTTATTCAGCGTTTGAAAGAAGAAATGGAAAGTATCGGTTTCGACGAAGTGCGCGTGGATGGTCTTGGAAATTTGCTCGGGCGCATCGGCAATGGGCCACGCACTTTGGTCATCGACGGGCACTGTGATGTGGTTGATGTCGGCGAGCGCAGTTTATGGAAAACCAAACCTTTCGAACCGGTACTCAAGGATGGCGTGCTTTACGGACGCGGTACTGTCGACCAGAAAGGTGGACTCGGCTGTGCGATTCAATCAGCACGACTGATCAAAGAAGCCGGATTGCCCGAGGATGTCACGCTCATTATCATCGCCTCGACACTGGAAGAAGACATCGAGGGATTGTCGTGGAAATATATGGTGCAGGAAGAAGGTTTGAAAGCAGATGCTGTGCTGATCACTGAGCCGACGAATCTCAATCTTTATCGCGGCCACCGTGGCCGATTGGAAATGAAAGTGCGCACTGAAGGCATTTCCTGTCATGGTTCCGCACCGGAGCGCGGGGAAAATGCTATCTATAAAATGGCGCCGATTATCGCTGAAATAGAACAACTGCACAAACGATTGAAGGACGATGCTTTTCTTGGCAAAGGCAGTGTCACCATTTCCAATATCCGTTCCGGCTCACCGTCGCTGTGCGCTGTTGCCGATTCCTGTGAGGTTCATCTCGATCGACGCTTAACCGCCGGGGAAACGATAGAGAGTGCACTGGCAGAAATTGAAGCCTTACCCTCCTTTCAAAAAGCCGGTGCAAAAGTGTGGGTACCTGAAAGTGAGTACAGCACGTGGTCAGGAGCAAAATATGCAATGCAAGCTTATATGCCCACCTGGGTTCTCGAAGAAGAGCATCCAGTGCTGCGAACGGCGATTCAAAGCTATAAAAACTTATTTGCAGCCGCACCAAAAGTCGACAAATGGACTTTTTCCACCAATGGCGTCGGCAGCATGGGAATGTTTGGTATTCCCACATTCGGCTTCGGGCCAGGTAATGAAGTGCAAGCGCACGCACCAAACGAAGGCATGCCGATTGAACATTTAGCCAAAGCAACAGCATTTTATGCAGAATTTGTATTAAATTTTTAATTGATGAGGACATCATGAAAGCGAAACTGAAAGGCAAAGACTACATCTCCACCCAGGACTGGACTGTCGATGAACTTGAACTGGCATTGGACACGGCCGATGAACTGAAGATGATGTTTAAAAAAGAAATCCCACATCCTTATCTTCCAAATAAAACGATATTCCTGTTATTTTTCGACAAATCGACTCGCACGCGCAATTCTTTTGAAGCCGGAATAACCCAGCTCGGTGGCCATGCGCATTTTATCGATTCATCCACATCACAAATTTCTCACGGCGAAAGTCCGAAAGATACTGGAATAATATTATCATCTTATGGGCATGCCATTGCGATCCGCCATGATTTGGTTCCCGGTGAGGGAAATTCCTACATGCGGGAAATCGCAAAATGGACGGACAAGCCAGTGATCAATATGCAGTGTGACGTCGATCATCCTTGCCAGACTTTGGCTGATCTTATGACAATTCGTGAAAAATATGGCAAGGACAACCTGCGCGGTCGTAAAATTGCGGTATCCTGGGCCTATGCCCCCTCCTACGCCAAACCGATGTCCGTCCCCCAGGGCCTGGCACTGCTCATGCCCCGCTTCGGCATGGACGTGGTTCTTGCCCATCCACCGGAATACAAACTGATGGACAGCGTCATGGAAGCAGCCCATGAGAATGCTCGTAAAGCCGGAGTGAAGTTCGAAGTGGTTGATAATATGGATGCTGCTTTTGAGGATGCGGATATCGTTTATCCGAAAAGTTGGGGCATTGAATCGTTGTTCCACAAACCAGAGGAAGCACTGGAAATATCGAAAAAATACAAGGACTGGATCTGCGACGAACGGCGCATGGGATTAGCGAAAAAAGAATCGATCTACATGCATTGCCTGCCAGCAGACCGTGGCAACGAAGTGACCGACGCGGTTATTGACGGACCACACTCGGTAGTGTACCAGGAAGCGGAAAATCGCCTGCATACATGCAAAGCATTGATGGCTTTAACGATGTAGTTTTTCAAACTGAAAAAGGGAGCGCGACACAAATGTCCCACAAATACAAGATTATCACAGAAAAGCTGCATTCGACCTTTGAAGACTCCATTCTCTCGCGTAACGAAAGGCGGGAATTGGACCAGCTTCTGGAGGAATTTGCCGGTGATATCGAAGCATTGCGTTTTGCGCATAAAACTGCTTTCGATATTCTGGAAAAATATCTTGAAACCAGTGGAAATGACAAAAAAGCTGTTTTTAACTGGCTGAAAGGTGTGATGCGGGCAATTGAATTTTTTGCAGAAGAACATCCGTACACACTCTCGGAAGCTTTTTTCAGTCCCGGTGATGGTTGCCGGGACAAAATCATTTCGAGCCTGGAAGCCGCGAAAAAATGTGTGGACATTTGTGTTTTTACCATCTCAGACAATGCCTTTGCTGAGGCTATTTTCGACGTTCAAAACCGGAAAATTCCCATTCGAATCATTACAGACGATGACAAATCCCATGACCGCGGCAGTGACATCCACAAATTTATTGACAGGAAAATTCCTGTTCGAATGGATAATTCCCCTGATCATATGCACCACAAATTTGCAGTTATAGACAAAAAAATTCTCATAAATGGCAGTTTCAATTGGACGCGTTCGGCAAGTGAGCGTAACGAGGAAAATGTGCTGGTGACGCGAGATCCAGCTTTAGTGCGTGCATTTCAGGAAAAATTCGAAGAATTGTGGCAGCGATTTGGTGCATAATCCCAATATTGCATAAAATCTGGAGAAATGACATTTTGCAAGATTCTAAAATCTGGCATTTTATTCAAAGACAAACAGCAGAAAATAATCCCGTCGTTCTGGCTATTATTGTTGAAAGTAAAGGCAGCAGTCCACGCAAAACCGGGACGAAAATGGTTGTTACTGCGCAGGGTGAATTAATCGGAAGCGTTGGCGGGGGAAGCATGGAATTCGCCGTTGCACAAAAAGCCAAAGAGTTACTGCAAAAAAAAGACATACAACCCATTGTTTTATCTTATACGCATAGTGATGGGGCCAGGGAAGATCAATCCGGCATGGTCTGCGCGGGCCGACAAAAAGTCCTTCTGCGTTTATGTACTGCGCACGAGCAGGAGCTTTTTGCGCGCCTTGCAGCCCTTGCCTCTTCAACCCAGTTCCAATTAACGTTCACACCGCAAGCCATTCACCTCGAAAAGGAGGTCACGGGGAGTGTGCCGTTTCATTTTGAAATGAAAAACGAAACCGAATGGTTCTACACAGAACGCCCACGTTTGCAAAATAAAGTTTACCTTCTCGGTGGTGGACATGTTGGACTGGCAGTTTCACGCGTGCTTGCCCCACTGGATTTTTATGTGCACCTAATCGACAATCGCCCGGATTTTGCTCTTGTGCAAGAAAATTCATGGGTGGATGAAAAAAGCATTATGGACTACTCCCAAGCTGTCGAGCATATTCCCGAAGGCGAAAACGTTTTTGTGCTCATTTTAACCTCCAACCATGGCGATGATTTTTTATTGCTGGAAAAATTAATTGAGAAAAAGCTGGCTTATCTTGGATTTCTTGCCAGCAAATCGAAAGCGCAGGGCTTTTTTCATAAATTGCGCAAGAAGGGAATACCGGAGGAAAAAATTCGACAGGTTTCCGCCCCAATGGGAATTCAAATGAATTCGCATCTTCCCGAGGAAATTGCCATTAGTATTGCAGCTGAACTCCTGCAAGTAAAAAACCGAACGAAAACGCATTAAATCTCTGCTTTTATTGCAAGCGATCCAGTGCACTCCGCAAAGCACGAATATGATCTGGCGTTGTCCCGCAACAACCGCCAATAACATTGGCCCCTGCCTGTACCAATTCACCAACAAAGTCAGCCATTTCCCGGGGCGTTTCCGGAAATACTTCGATGCCATTTTGAAGTTGCGGTAAACCCGCATTTGCCTGTACAAGCAATGGATGCGTGATGCCACCACTTCGAATTTCTTTCACAATTGCGAGCATTTGCTCCATACCATTGCCGCAATTGCTGCCGATGATATCTGCACCAGCTTCAATGGCGGCATTTATAATTGCAACAGGTGCCTCGCCCATCATCGTGCGAAATTCTTTTTGCCCTGTAAAACTGAACGTAAATGTGCAAATGATCTCACATTTTGTATTTTCTTTTGCTGCACGAATCGCCAGCAATGCCTCGTCGCTTGCACTCATCGTCTCGATGCATATAGCATCCGCTCCCCCTCTTTCCAAGGCACATACTTGTGTTTTGAAAGCATAGTACAATTCTTCTTCTGTAACATCACCCATGAGCATCATTTTGCCCGTCGGGCCAACGGAACCAAGCACCCATTTATTCTCACCGGCTGCCTGACGTGAAATATGTGCTGCGGCTTCGTTCAGTTCAGCGGCTTTATCAGCAAGGCCATAGTGTGCCAGTTTGAAAGGAGTCCCGCCAAAACTGTTGGTTTCGATCATGTCTGCACCTGAATCGATATAGCTTTTCGCTATTGCCAAAACATCCTCAGGGCGCTCAACACACCACTGTTCAGGGCACTGATCCGGCGTCCATCCTTTCTGCGCTAAAAAAGTTCCCCACGCGCCATCACTCAGTAAAATTCGGCCGTTTGCAATTGTTTCCGTTATTGTGGTTTTAGGCATTTTATTTCCTCATAAATTTTTAAACTGCTTTAATCATAAACCGCTCAAAGTGAACGGTAGGGGTTGAGTCAAAGGATGATTTAATGGCCATAACTCGCCATTTATGTTACAAATTTAAGCTCAAAAATGAGCGACATGAATGTCGCGTTATATGTTCGACTCGGCCCCTAAGCCCAGTAATTCTACTTTAATCAGGAAAGAAACAAATTAAGTAAATTTCAACAGAAGATTTTAAATTAGAAATTACAATTTGTTGTGCAAGTTGAAATTAACACATAGCACTTTTAAACTCAAATAATCCCTTCCAGCGAACGTTTTTTCGTAATTTAGCTTGCATTTTTGCCGGGATTTGAATTAAGTTATTGGGCTTTGCGAATAATAGTTAATAAATGAGTTATTTTCAAATACTGCGTCCTTTAAAATTTCATGATATCTATGCGGTAGTTTTCTATAAAATATCCGTAAATCTACCATGAATGGTTACGTGATTTACATTGATGCCACACGACGAATTGCGATAAGAAGCATAAAAGTGTAAATGGATTTTATTTATGATTATTACCCTGAAGATTCTCATTATAGATGAAGTAAACGAGTTTGCCCAAACTCATCTGAATGAAATAAAACAATTCCCTGCCGCCGTCGATAAAGCCCAAAGCCTTAGTTTAGCCTGGGATTATCTCCGTCACAACGATTACGATCTTGTCCTTTGCGGTTTTGCCTCATCCCCTGCAACCTGCATCAATTTTCTGAAAAAAGTCCGCAAACTGTCGCTGCGCATTCCCGTGGTGATGAGTGTGTCCACAGACAATCTCACACTGGCAGTAGACGCTATAAAATTTGGAGCGTCAGAAGTTATTGAAAAACCTATACACAATGGTCAACTCAGGCTTGTTTTAACAAAAGCGCAGAAATACCGTGAACTGCGCCATTACAGTCTGCAAAATATAGATGAGAATTCCATTGAAATCCCGCAGTTCGATAACATGATTGGAAAAAGCGAGGGTATGCGAGGTATCTTTTCGCAAATCGTTGATGTCGCAGAAACCGATGCAACCATTTTCATTTCCGGGGAAAGTGGCACAGGCAAGGAACTCGTCGCACGGAGTATTCACAACCGCAGTTTGCGAAAAAATCACGCCTTCGTTCCCGTAAACTGCAGCGCCCTGCCGGAACAACTTTTTGAATCGGAATTGTTCGGTTACGAAAAAGGTGCATTTACCGGGGCAGCACAGCAAAAACTGGGTCTTCTGGAATTTGCACACAACGGCAGCTTTTTCATGGATGAAATTTGCCAATTGCCCATTTATTTGCAACCAAAGTTACTGCGTGTTTTGCAGGAGAAACAGCTCAGACGCGTCGGTTCCAACGAACAAGTTGAAATTGATTTTCGTTTCATTTCCGCATCCAACATCGATCCGGATGAAGCCCTTGCCAGTAATTTATTACGCAAAGATTTTTACTACCGCGTGAATGTGATCAATATTCATTTGCCACCGCTTCGGGAACGCATGGAGGATATTAAACTCTTAGCTTACTATTTTCTCGACTCCAGCCTTAAATCCACAACGAAAGAAATATTTGGATTTGAGGATGAAGTATTGTCCTGTTTTGAATCTTATACCTGGCCGGGAAATATCCGTGAGCTCGAAAATGTCGTGGAACGCGCTGTTGCCCTCTCCCATGAAGAAATGATCACGCTAAGTGATATTCCAACACAAATCAAAAAGGTTCACCAGGCAAACAATAATGGCATTGAAGCGCTTAATCTCATGGAAGCAAAGAAAAAAGCTGTTGAGAAAATAGAAAAAGAATATCTTTTGCGACTACTCACTGAACATCGCGGCAACGTAACACAAATCGCCAAAGAATCTGGAATGACGCGACGAAATCTGCATCGCCTGCTCAACAGGTATAATTTTAATCCCGATGTCTGGCGTAATTAACCTATCTGCACGCGATTATAAACACCAATTCACCTTTCCTAATTTAATTCCCATCATAACTCTGGACGTCTTTAACACCACCTTCCAGTCGAGATACGTCCGTCAATAAACGTGCATTTTTGATTCAGTCCTTTAAAAATAAAGCATTGGTAAAAATCTTTTTTCTTCGCAGAACACATACTCCAAATTCACACTGATAAAAATTAGAATCTTTTATTATTTGGAATTAACAAAAATATCCAAAATCACTTTTTCTTCTAAATTTTTAAAATGTGAGACATAAAATTCCCACCAAATCGAATCCTAAAAAATATAACCAAAAACCAAAATTTGAGCTTAAAATAAAGCTAAACAAACAAAAAACGCGACACTGATGTCACGACATCCTTTTTCAATAAAAGTCAAGAATTCTTTTTAAAAAAAATTAAAGCACTTAAAAATAAAAAGTTACGCAGAAAAAAAATTATCATATCAAAAACAAGCACTCTGGTATAAATATTGTTAATAAAGATTTCCTAAAAGTGAGGAACCTGGTGAAAGCAATAGTAATTACTGAAGACGAGCGGCTACTGAATTCTTGCTCGCAAATTGCTCAGAAGGTTGGAATTGACTGGACAACAGAACAGCACGTGGCAGACTTGTTACTAAGAATACAAAAAATGGATTTTAATCTCATCCTGTTTGACTGCGAAAGATTCGAAAATGATTGCTTGAAATGGCTGGAACATGTGCATGCCCTCAGACCACGTATCCCAATTATCACAACCTGTACCAGTTTAACACGAGAAATGGGTGCCTCGATGCTTGATCTTGGTATTCTGCATATCGCACAGAAGCCAATCAATAACGAGCCACTTATCGATATAATTGAAAAAATGAAAAGACAATTACTTAATACACGCTAATCGATTCTTAATTAAGAAAGGAGGCATGGTAGAAAAAGCGCTTAAACTACTTAGTTGATGTTTGGAAAATCTTTTAAGCATTTTTCCATCAGTAACACAAAAATCCGAATATCAAAAAGGGTTAAAAGCATGCACGAGATGAATGATGTCATGGAGATGAAAACCAAACTTTAAAGAATTGTTCACGTGCGATGCTGATTCGGATTTTTAACGAACTACTTTATTTCGATTCAAGAGGAGAGCAAAATGAATCGTTTATGTATGTTGTGCAGTACCCTCATTCTTCTGTTGGTATGTGCTTTCACATTGACAGCGCAGCCAACGGCGGTCATTACACAGGAAGGTAGAAGTCCACAACAAATTAGTGACCTCGGACTAGATACTCCTGTTTCAAATGGACTGGATGTAGTCGGTGTAAATCAAATGGTCTACCTGTCTGGCAATGCAGGCATGACAGGATACGCCTGGACAGTCAACGCCGCTCCAGCTGGCTCTGCGACGGAACTAAGCGCGGTTGACGCTATGGAAATCACATTCAAGGCGGATACCGAGGGCCAGTATGAGATCGGTTTAGTTGTAACGAACGCCGATGGCTCCAGCGAAATGGCGACGATCACTTTAACCGTGGCAAAGTATGTTGGTGTTGGTAAAATGGATGGTTTATCAGTAAATACAGGCAATGGTCAATGCGCTCAGTGCCACTCTACAGCATTTGGCCAGTGGCAAACAACCCAACACGCTACCGCTTTACAATCACAATTGGATGCCTATGCGGGAGAAGGTAGCAGCCATTTCGGTGAATCCTGCCTTAGCTGCCACACAACTGGTTATGATCTCGATGCTGCCGGAAACGATGGCTTTGATGACATCCAAGCTGAACTCGGTTGGATTTGGCCCGCAACGCTCCAGGACGGCAATTGGGCCGACATGAAAACCAATTTTGAAGCCCTTGCTCAAAGAGGAAATGTTCAATGCGAGAGCTGCCATGGCCCAGGAAGCGCGCACTTTGGCGATCCAGAAAAAATTGCAATGGATATCGTCCCGTCCGTATGCGCAGCATGTCACGATGCAGCGACACACCATATGGAAGCTATTGAATGGAAAAATTCCAGACACGCGGTTGGCTATGCACGAGGTTCTACGAGCTCTAGCTGTGCGGAGTGTCACTCTGGTTGGGGATTTATTCGTAAAATTGATAAAGTTCTTGATAAAACAGACAATCGACCTGAACTGGGAGTCAAAGAAACAACGTGTGCCGTTTGCCACGATCCGCACAGCAATGCGAATGAGTTCCATCTTCGCAGTGTCGACAATATTACACTTGAAAACGGCGAAACGATCAGCTTTGGCGGTGCAGGCAAGCTCTGTATGCAATGCCACCACGGTCGTCGAAATGCTGATGAGTACGCCAGCGATTACAACAACATCAGTAGCCACTTCGGTCCGCACCATAGTGCTCAGGCTGACATGATTGCAGGTTTGAACGCCATCGACTATGGTATTCCGGTTACTGCCACCGGTCACAGAGTTGCTGTTAAAGATGCATGCGTTACCTGCCATATGGCGGAAACGCCAGCTGACGGTGAACCTGGCCACCTGAGTGTAGGTGCTCACTCCTTTGCAGTGAAGAGTGATAATGGCACACCAGATGATCCATCCGATGACGTCGACAATGTTACTGCATGCGTCGGATGCCACGGTGATATCGAGTCCTTTGATGACATCCTGGCATCCGCTGACTTCGATAATAATGGAGCCATTGAAGGTGCAAGACACGAAGTTGAAGGTCTGTTACATAACCTTGGTATGCTTTTGCCACCCTTGGGTAGCGCAGAGGTAGTGCTTGACTCAGCTAACTACAGTTGGAGTGATCAGACAGATCCTGAGGAAATTGCTAAACGTCAAGCCTACTTGAAAGCCGCGTTTAACTACTTCTTTGTTGAAGAAGACGGTAGCGGTGGTCTTCACAACGTTCCTTTTGCAGTCACTTTATTACGCCGCGCTATTGCAACACTAACCACAGGTGATATTGGAGCCGGTCAAATTATTTCCATTACCGACGTTCCCAACGATCAGGGCAAACAAGTACGTGTTGCATGGTCAAAATTCGCCAGCGATGGACCATCAGCGAATTCACTGCAAAGTTATTCAGTTTATCGTTTAGTTGAAGAAGTTGCTGCAGGAAAAGCAGAACGCGTCAATTCATTTGGTCAAATGCTGGCACAATCCAACGCTGGAAATGTTGGCACAATATTCAGTGTAGCCGAAGGTGAAAACTGGGATTTTGTGGCATGGTTGCCTGCAGTCGGACACGAAACCTATAGCATCGTCGTACCGACACTGTATGATAAAACACAGTCCAGTGAAGGTATGTCCACATTTAAAATCGCAGGTACGAATGGTGTACAGAATTTCGAGACTGATGCAGCAGCAGGATATTCTGTTGACAACTTGGTCCCAATGGCTCCGGCCAACGCATCTGTACAAATCACCGATGGCGGTGTCTTACTGCAGTGGGACGAGTCAGAAGATGCTGACTTCAACTACTTTGCAGTTTATCGTGCCGAAGAAAGTGGTTTTGCACCAACAGAGGACAACATGATTGCCACACTGACCGGTATGAGCTACACCGATGCAAACGTAGTAACCGGTTCGAAATATTACTATCGTGTTGCAGCTTTCGATTTCTCCGAAAATCAGGGTGAAATGACGGCTGAACTCACAGCAAGTATTACTGGAGTTGCTGCTGAAGTTGCATTGCCAACTGAATTCGCTCTCATGAATAACTATCCGAACCCATTCAATCCGGAAACGACAATTGAATATCAGCTTCCTGAACAAGGTCATGTATTGCTGCGTGTCTACTCCATGCTTGGAACAGAAGTTCGCACACTTGTACAAGGATCAAAAGCAGCTGGTAGCTATTCAGTTGTTTGGGATGGACGTGATAATAATGGTTCTGTAGTTCCCTCTGGAATGTACATGTATCGTATTGAAAGCGGTTCATTTAACGCTGTTAAAAAGATGGTTATGATGAAATAAAAAAATCAGGGCAGTCGAAATTAGTTTACACTTCCTCAATGTAAATCTTTAATTCGGCTGCTCTTCCATCGGGCACTGTCGCGGGGCACTAGCGTCTCAAGGGCAGGATTTGATGGGAATTAGTTTTTCCGTAAACAAATTATTGTGTGTGGGGATCGATGATTTAAAACCTTCCAGGCTGTTACGGCCTGGAAGGTTTTTTCATTTTAAGCACGTAAAAGAACGATGCCTTGTTATGCGGTATCTTAGTAGTAATTATTATAGAGGACAGGCGAAGCAAGATGTGCTTGGGATATATTTTTTAAAAACTTACTAACAACCTAATGTAAATTTAATTAATATTTTATTCGAAAAGAGTAGCATTTTTATAAAAATATATGTAAATAAATTTCGCTGTTTTTCTAATAATTTGTTTTATCAAACAAAAATCCAACTCCAGCATTTTCAGTATTTTGATGGAGTGAACATTTTATGGGCGATTTCTGATATGCGATTTAAAACTCTCAAACTCACACTTGTGTGCTTCGCCTTACTTGCAAGTTCGGTGATGGCACAAACATTTTCCGGCAGGGTGACGAGTTCATTTTATGCCTACGAACGCTCGGATTCTATCGATAACACGTCGACTCATGCACGTGGTTATCAGGGTTTCCAGTTCGATTTCCGCACCAAAAATATTCTCCTGCGCACCTTTGGACAAATCAATTCCGACTTCAACACGACGCTCGATGGTGATGGTGCGCTGCGTATGTATAACCTGTATTTGCAATGGCGCAACATCGCAAATCGTATCGATGTGAAGCTAGGCCGGCAGCCAATCTTTGGTGGTATCAGCAGTGGCACTTTTGACGGCGGCTTGATCCAGGTTAAAGCGACCAAATGGTTAAAATTTAAAGCCTTCGGT
Source organism: Deferribacteres bacterium (assembly GCA_020633655.1). Lineage (GTDB taxonomy): Bacteria > Zhuqueibacterota > Zhuqueibacteria > Zhuqueibacterales > Geothermadaptataceae > Bioreactorimicrobium. The sequence goes on from JACKDF010000013.1 coordinate 24,933, forward strand.
GGAGGACTTTTACCTGATACACAAGAAATGAAACTGATCGACGACCTTGACAAGAATTTTCTTATGGGTGGTCAAGTTTCCTACCTGCCGAATGATGACCTGCAGCTGAACGCGAGTTATAATTTAAAAAGGCAAAATCGTCTTGGCTACAACACACGTCGTGCAGATGAATACGGCAATGTGTTCACCACCTTCATCGAACCTCGGGAGCAGGAATACCAACTCGTTTCCCTTGACGGTTACTGGCGTGCAAAGAGGGACCTCACATTTTTCACACGCCACGATTTTGATTTAAATTTCGATCAACTGACACGTTCGGAATTCAATGTCAATGCCGCTGTGAACGAGAAAATATCCTTGACGGGAACTTATCTCTTCCGTTCACCACTGCTGCCTGCCAATTCGATTTTTTCTGTTTTTAATGTGGCGAACAACAGTGAAATAGAAGCCGGTGTAAATTATCGCCTGAACCAGCAAATGAGTATTTACTTTAATTCGGCTGCTATAATGTATGATTCTGACAATTCCATGCGTGCAACTGTTGGCTGTACCCGTGGTAATAACAGCGTACAATACTTCCTGCGTCGAGGCTATGCTGGTGTAATGGATGGTGTCAACCTTTCGAGCTGGTATCCGATGCTCGCCGGGAAATTAATGCCAAATCTCATGATTTCGTGGGCAAAATACAAAATAGATGAGAACGTTGAAGACAGTATAAACCTTTTCTCAGGTAGCCTTGGAGTTACCTATAAACCTGTCCGTTCCATCAGCGTCAGTTCACAAGTTTATTTGCTAAGTAATAAATATTATGAGAAGGATTATCGATTTCTTATGAGACTGCAATATTGGTTTTTTCTGCGGGGGAATAAATCATGAAAACTAAAAAACTTCTTTTAAGCCTTCTGCTTATCAGCTTGTTCCCACTTATGGGATGGCAATTATTTACCCCGTCGCACTATTGGAATGAACCAATTGATCAATGGAAAAAAATCAATTTCTCACACAAATTCCATATTGAAGACGTAGAAGCAGCATGTACGGATTGTCATGCGCAAGCTGAAGAAAGTGTCGTTTCCTCCGATTTTTTGCTTCCAACAATGGAAACATGCGGCGATTGCCATGATATCGAAGATGACGATGAATGCAGCACATGCCATGTGGATGAAGAGAACCGTCAGCACTTTGCTCGTGCACCGCGCGAACTTGCATTCAACCACAGCAAACATATCGCAGCAGACGTGGAATGTACAACCTGTCATGTTGGTATCGCTGAATCCGAAGAACCGTCCAATGACCACATGCCAAGTATGACTTCCTGTCAATCATGTCACGATGGTTTTGCTCAAAATAATACCTGTGAAGCTTGTCATATGCAACTTGAAGTTCTGGTACCCGGAAACCACTCACAACCGGATTGGCAGCGCCAACACAAACGATTTGTCATCTCCGGGCAGCATGCGAATGATTGTCAATCATGCCACAGTGACAACTCATGCCAGGAATGCCACAGTGCAGCACAAATTGTAATGACCAGTGAACCAATACAACGGCCACTGATGGAAGCTCGTCCAATGCAATTTAGCCGGACTCTGCTCACCAGTCAAAAAGTGCATGACCCTAATTATATTTTTTGGCATGCAATCGATAACAAAGCGAAAACCATGGAGTGTTTAACCTGCCACAATCAACAAACCTTTTGTAATGATTGCCACTCAAAAGATCAGGACGCCGGTTTTCCATCCCCAATGCCGACAGGCCACTCGCAACCTGAATTTGTAAAAATTGGTGTGGGCAGTGGTGGTGGCACACATGCTGAACAAGCAAAACGAGACATTGAATCATGTGTCGCATGCCATGATCTTGAGGGCAGTGATCCTGCATGTCTACTTTGCCACACGGATCGAACCCCGGGACTTGGGAACGATCCAAAGACACACACAGCACGCTTTATGCACAACGATAAAGGAAATTTTCACGATAATCCAGATGCTTCCTGTTTCAATTGCCACGTCGATACCAAAGCTGCGGGTGTCGGTTTTTGCGGATACTGTCATGGAGTAGATTAAAATGTTGAATAAAATGAAATTAGTGCTCATCATCCTGCTTGGATTCCTATTTATTTACGCTTGTACAACGGACAAGGACATTCCTGTTGGTCCAACAAACGTTGAAGTCCATGAGCCAGGGTGGGCAGATAAAACCTCCGACGCTTTCCACGGTGATGCAATTGTAGAGGCCAATTATAACATGCAATCCTGTCGTCAGTGCCATGGTGCCAATTATGCTGGTGGTCTGGTTGAATCCAGCTGTCTAACCTGCCACAAGCAGCAAGGCGGCCCGGAAGCCTGCAACGCATGCCATGGTGTTTTTGCAGCATCTGCGAGCGAGCTAACAAATATTGCCCCGGAAACAGGGGCGCATGAAGAACATCTGACTTATTTTGGTGATGTTGCTGCAGCTTGTGAAGGCTGTCACAACATTCCCGAAACTTTCGATGCACCCGGTCACATCGATGGAACGGCTGGTGCTGAGGTTGTAATAACTGCGGCACTTGCATCCCTTGCAACCGATTCAGGACAATTCATTCCGTCTCCTGCCTATAACCAGTCGGCGAATACATGCCAAAATACCTATTGCCATGGGAGCTGGAAAGTGCCAAAATCGGCTTCAGCTTGGGACTTCTTTTATACGGCAGAATACATGGAAGGCAATTTTGCTTCACCAGATTGGAATGATGCAAGTAGCGCTGCTTGCGGCTCATGCCACGGACTTCCTCCAGTTGGGCACATGGAAGTCGAACCGACAAGCTGCGGGAAATGCCACCACAGCGTCGTAGACGAGACAGGAAAAATAACAGATCCGACCAAGCATATTAACGGTAAAATAAACGTATTTGGCAATGAATACGATATGTTTTAAGCATGTTTTGACTATTTAAAATTGAGAAGGTCGCTTGTTGAACTTTATAACAATGCGACCTTTTTTTATTCAAACCCTAATGAGACTTTCGAAAACGGGATAAACCGTACGTTGAACGTGTCGAAACGCCCGGTTCCACGCTCAAGTTTGGGCACTTCGACAAGCCCACGGTCCGAACTCGCGTGTTTTTCGACTGTCCAATAGATATGCGGTATCGTAATAGAATTTTCTGAAGCGGGTTTTAGCCTGTCCAATTCATAAACACCAGGATTGGATGGAGGATATCCCCTGCCTATAGTTCATTTTAAAGGTTGTATGAACAAGGTGGGTTAGCAAATCTATTCACGAAGATTTCAATTTCACTTCATATTCGCTTAATAATAATTTCCTATTTTTCGCCGGTGAAAAATTCACCGCTGACATACTTTGAAAAAATATGGATACGTTTCCAATTGCATATTTTCAGCCGAATCATTGAATCAAGAAGCAAAATCAAGTTTTCGTAAAAACCGATGTTTCGGAAGGGGAAATATTGGCAAGAAATTGTGTGTTTTTGTAAACATTATAAATTCAAAAATATCAAGGTAATTTTATTTCTTGTTTAAGATTATGCAATATATGGGGTTTTTTTCCCTTGCTTTTTTTGGGGAATCAAAGTAATTTCAGCAACAATTCACCCAGATCGTCATGCTTCTCTAATGTGTGGCGACAAATCGGTTTGCTATTTAAAAAACTTGAGGAAAAAGCAAACTTTTTTTGAGGCTGTTGGAGATGCCTCGTAATTAACAGAATCTTCCAAACCCATGAGAGGAGAGTATTGGATGAAAAGTATGAAAAAGCTCATGATCGTGGTGAGTCTTTTACTCGTACCTGGTTTTGTTTTCGCACAGGGAAACGTTTCCGGTACAGTAACTGATGCACAAAGCGGTGACGGCTTGCCAGGCGCCAATATTGTTGTTGTTGGGACAACATATGGTGCTGCAGCAGATGCCAATGGCGACTACGAAATCGAAAACGTCCCTGTAGGCTCCTATGAACTGCGTGTAAGCTTCATTGGCTATGAAATCGCAACTCAAAACATTTCGGTAAGTGCAGGTGGCACTGCTACTGCGGACTTCGCCCTTGAGCAAATCGCTCTTATCAGTGAAGGTGTTATGATTTCTGCAAGCCGTGCACGTGAGCGCGAAACACCAGTTGCATTTACTGATGTTAAAAAAGAAATGATCGAAGCCAACCTTGGCTCTCGTGATATTCCCCTTGCACTCGATGTAACACCATCTGTTTACGCTACGATGCAGGGTGGCGGTGCTGGTGATGCACGTATTAACGTACGTGGCTTCAATCAGCGCAACGTTGCAATTATGATCAACGGTGTACCTGTAAATGACATGGAAAATGGTTGGGTATACTGGTCAAACTGGGATGGTGTTGGTGATGCTGCAGAATCTATTCAGATTCAGCGTGGCCTCTCCGCTATTAACCTGGCAACCCCATCTATCGGTGGAACGATGAATATCATCACCGATCCTACGGCTCTGGAACAAAGTGGCAGTTTCAAACAAGAATTTGGTAGTGGTGCTTTTATTAAAAGTACTGGCCAATTTGCCTCCGGTCAAATTAATGACAACTATGCTTTCAATGGTACACTTGTTCGTAAATTTGGTGACGGCGTTATTGACAAAACATGGACAGATGCATGGGCATATTATGCTGGTGCAACCTACAACATTAATGATAACAACCGTCTGGAACTTTATGCAGTTGGTGCTCCTCAGCTTCACGGTCAAAACCTTTATAAGCAAAATATTGGTATCTACAGCGCCAGTTTTGCGAAAGATTTAGGTGCAGATGAATACGATCCAGCTGCTCTGCTCATTTACCCGGAGCAGGGACGTGAATACAACCAGACATGGGGTGCTGTAAGCTCTTCATACAAAGGTATGCAATGGTGGAATGAAGGCGAGCATCAGCGTTACGACCCAAGTTTCATCAACGAACGTGAAAACTTCTTCCACAAACCACAAGTGAACCTGAACTGGTTCTCCAAAATTAATGACCAAATGGGCTTGTACTCCATTTTCTACTATTCAGGTGGACATGGTGGCGGCACAGGTACCTATGGCTCGATCAGATGGGATTATTCCAAAGGTCCTAATGGCGTTTCCCGTCAAGCAGACTGGGATGCAACTATTGCACGTAACAAAACAAGCAGCGATGCCAGTGCATTCGGTGCCTTACGTAATAGCCGCAACAATCAGTGGACACTTGGCGCTATCTCCAAATTGAACTACAAACTCAATGAATCGACACAACTTATTGCTGGGATTGACTGGCGTACAGCCGAGATTGAACACTACTATGAGTTACGTGATCTGTTGGGTGCTGGTTATTATGTTGATTATAACAATGAGTTTGATGTTACTGATGCTGATCGTAGAAAAGGTCTTGGTGACAAAGTTAACTATTTCAATACCAACACAGTTGACTGGCTTGGTGGCTTCCTGCAAGCTGAATACACACAAAATCTGTTCACGATTTACGGTACTGCTGGCTATTCCGCAGTGAAGTATTCCTACACCGACCACTTCACAAATGTTGGAGGTAAAGAACTTTATACCGAAGCCGACTGGATTAAAGCCGCTCAGGTTAAAGGTGGCGCGATGTACCGTGCTACCGAAGATGTTGAAGTTTATGGTAACTTTGGATTCGTAGAAAAAACCCCGATTTTTGACAATGTTATCAGTGACTTTGACGGTACAAAATCAGATAATCCTGCCAATGAAAAATTCCAGTCTTACGAAGCTGGTGTGAACCTTCACGCACTCAGCAATCAACTGACTTTGAAAACAAGTCTGTACTATACTTCATGGAAAGATCGTGCCAACACACGTCAGGTAACTCTGCTCGATGGTACTGAAAACCTGATCTTCCTCAGTGGTATGAATCAATTGCACCAGGGTGTTGAAGTTGAAGCCGCATATCAGCCGATCAAAATGTTCCGTCTTGATGCTGTTGCTTCAGTTGGTAACTGGAAATATATGGATGACGTCAATGGTCGTTACAAAGAATTTACTGCAACCGGCCAAATTGAAACACCATATACCTACTATGTAAAAGATCTTAGAGTAGGTGACCAGCCACAAACCCAAATCGCGATTGCTGCCTCCGTAACTCCGATGAAAGGTTTGAACGCACGTGTCGTTATGAAAAACTACATGGAAAATTACGCTGATTGGGATCCTTTCAGCAGAACAAGCGAAACAGACCGTGCCGAAAGCTGGAAAGCTCCAAACTACAATGTATTTGATTTCCATGCTTACTACCGCCTGCCAATGAAATTCTCGGGCGTTGGTGTACAACTGTTTGCTCATGCTTTCAACATTCTGGATACCGAGTATATTCAGGATGCGGTTGACAACAGCAGTTTCAACGCATACACCGACAACGGTAAAACACACTCTGCAGACGATGCTGAAGTCTACTTCGGTATTCCACGTACATATAACGTAGGTCTGCGCCTGAATTTCTAAGAAATCTTTAATTCACGCATAAAAAAGGCGACTTCGGTCGCCTTTTTTATTGCTTGTAATCCCACTCAATATGTTTAATTTTGACCGTCAAGAAGATTTCAACTCCAAAAAGAAGAAAACCAAAAAAGTGATTAAAGCAGGCTTTGAGGCAGGGACCAAAATGAAGAAAAGAACGCTGTGTGCAAATGTTATCCCTCTAATTCTCATGTGGTTCATTATTCTCGCAGGCTTTTGCTACCCTGCAGAAAAACCATCACTCATTCTCATCTCATTTGATGGGTTCCGCTGGGATTACACTGAACGAGGTCTGACGCCTAATCTCGATTATATGGCACAAAACGGTGTTAAAGCGCTGTCTTTTGAACCGGCATTTCCTTCTAAAACTTTTCCCAACCACCTCAGTATTGTGACCGGCATGTACACGGAAAATCATGGCATTATTTACAATGATATCCATGATCCTTTCACAGATCGTAACTATTCACTTGGAAACAATCCCGAGAATCGTGAAAGCCGCTGGTACCTGGGAGAAGCCATATGGGAAACATTGAGGCGACAGGGACTACGCACCGCTTCGTATTTTTGGCCCGGCTCTGAAATCGAGGAGGAACAGCGGCACCCGGATATTTTTGAGCATTATGTGCACACACGACCTTACGAAGAGCGGATAACGGAAGTATTGCGGTGGCTGCGTTTGCCAGAAAATGAGCGACCGGATTTTATCACCCTTTATTTTCATGAAACCGACACATACGGCCATAAGTTTGGACCGGAAAGCCCGGAAGTAGATAGCGCTATCGTTTTGCTTGATTCGATGCTTGGCAAATTATTTTCTGGATTAAAAAGTCAGAATCAATTGGAAACGGCAAATATCATTGTGCTTGCAGACCATGGAATGACCGCACTAGACCGGGATAAAATTATTCGGATTGATGAATTTCTCCAAGGTGAAAAATACGAGACGATGGGTAGTGGCCCCATGATTGGTCTGCGGCCATCGGAAGAAAAAACAGATCACATTATTGCTTTACTCAAAGCGAACGAGATGCACTACAAAGTCTACAAAAGACAAGATTTTCCGGAGTGGTTTCATTATTCCAACCACCCCTTTATTCCGCCAATTATAGCCATCGCTGAAATCGGATGGACTTTAACCACAAGTCCAATCACAAATTTAGGAGGCGGCAACCACGGCTACGATAACCATCACACCGATATGCATGGTTTATTTCATGCGATGGGGCCGGCTTTTAAAGTCGGATACAAAACTGGCACGCTGCAAAATATTGATGTTTATCCTTTGTTGTGCCGTATTTACAATGTTCTACCCAGGCAAAATATCGACGGGAAATTAAATGGAATTGGTTTCATTTTGCAAGATTGAATAATTGTATTCGACCCGGGAATTGCTTAGGAATGACTATCATTTCTTGAAACTCAGACAAATATAATCGTAAAGGAATCCAATGAGTAATTCACGTTCCTATAAAACTTTATGCGTGCACGGTGGGAAGTTTAATGATTCTCTCTCACATGGCTCGGTCACGCCGATTTTTCCGGCAACATCCCATGCCTACCTCGATATGGAAAAAATTACTTATCCCCGTTATTACAACACGCCGAACCAGGAAGTTTTGGCAGCCAAAATCGCGGCATTAGAGCATGGTGAAGCCGGACTCGTTTTCGCATCGGGTATGGCAGCCATCAGTACAACACTCCTCGCCTTGTTGAGGCAAGGAGATCATGCTGTTGTCCAGACAAAACTTTATGGCGGGACGACAACCTTCATCAACAATTGCTTTAACGAGTTCGGGATCAGCTTTACAACGACCTCAAGCCTGGAAATAGAAGATTTTAAGGCTTGTTTGCAAGAGAAAACACGGCTCATCTTTATTGAAACACCCTCCAATCCTTTGTTGCAAATCACCGATATTGCTGCCGTCGCAAAATTAGCAGCCAAACGAGGAATAATTACTGTTATCGACAACACCTTTGCCTCACCTGTGAACCAGAACCCGTTGGATTTGGGAATCGATATTGTCGTACACAGTGCGACAAAATACCTCGGAGGGCATAGTGATATTTGCGCCGGTGCAGTGATTTCAAATAAAGATTTCATCAGCAAAATTTTACATCGGGGTAAAAATCTTGGTGGCAGCTTGAATGCGCAAACCTGCTCCCTGCTCGAACGCAGCATTAAAACGTTGGCTTTGCGCATGGAACAGCACAATCGAAATGCACAAGCTATAGCTGAATTTCTCGATAAGCATGCGAATGTGCAGAAAGTATATTATCCCGGCCTGCCCTCACACGACGGTTATGAATTAGCGAAAAAACAAATGCGCGGCTTTAGCGGGATGTTATCTTTCGAACTCATACCCTCAATCAATCCTGTGATCATGCAAAAAAAATTAAAACTCATTAATCCATCCATGAGCCTTGGAGGTGTGGAATCAACAATTTGTTCTCCGACCTTAACTTCCCATTCGACTTTAACACCCCAAGCGCGGGCAGAACAGGGAATTTCTGATAATTTGTTGCGGCTCTCCGTTGGCGTTGAAGAGACAGAGGATTTAATTCATGATTTAAAGCAGGCATTGGAAAATTAATAACGGAAAGGCTCCCAATGAATTCTACAAAAGAAAGTGGTTATTCCTTTGGTATGCTTGCCATTGAGGTTATTTCTATTGTTTTTGGTGTCTTTCTCGCCTTGGCAGCCAATGAATGGCGCCAACAATACAACGACCAGAAAAAGGCAGAAATTGCTTTTGAAGGCATTAAAAATGAAATGAACAGCAATAAGGAATTTATTGAAAAGCGCCTGCCATACTACCGCGCCATGCGCGATACAATTAAAATTATCCTTTCACAAAAGGGACGAGATGTCGGTTTTAATGAAGTGGAGATTCCAGGATTTCATGGTATCAATCCGCCTCTGCTTCGGGATTCAGCTCTTCAAACAGCTATTTCGACGCAAGCATTTGCCAATTTTGACTTTCGATTGGCGAATAAAATTTCCCTTGTTTATTCATTTCAGGAAAATTATATAAAATGGGTAGATAACTACATGAATGCATTTATTGGGAGTGAATCCCCGAAACTTCGTAAAGTCTATTCATTGTTCTCTGAAATTGCACAAGTCGGCGAGGAATTAGCAGAAACGTACGGACAGATGGCAGCAATTAATCAATTCCCCCGGTAACTAACCCGGGATTTAGCCTACCAATAGAAGAAAGTATGCCAGATCTCGTAAGACGAGGTGGAATTCTGGCATACACTCTACAAAATTTTACCAAAAAATTGCGTACAAAGCGACCAAAATTATCATGATGGCATAGGCACTTATATTAAAAACCGGTCCCGTTTTAAACAAACTGGCTGTGAGATCAATACCTTTCGGATCATCCGCTTCTTCTGAGGTCGTCATACTCACACCGGCAATAATAACCATCGTAATAAGCATGGTGTAGAACATCTGATCCATCCATGGCAGATCAACAACCGCTGTTTTTAGTAATAATGCGATAGCAATGGATGCCAGTACTCCCACAATTGCGCCTTTATTTGTGGCTTTTTTCCAGAACAATCCCATCAGAAATACGGCTAAAATACCTGGGCTAACTAAACCGGTATATTCCTGTATATACTGGAACATCTGTGGAATATTCCCCATAATCGGGGCCATGAGAATTGCAATGAGTAAAGCCGCGAAGGCGGTGATGCGTCCGGTGTTTACTAAATTCTTTTCCGAGGCGTTCTTATTGATATACGGTTTGTAAATATCCATCGTGAAAATGGTCGATGTGGAATTGAGCATCGATGCCAGGGAGGAAACAATAGCTGCAGTTAACGCTGCTAAAACCAGTCCTTTTGCGCCAACGGGAATGAATACACTGATGAGCCAGGGGTAGGCTTTATCATAATTAATTCCTCCGCTGCCATTGGAGAAAGCCTCCTGTACACCGCTGATGACAGCTGTGCCTTGCGGTTGCGTATACATAACATAAGCGACGATACCGGGAATTACCACGATTAACGGGATGATTAATTTCAAAAATGCAGCGAATGCAATCCCACGTTGTGCTTCCTGTATCGATTTAGCAGCCAGTGTGCGCTGGATAATATACTGATTGAATCCCCAATAATACAGATTTGCTACCCACATCCCACCGATGAGTACAGCGATACCGGGCAAATTAAAATACTCGGGATTATCACGGGATAAAATCATGTGAAACTTATCACCAGCAGAGTTAAAAACATGGGATAATCCATGAAAAATGCCACCTTCCGGCGTCACATTGTTCAGAGCTATAATGGACGTGATCAATCCGCCGATAACCAGCAGGGCCACTTGCACCACATCAGTCCAGGCAACGGCTGAGAGCCCGCCATAGAGGGAGTAAGCCGCAGCGATGAAGGCCAGTCCAAAGATTGCCCAAATTATTATGCTTCCATCACCGTTGCCAATGATAGTGTCAATGGCTTTTCCCCCAAGAAATAAGACAGAAGTCAGATTGACAAAAATAAACAAGGCAACCCAAAATACCGCCAGAATGGTTTTCAGGTTCTCGCTAAACCTTTGTTCAATAAATTCAGGTATCGTATAAAGCTTTTTTTGGATGAAAATGGGTAAAAAGAATTTACCGACAATGATTAAAGTGATTGCAGCCATCCATTCATAGGAAGCAATAGCTAATCCAAGTGCAAAGCCGGAACCCGACATGCCGATGAACTGTTCTGCAGAAATATTGGCAGCAATCAGAGAAGCGCCAATCGCCCACCAGGGCAGACTCTGTCCGGCTAAAAAATAGTCCTTGGAGTCTTTCTCATGCCCTTTTTTCTCACGGGAGACCCAGAGACCAAGCCCAACGATAAAAATGATGTAACCAATAAAAATACCATAGTCGAGTGCTGAAAAATTCATGATTATCCTTCCTCCAACTTCACATGAAATCTCATACCGTTTTTTATCCACTAAGGGGTAGTGGAAACAGATTTCAATTTTAAAACAATTGAATTCCGCTAAAACACTGGTGGCATTCGAAAAAAATTGCTTAAAAAGGAGCAGTAAAATTCCGGCATCTTTGCTTTGAATTTAACCGCCAAATCAATCGTGAAATTTGCCCACATTGAAGTCGAAAATAGCATTATTTAACTAAAATGCAATATCATTGTCCCTGGTGCACGTGGACCATCCAAAGGGTTGTGAAATATCTGACGAAAAATATTTTCACCGAGTAAACTGCCGATTTTAACGTTAAAGACCTCAACCGAATCGTTTAATTAAGGAGAAATCATGTTACAATGGAACGCGATGTATGAATCCGGTGTGCAGGAAGTCGATGAGCAGCACAAAAAACTCTTTGAAATGGTTAATGCATTTGACAAGTCCATACGCGATCAAACGGCGGAAAAAACGATTAATGAAACGCTCGATTTTCTTGGAAACTATGTGCAAACGCATTTTAAGCATGAAGAAAAATGCATGGCGGAAATGCGCTGTCCGGTGGCGGAAAAAAACGTTCATGCGCACAATGCGTTCTTGCAAACATACACTGAATTTGTTCAACGGTTTAAATCGGAAGGATTTAGCGATGTGCTTGCAAAAGAACTCCACAAAACAGCTGAAGCCTGGCTGGTTAAACACATCTGCGGTATTGATGTGCATTTAAAATTCTGTGTAAAAAAAGGTGCGAATGCTTAAAAGTTTTTTCTTTTCTCTATTTTCCTCTGTTGATGCGCGCGAGGCATTAAAAGTCTGAGCACCCGGTTCTACTAGAAAAGGAAACTGTTTGTTTTTAAAAGTTTTGTTCACGAATTGCACGTATCTACGTTAATTTGTTTACTTCAATTTTCGAAAAATAAAATTCGTGAAATTGGTGTAATTCGTGGACAAGATTCTATCGATTCTGAATAACTTAACATCTGGTCATCAATAGAGCAAAGTTTCTGTTATTTCTGTATTTTCCAGCACCATTGAATTAGCTACTTATTTCCAAGTCCCTTTCTTCTTCCCAATTATCACTATTTTATTCGGATCATTAAAAAATTTTCCTTGCATATCAATAGAAAGATCATTATCTACTAAAAGTTTAGTTGTGTGACTAATTTTATAATTGAATAATTATTTTTTTCGGAGATTGGATTAATGCCAAAACATAAAAAGTTAGCAGCAGCAGAAAGCGAAGTAATGGATTGTGTCTGGCAAATGCCCGGTAAAGTTACCGTACGGGAAGTACACAATCGTCTCTACCCCAACAGCGAGAAAGCCTACACGACGCTGCAAACGGTCATGAATATACTGGTTGATAAAAACTTTCTCCGAAAGAAAAAAATCGGCATGGTGAATTTTTATACGGCAAACATACGCCGTGAAGATGCGATGAAAACGGAAACCCGTTCTCTGGTATCAAGAATTTTCCACGGATCATTTGGCGCTTTAGCCACACATCTGATCAAATCCGGTGAACTCTCTGCAGCAGAACTCGACGATATAAAAAAACTTATCGAGGCACAGGAAAAGACAACCTAATTAAATTCCCGGAGGCAAAATATGACCATTCTCAACGATCTGGCGAATGCCTGGCTGCAACCCTTTCTGGTGCATTTATTCGAATTTTCTGTTTTTATTTCTATAATATGGTTTGTCGACACGGTACTGCGTTTAAAAACCAATGTGCGTTACTGGATGTGGTTTGCAGCCTTGACAAAAATTTTTATTCCCCCCATTGTGCAGATGCCACACCAGGTGGAATCGATACCACTGAATGTCTATTTATTACAACCCATTCCGCTCACGATTCCGGCAGAAACCACGTATGCACTTTCCACCTCAGCCTGGTTCATGTTGGCCTGGTTTGTCACTGTGCTCGCTTTTACTATTTTATTTCGAATAAAACATCAGCGATTGCAGCAAGCTCTCGCGAATGCGCAATCTATCGATCTTTCTCAATTAGAAATCACACAACTAAACTCCATAAATAACCTCCGTTTGTTCGTTAGTGAATCTTTGCAAACACCATTACTAACTGGCATTTTGCGTCCGAAACTGTACCTGCCCGCTTCTTTTCGGTCCTGGCCGGCAGCACAATTGCGCTCCGTGCTGCAACACGAATTGGCGCATTTGAAAAACCGCGACCTTTGGGCGCTCAGTATGCAGATTCTGGCACTCACGCTCTTTGGTTTTCATCCTTTGGTTTGGCTGCTGCATCATAGGCTGCTGCATCTAAGGGAATTGCGTTGCGATGAAAGCGCATTGCGGGAAACCGGTATTCATCCCACTGAATACAGCCGTTTTCTCTACAGCATTTTAGAGCAGCAGAATAAACCGAAACTCGGATTTGTCGGCAGTATTTCCTTTGCGGAGGATTCCCAGGCGATATTCAAACGGTTCAGTCACATTTTTGAGATATCAAAAAAAGGAGTGCAAAAAATGCGCTGGTGGCATTATCTCGTCGTAATTACAGTGTGTGCGGCAATTCTACCGCTCAGCTGGCAATGTTCCAACAAAAAAATGTTAACCGAGCCCGAAGATGCAGCGTTTGCAAAGCAGAGTGGCGAAATCGTAAAATTCGATACCGCACCGATGCCTGCAGGTGGTTTCAAAACAATTCAAGAAAACCTGATTTACCCGGACCAAGCACGTAAAGAAGGTCTCGAAGGCAAAGTTATATTGAATGTTCTCATCACTGAAAACGGTGATGTCGAAGATATTAATATTCTTAAAAGCCTTAGCAAAGGATGCGATGACGCTGCAATTGCTGCCGTTAAACTTACCAAATGGCAACCTGCGAAAAGTAAAGACACACCTGTGAAAGTCTGGGTTGGTATTCCTGTTGTTTTTCGATTAAATGAGAATAAACCGAGTGATCCACATGGTGCAACCGCAATCCCAACAGACAAAGATGGCAAACTAACGGTTCTTGGCCAACCAAGCGATAAGCGCTTTGCAGCATGGGATGAACCGCCAAAACCGGTTGATGGTTTCGCAGCAGTTCAGAAAAACTTGCGTTATCCGGAACTGGCCCGTAAGGCTGGCATCGAAGGGCGCGTTATTTTGAATGTGTTGATCGGCTCTGATGGTGTCGTTAAAGAAACCAAAGTGCTGCAGGATTTGGCTGAAGGCAACAACGGTTGCGCTGAAGCGGCGAGCGATGCGGTGAAAGCCACTCAATGGCAGCCGGCACAAAAAGATGGAAAACTCGTTGATACCTGGGTTGCCATTCCGGTTATTTTTAAATTGCAGTAAAGAATAGGCTATTGATAAATGTGAATCACCCCAATAACACCGCTGCGATCGAATTGGAACTCCCTCTTTTTCGATCGCTTCTTGCAACCAATTTCGAGTGCATCCGGATTTGCCTTTTTTGTCAAATCCGGCAAGTTTTTAGCCGGGATCCATTTCCTTTAGCCTCACCAATAGTGGATTCCGGATAAAAGCAGTCGGGAATGACACCCTACTGGACAGACTCTATTGAATGAGGATTTCTATCTACCGTGTCAAACAGAAATCAGAATCCATAATGAATCAACCTTTCAACAGTGCCAAACATCGGATTGTTGTTGTGTGTATAATGCTTATCATTGGGGTATTACACGTCATCAACCTGAAAAGCCATTTGCACGGAGCCTGGTTTATACTCTACATAAGTTACTTTTCAGATTTTATCCTGCCCATCGCAGCTTATTTTCTTTTCTACCTGGTTGAATCACACTTTCCTTTTTTCAAGAATTGGTGTATGAAAATGGTACTCGCATTTTTAATTCCCTCCTTTGCAGAAACCTGCCAGTATTTATCCATACCGCTTTTGGGAGTCACATTTGATACTTTAGATTATCTTGCTTATGCTCTTGGGGCAACCATGGCAGTTCTTATCGACAGACAAATTTTACCCCGGCTATTACCATTCTGGACGGCATAAACGCACATTTCACCACAAATCTCGACATCCCAAATAATTGTTCCTGCTTTAAAGCCAATCCATCCCCGGATCTTTTCACCGATTTGTAAGTTGGAATAATCATACAAAATACGTATTCTGCACATCGTCAATCCGATTCCATTTCTGTCAGGTTCAGGGAGGTCGAATTGTTATCAGGGAAACAGCTTCACTTCATATCTTTCTTTTCGTTTTTCCTATCCTATCCACTCTTCAGCCAAAAATTTACCCTCAGCGGCTATGTTCAGGACATTGCGACTGGTGAAAAGCTGATTGGTGCCAACGTCTTCATCCAGGGTGAAAATCGTGGAACCGCAACCAATAACTATGGTTTTTTCAGTCTGACATTGACGCACAACGAAGCTGATTCACTCACCCTTGTGGGATCGTATATTGGTTATAAAATGTGGATCAAAAAATTACCGGCGAATCAAAACCAGCAATTTACCCTCCCCCTCGAATTATCTGTACTCCAGGGCGAAACAATCGAAGTCGTTGCAGAGGCGCTGGAAAGCATCGAATCAAAATCGCAAATGAGTGTTATCGATGTGCCTATCGATCAACTGCAGCACATCCCGGCACTGCTTGGCGAGACTGACATCATCAAAGCGATGCAGCTTCTGCCCGGCGTGCAGTCGGGTTCCGAAGGCAGCAGTGGTCTGTACGTGCGTGGCGGCGCTCCCGATCAAAATCTGATTCTTCTCGATGGGGCACCGGTTTACAATGCCTCGCATCTTTTCGGTTTTTTCTCGGTTTTCAATTCCGATGCAATAAAAAATGTGAAACTCACAAAAGGCGGTTTTCCGGCGCGATTTGGTGGCCGGCTCTCTTCGGTTTTGGAAATCAACATGAAAGAAGGCAACAACCAGGAAATTGATGGACAATTCACTCTTGGGCTCATCTCCTCGCGTTTCAATATAGAGGGACCAATCAAAAAAGGAAAATCATCTTTCATTCTTTCCGGAAGGCGCACTTATATCGATATTCTTGCTCAACCATTTCTCGAAGCAGATCAAAAAGGCAACGGCTATTATTTCGGTGATGTGAATGCAAAATTTAATCACACCTTTTCCGATAAAAACCGGCTTTTTCTAAGTGTGTACAGCGGCCTTGATAAAGCCTACGTCAAACATGAAGAAAAATGGGAAAGTTCGTCGAACAAGCTAAAAAATGACCTTTGGTGGGGGAATTTGACTTCGACGCTGCGCTGGAACTGGCTTATTTCGCAAAAGCTTTTCAGTAACACAACATTGATGTACAGCAAGTACCGCTTCAACATCGAACTGTCCGAGACGAATCAGAATACCCTTGAAAAGAGCTCCGGAGGGTATTATCTGAAATACCTTTCCGGCATCGAGGATCTGACAGCAGCAATCGATTTTGATTTTCTGCCCAATCCCTCCCATGCGATAAAATTTGGTGGCACAACTATCGGGCACACCTTCCGCCCCGGTGCGGTACACTTCAAAGCAGAAGGTACGGAAATAGTCGATATTGACACCCTCATTGCACCGGTCCATACGCAAAAAGCCGTTGAATCAAGTCTCTATCTGGAAGACGACTTTGAATTGACCACACTATTAAAAATAAACGCCGGCGTGCATGCCTCGGCTTTTTCTGTCAATTCAACATTGTATTCCTCCATGCAACCGCGCTTTTCCCTGCGTTATCTTTTCGATGACTACGCACTCAAAGCCTCCTATGCCACCATGACGCAATACGTGCATTTACTCACCAATTCTGGCATCGGTTTGCCGACGGATTTATGGGTGCCAACAACGCCGAAAGTGAAACCGCAAAAAAGCTGGCAGGTGGCTCTGGGTTTAGCGCATACATTTAAAGAACACAAATTGGAAGCCAGCATCGAAGGCTATTACAAGGAGATGAACTATCTCATCGCCTACAAAGAAGGGGCGAATTTTGTTGGGCTGGATGAATTATGGGAAGATAAAATCACCGCAGGCAATGGTGACTCCTATGGCGCCGAGCTCTTTCTGCAGAAAAAACAAGGCACCACCACCGGCTGGATAGGCTACACACTATCGTGGAGCAACCGTCAGTTTGACGAATTAAACCTTGGCAAAAAATTTCCCTATCGCTACGACAGACGGCATGATATCGCTATCGTTTTAAATCGTACACTAAAACAGGGGATTGAACTTTCGGGAACCTGGGTCTTCGGCACTGGGAACAGCATCTCGCTGCCCTCGGCGAAATACACGGGATATGCAGCCGACGACAACTTTTTCGGACAGTACATCAGTGAAATAAAATACTACAGTGAACGCAATGGCTCACGCATGCGGGCTTACCACCGGCTCGATTTAGCTTTGCGCTTCATAAAACGTGGCAATGGCAGAGAACGGGTATGGGCCCTGGGTGTTTACAATGCCTACAATCGCAAAAATCCATTCTTTTACTTTTTTAGTGAACAGGAAAACGGTACCGAGGTGATTAAGCAGGCAAGTTTATTTCCTATTATTCCCGCTTTGAGTTACAGTTATTCTTTTTAAAAATAGCATAGGGCGCCAATTAAATGCTGCAAATCTGTTAGGGACAAATGATGAGCACAAAAATAAAAATGAGTATTCGATTCATTCTCTATTCCATTCTCATATCAGGCTGCGAGACGATCGTCGATGTTGACCTGCCGGAATATAATCCCATGCTGGTTGTCAATTGCGCGTTCTCCCCTGATTACGAATGGTCGGTGCGCGTAAACCACAGTATTGGTGTTCTCGACACGAGTGCAATCGAACCAATTAAAAATGCGACGGTAGAAATCGCCAGTGATGACGGGCAACGACTCCTGCTGTCGCGCAATGACAATGGCTATTATTACAATCCTGCACTGCCCTATCCGGAAGCCAATAAAACCTACACTGTACATGTTTCTGCACCGGGATATACCGATGTTTCAGCGAGCAGCGCTATTCCAATTGCCACTCAAATTGATTCTATCAGAACGCGGTGGTTAAATTATGCCGGTTCCAAAGAACTGGAGCTGACTATATATTTAACTGATCCCATAGACATCGATAACTATTACCAGCTTTCCATTCTGGAAGTCTATATCTATGAAGGATATGGCATTTACATGGACTATGACAGCGACGACTTGATATTCGGCAATTCAGGTGGAACAACCTTTACCGACGACCTTATTTCAGGAAAATCCTACGGCATCAAGGTCGGATTGGAGGCATGGCAAGTGGATTCTGGTGTGCTGCAAATCAACTTGCTCAGCGCCAGTGAAGACTTCTATAAATATTACACGTCCTACCGGCAGTACGAAGATACGGACGAAAATCCATTTGCTGAACCAGTGTTTGTGCATAGCAATATCGAAAATGGGTTGGGAATTTTCGCCGGATTTAATACGACAAGCCGGCGTTTTTATGTTCCCGGTTATGCGACGATGTCGGAATCCTTTAAATCAGTCCCTGTAAAAACGTCACCGCAACCTTCTCCGACCAGTATTCTTTTTCCTGATTGAATTGCACGAAGCCAACATGGCCACCATGTTTCGGTTGCAGCAGAGTGAAAAATGGATTTTCTTCCGCTTCTGCTACCGGATAACATGCCGGAGCTAAAAACGGGTCATCCTGTGCATTAACCAGCAAAGTTGGAACAGTAATTCGCGGGATGTAAGGCTTTGAGCTTGCCTTGCGCCAATAATCAAGCGCATCACGGAACCCCCAATACGGGGCAACGTAGCGATCATCGAATTGGGCAAAAGAATTTATTCGCGAATAACCTGCATCGTCAATTTTTCCGGGGAATTTTTCCATCTTCCATTTTATTTTTTTGTGCAAATGATTTAGAAATCGCCGCATATAAAGTTTGTTTTGCCATTTGGCCAACTCGACAGCGCCGGATTCCAGATCACATGGAACAGAAAAGACAACACAACCGTACATACGCGCATCAAGCTTTGTTTCCTGTTGCCCCAAATACATAAGACTCATATTTCCCCCCATACTGAATCCCACAAGTGCCAATTCATCATACAATCCACTCGCGAGTACATGTTCGCAAACGGTGTGCACATCCTGCCAGCGACCGCTGTGGTAAGCATAAACCTGATTGTTCGGTTCACCACTGCAACTGCGGAAATTCCATGCAACTGCATCCCAGCCAGCTTTATTGAATGCGTGCACCATGCCAACGATATATGGCCGTTCTGTGCTGCCCTCCAAACCATGGGAAATGACGACTGCACGTCGCGCCCCAACAGACGACCAATCCAGATCGAGGAAATCTTCATCCGGTGTTGGAATACGCTCCCGGCGGTATTCCGGCAAAGGCAATTTTCGAAAAAGGGATGGATAAATCGTAAGCAGATGGCCATTTGCCAACAATTGTGGCGGTTCATAAGTCATATTTTGTACCGCCTGCCCACTATCCTTAATCACTGACACTTCCATTCACTTTCCTCCATATACCCTGCTTTATTCATGTGGTGCCGAGAATTGGTGGTGGCCAGGGGGTATCCCCCGTCCAATACTGGTAGTTACGAATAAAGCAGGATAGATTTGCTCTTAAAAATAATTTAGCGCAACGATAGCCACGCATACACCCAATAAAAAGATGTTGGATAAGAAAAGCTATATTTTTATGTTAATCAATCGCCATATTTTCAAATTTCGAATTCACAATAAAATGTGAGAAGGGTCTATGAGAAGGATTTCCGATCTATTGTCTTACATCCACCTCGGGCTGATATTCATTCCGTTATTTAGTCTTGCGACTGTGTTCTTTGGATCCCTTGCAGTCGTCCTTTCCCTGTTAGTAAATCCGGTTGTGGGAAGCCGGATAGCAGGGACACTCTGGGCACGAGTTAGCATGTGGCTTACGTTTTCACGAGTTGAAGTTCTCGGAAGAGAAAAAATTGACCCCCTGCAATCCTATGTAGTTGTTGCCAATCACCCAAGCGCCTTTGATATTTTTCTAATTTATGGCCGTCTCGGTCTCGATTTTAAATGGGTAATGAAGAAAGAGGTCAGAAACTACCCGGTTATTGGCTACGCATGCGAAAAATTAGAGCACATTTTTATTGATCGCTCCAATACCGAGATTGCCATTGAAACATTGCATGCAGCGGAGTCAAAAATAAAAAATGGGGTTTCTGTCATGTTTTTCCCCGAGGGCACGCGCCACGCGAGGATCGGTCAATTTAAAAAAGGCGCCTTTCGTATGGCAATGGATTTAAGTCTTCCCGTCCTGCCGGTGACTATCGTGGGTTCGGAAAAAATTATTCCACCGAAATCCATAAAAATTAAGCCGGGGCATGCCCAGTTAATTTTTCATGATCCTATTGAGACAAAAAAATACAATAACCTGCGTGATCTTGTTCAAAACAGCCATGATATCGTTATGTCACCCCTGGTGAAATAACCTGGCAGGGGCAAAATACAATCCATTTGCAAGCAGGATTTGAACTCAAAAACAGGATTATCCCTATCTGAACTTTAGCTTGCAATCTTCGCGCTTCATTGCTACTTTGCAAAGCTGAGATTTCTATTAAAAACAATGGTTGGTGCCCTATCATCCCAACAGGGATATGGGCAAATTTCCGATTGAAAAATGTTGACTATTCATGCAATAAGGAGGTATCATGACGTTCGTTTCGGATTTTGAACCGAAAATACTATGGCAGTATTTCGACAAAATTCTCACCATCCCGCGTGGCTCGAAAAGTGAAGGTAAAATCAGAGAATATATTATATCCGTTGCCGAAAAAAATGGAAGAGATTACGTACAAGATGCTGTCGGCAATCTCGTCATTCGCAAGCCTGGGACTGCGGGTCATGAGAACGCTGCAGGGGTGATTTTACAAGCTCACATTGACATGGTGAATGAAAAAAACTCAGATGTTGACTTTGATTTCGATAAAGATGCCATCGTACCTCAGATCGACGGGGATTACCTCAAAGCAACGGGTACGACCCTTGGCGCAGACAACGGCATCGGCGTCGCAGCGATGCTGGCGATAATGAGTGATAACAGCCTGGAACATGGGCCGCTGGAGCTTCTCTTCACCATCGATGAAGAGACTGGTTTAACTGGTGCGCAAGGCCTTGGCAATGATCTCCTGAAAGGTCGGCAACTGCTCAACCTCGATACCGAAGAAGAGAACAGCCTGTGTATCGGTTGCGCCGGTGGTGGTGATACACGCGTCACCGTGGCGATCAAACGGATCGCAAAACCAGCTGGCACAGTTGGCTTGCAATTTAAACTCACCGGTTTAAAAGGTGGGCACTCCGGATGCGACATTCATATGCAAAAGGGAAATGCGGTTAAGTTAATGGTGCGTGCGCTTTATGCCTGTTCCGAGAAAATGAAATTCAATATCGTAGATATTGCCGGCGGCGACAAGCATAATGCCATCCCCCGTGAAGCCTTCGCAACCGCCGTCATCGATGCGGGCTCCAAAGATCAATTTGTCGCGAAAATGAAGGCACAAATGGCAGCCATCGCCGAAGAGTACAAATCGGTCGAACCAGGTTTTACTTTCCAGGTTGCTGATGCTGAAGTAAGTACAAAAGTACTCGACGATGCAAGCTCACAAATGCTGCTCAATTTCGCCCAGGCTATGCCCCACGGCGTTATTGCCATGAATTACTTTATCCCAGGTTTAGTCGATACCAGCACCAATTTCGCGAAAATCCGTTTAAATGATGATGCTATATTCGTGCTCATGAGTTCACGTAGTGCAATCACTTCCGGCATGAATGCTATCCGTGAACGCATCCATGCCGTCGCCGGGCTGGTAAATGGCAGTCTGGAAGAATCGGATGCTTACCCAGGCTGGCAACCCAATATGGACTCACGCCTGTTAAAAATTATGAAAGAACTTTATACGAAAGAAACGGGTGTCAAACCGGAAGTTGGTGCCATCCATGCTGGATTAGAGTGCGGTATTATTGGTGCAAAATACGACGGAATGGATATGATTTCCTTCGGCCCGCAAATCGAATTCCCCCACAGCCCGGACGAACGTGTAAAAATCGACACGGTTGGTACTTTTTACAAAATGTTGCTCAAATCGTTGAAAGAATTAGTATAGACGATCCGATTATAACCTGCCTGATCACTATTATCAGGCAGGTTCCCCCTCAAATTTCCCCCGCAGTTTTGTGTTATCAAGCACGAAAACTTCTAAACTATTTTTATATTACAGCGTAGCAATGCAATGTCCTACTGATCTTTCCTTCGAAACAATTGGAAAACAATATTCTATGCATTTAACGAATCAGGGTGCTTATGGAATTAAAAAATCCGGTTGAACCGACCTTTAGTGACCGCATTAACCAATTAAATCGGAAAAGTACGCAGCTCTGGCATGCGAGCCGACCCAGCTTCCCAGGTAACTTGCCTTCTTATTCAGAAAAAGAACAACGTAAAAATGAAGCGCATCTCGAACTATTTTTAAAAAAACTGGATTCCTTTTCCGCCCGGCACGGAAAGAAACTAAAGACGGTCAATTTAAATAATTCGTTTGGCGATTTAGCAGGTTCAACTTTCGGTTTTAAAGAAGAATGGCTGGCCATTCTGCAGTCACCACAGATGAAAAGGGCGAACTCGGATTTCTTTCTCGAGGCCCGTCGCTTTGATGCCGAATTGAGGGATGAAGAAATTTTGCAAGCTGCACGCAATGCATGGGTGATGAATGGCTTGCAATATCTTTTCGCGCTGGAGGTCAAATTAACCCCATCAATTCTCGCTTACAGTCTACTCTATCCCTACACCGACAATTTCCTCGATGATCCATCTATACCCCTCGCGGCGAAATTGAATTTTGCTGATCGACTTGGAAGTAAATTGAACGGGGAAGAAATAACACCAGAAAACCGTCACGAGACGATGATTTTTCGACTTATAGATATGATTGAGGGAGAATTCAACCGATGGAAATTTCCACAAGTCTTCGAGAGTTTGCGAGCCATCCACGAAGCGCAAATTCAAAGTCTAAAACTTTTGCATGGAAATCAATCTCTCCCAAGTGAAGTGATTCAAGAACTTGTCTTTATAAAAGGTGGCACCAGTGTGCTTGCGGATGGATTCCTTGTTGCCGGAGAAATGTCGGCAAGTCAGGCACAATTAATATACGATTACGGTGTCTATCTTCAATTGATCGATGATATGCAGGATGTACAGGAAGACTGCGAGACCGGTTTGAATACCATCCCAAGCCTTCTTGCAAAATTACAGAAACTGGATAGTTACCTACACCAGCTGTTTGCTTTCGGGAAAAATGTCTTATTCCAGGCCCACAGGTGCAACTTCTTTAATTCAAATTCCTTTATCGATCTTATTCAACATAGTACACACCTGCTCCTGATCGAAGCTGCAGGATTGTCCCCAGAAAAATACTCAAAACAGTTTATCAAAGAAACAGAGCAATTTTCCCCGTTCCACTTCGATTTTTTACGCAGCTACCGCAGCCGAAATCTCACCGAACGCATCTCATTTCAGCACATTCTTGCTTCCCTGGACGAGGAGGCGCAACTCGCCAAAGATACAACATCTTTAGGTTAAAATGAGAGTTTTGTCTCTTTGGGATGCTCTGTCGACCTTAAAAGGCTAAAGCCTTCACTACGTACTTATTCAAATCGCAAATAGAATAAATTCCTGTGCTGAATACAAATGATAGCTTACCGCCATGTTTGAACTTGCACCAAATTAAACGATAAAAGAATCCAGCAAAAATCCGATAGATATATAACAAAGGTTCTTCATCAAATTTCTTCGATTGGCTCCAGGATGGGGTTTTAATCCAACTTTTAAATTATAATTTTCTCAGGCCTATTCGCAGAAGGAAAGCTCAACCGGCCTTAAGTTCTGTCACGAATATTGATTTTAAAAGTGAAGGGAGTCACAATGAAAATCAATCAATCGAACCTGCAGCTCAACAGTACCTACAACTATCAGCATCAAATCATCCAGCAAGAAACTCTTGAAATCAACAAAACTCCAATAGCGGATAAACAGAAGGAAATTCCCCACGATCGCCACGAGGTAAATTCAACAAATCAATCAGAGCAAAACGAATATGCTGATCCTTTTGGCATTTTTCATCGCATGCGCAATTTAAAATTTATGCTGGTGAAAATGTTCATCGAACGGATGACAGGCAAAGAAATCGATTTGCTTGATCCGAAAAGCTTTGAGGAGAAACCAAAGGACGAAACACAGGAAACAGCAGCAACAAACCAGGAAGAAGTGGGTTTTGGACTCCATTACACCGCAACAACCCGAGAATATGAATCCGAGAACATGCAATTTTCAATGCAAGCACAAATCGAAACGGCCGATGGAGAAAAAGTTCAAATTGATTTGCAATTCAGCATGAGTCGCGAATTTATGCGGGAAAATGCCTTTGAATTTCAGGCTGGAAGCCAACTGACCGATCCTATGGTGGCGCATTACAACGGAACTGCTGCCGAGTTGCGTAGCCAGCGATTCGAATTTGATATCAACAGCGATGGCATCAACGAATTCATTCCTTTTGCCTCCGCTGGCAGCGGATTTCTCGCCGTTGACAAAAATGGCGACGGACGAATAAACGATGGTTCTGAACTCTTCGGTGCCACAAGCGGCGATGGTTTTGCGGAGTTGAGTATATATGATGATGATCAAAACGGATGGATCGATGAAAATGATGCTGTTTTTAGCGATTTACGTGTGTGGTCGAAAAATGCTGCTGGTGAGGATTATCTGCGTTCTCTACGTGAACTCGGCATCGGTGCCATTGCCCTGGATTCTGTTGCCACACCGTTCACTCTCAAAGACGCACAAAACAACGTGCAGGCGCAGGTTCGCAGGACAGGTTTTTTTCTTCGGGAAGATTTTTCAGCAGGTGTAGTGCAGCAGATTGATCTCGCGGTATGAAAAGTAAAGCGCCCCGGAAACAGGATGGGATTTCCGAGGCGCTTGAGGAGATTGAATTGTTTATGAGTATATTTTATTTTTCGTATTCAAAGCTGAAAAATCCGGATACCCCATCTTCGTTGTAATAATTGGTGATGTGAAATTTCACTCTTTCTTCTGAAGTCGTTTGAATAACGTACGTCAATTCTTTGCTGATGACGCGATGTGTATTGGAATCGTAATCAAACCAATCGGCGCCAATCGTCATCGCCTTCGGTGTATCTGCCTGCAAGCCGGTAATAGCCTCTTTATCGACTGCCGCAAATTCCTGATCTGTGACGACCGCCCCCAGCACACCTTCCTCAGAATTTAAAAGAATTGCCGGAAAACTCATGGAAAAGCCGGCCTCTGGCACAAAGGTTTCAATTATACATAATTTGATATCCCACTTCGCTGGTGCAACAACACCGTCGGCGAACGAGAAAAATGTTTCTTCGGTGTCAGAGCCAGCAGGAACATCGACTGTCAATTCACCTGAAAAGGATTTGCTGGCTGCATCCCATGTTGCGTAAGCCACGGTGTATTTTGCTTCGGTGGAATTATAATTGGCAACCTGAAATTTTACAATCGAACCTGTTGCCGATTTCACTACATAAACGTTTGATTTTGCCGAAAGCGTGTGCGTTTGAAAATCATAATTATACCAGCTATCCCCTGCGATGGATGAATCCACATCCACTGCGAATGCTGCCTCATCAACAGAGTCGACATCTGCCAGGGCGGCATTTTCCACATTGTAAATTTTCACTTTGTCGGTACCCAACATTTCTGGATTCGTGTAAAATTCAGGGCTGCGGTTATAGGTGCCAAATTTCAAATCATAAACCGGGACGATATCATCCTGTGAAAAGTTATAATACACGGCACCATCCTTAATATTGGAGGTCTGCACAGTTGGGTATTCTGAATCATTGTTGCTCACAGGATTTTTATCTTTTTCACAGGCAAAGAAAAATGTGATAGCAATCAACAGGACCATTGTATTTCTGAATAAATTCATCAGGTAACTCCTTCAAAAAACGTATTAATTTATGGTGACTTTAAATGATAAATAAAATTCCCGACCCTTAATCTGACCAAAGGGATATGATTTTTTATTGGTTAAGTTGTTTATTCCTGCCTGAACATGAAACCGGTCATCTATTGTCGAAGAAAGCTGCAGGTCCCAGAGAAAATAGGAAGAAACGTAAGAGTAATTTATTGGAATATCTGCTGAGTAGATATCTTTGTTCACCTGGTCGTCGAGTACGGGTTTTTCAGCAAACCAACGGCCACGGATATTGCCGCGTAATCCCCAAAAATTGGGCTCATACACCAGCTTCCACTTGAAAAAATGCGGCACACGGTAAGGCAGATCGATCCCGTTATTATTCTTCGCACTGGTATAGCTGTAGCCAAACTCCCCCGTAACACCCGATATTAAATTCAGAGTCGCATCCACTTCCACACCTTTTGTTACAGCCTCATAGATATTGTAATAGCTGAAAATAGTACGGCCATTTTCCACACCCCAGGTGTAGTAATCGATAAGCGATTCAACCTGATTATAGAACGAATTCAGTCGTAGCCACAACACATCATTCGCTTCGTATTCAACACCCAAATTGTATCCATTCGATTTTTCAGGTTTGAGATCGGGAGCGCCGAGTACAGCATAACCAACGGTACTGAGAAAATCGATGTACAATTCTTTCATACTCGGTTGACGAAAACCGCGACCGTAACCACCACGTATGCGCAGGTTGTCCCCCAGGGAATAGAGCATGGAAACTTTGGGTGCGAAAAAACTTCCATAGACTGAATTGTCTGAATAGCGCCCACCCAGTGTTAGTGTTAACGAGGAGAGTATCCATTCATCTTCAAAGAAGAGTACATTCGTAGTGTAATCTTTTTCACGATTGATAATTCGATCCGACTCGATAGCATCGATTATTTGCTCTGCACCCAGAGTGAGTACGCTGCTTTTGTAAGGCAGGACAGTGGTTTGGAATCGATAATTCAGGAGAGATGTTGTGCTTACATCCGACTTTACCAGTTTCCCGGAAGCACCATACTCATCCAAAGTATGCTCGTTTCCGGAATAATTCACCGAAGCCTGCATAGCAAAGCGAGGTGTGAAACTGTATTTCATTCGCATGGTGTTGCCAAGCTTGGTATTGCCGGATATATCTGTAAAAAGACTAAATTTATCGCCAGCAAGCCACTCATTTTTATCTTTATAAAAAGTGGATTTCAGATCAAACTCCAGGTGGTTCTCATGCCTGTAAAACAGGTTTAGACTGGAATTTTTCTTGTCGTATTCCGGTAATTCAGAAAAATTATCCGACAGCTCATAATCAACACCAAAATATTTATTCCAATTACCGCTTAAGCCGATTGCCAGAGATCGATCCTGCCCTCGGATGTTTTCCCATTTCTTCGCCATTGCAAGGCGATAATCCTGCCGCCCATTCGTTCCCATATCCACGGAAGCAGTTACCAAAGGCGCTCGAATAGGCGATTTTGTAATGATGTTAATCACGCCACCCAATGCGTCGGAACCATAAATACTCGACATCGGTCCCTTCACTGTTTCAATGCGTTTAATTTGATCTATTGGAATTTGTCCCAGGTCCAGGGCGCCATCCACTTTCCCTGTGATTCGCTCGCCATCCACCAGGATAAGCACGTGATTGTCGTTGAGCCCCTGCAATTGGGCGCTTTGTGTGCGGCCAATGCCGTAACTAATTTCGATGCCGGTTTGCTCCCGAATAACATCCACAAGGTCTGAGCCACCCGTATCGGCGACTTTCTGCTCTGTGATTACTTCGGTTATAACCGGAGTATCCTTCAATAAATGTTTCACATAACTTCCAGTAACCACTACTTCATCCATGACGATGACGCTACTGCGCAAATGAAAATCGATCAGTGTGTTTTTGCCCGGGAGTACCTCAACATTTATTTGCTCTGCCGATTCATAACCAATGAACGATGCTTTTAAATTATAATGACCTGGTGGGATTCGTGTTAGAGAAAATTCCCCCAAATGGTTTGTTGTGGTTCCCCAGGATGTACCAAGAACAAGTATATTTGCGCCAGGTTCGGCATTGTTTTCATTGCCCAAATAGACCCGCCCATGAATACTGCCATAATCGGTGGCAAATACATTGTTCAAAAATAAAAAAGAACCCAGGTAAGTAAAAAAAATCAATCCCGTAAATCGCTGACGCATTATTCATCCCATATTATCAAAAATAGTGCTACCGTTATTGCCTGCATTTATAACTTCATCTAATGGCCACCATGCTAGACAACTGCTATGCCAGAATATTTTTTCGGGGATAATACAGTGGAATTAATTATTGTTTTATTGATACTTAAGGCAAGAAAGACAAGGGAAAGTCAAACAAATTTTTTAATAAAACACACCCTACTATTTTTCAAGATGAAAAGTAACGTTTCAAAATAAAAAGGAAGGGGATAAAAAATGCGCAAACAAAATAATTGAAAAAACCTGCAATACGGATATCCATTGGGGGAAAGAGTGAAGATGAATGTAAACCTGGTTTTTCGACAAGTCAAGCGACTGATTGACAACTCTTTTTGGCAATCGCCGGTAAGTTACAGACGGTCCAACTCCTCAAATATGCGAGATCCGGGAATCTGTAACACAAAGTCTTCACCGAATGCCTGCGCTGGTGTGAGCGCACCACTCAGCTTACCATCAAGAACGGATTCGACTGCATTGACTGCTGCAATTGCTGTAAATTTATATGTTTCACACGTTTGCAACCACGCCTGGGTTGTGTCGCCGTCCGCATTACTTACCGAACACCAGACCTGTGCACTGGCTCGTTCCCGTTTCTCATCGTCAGGGCCGGAAACGTTTTTTTCAACCCACTTTTGGGCTATTTTTCGTGTTGGAGCAAGGGAAAACATGCTGCGTGTAATCGGTTCTACCCAGCGGTAATTATTAATGAGCCGATTCGGAAAACTGGTATAGGTGGTTATATTTTCGATGCCAGTTGAGCGCCATGCCGTTGCCACGTCGCCCCAGCTGATGGGAAGTACATTTCTGTCTCTATCTGCAAACGGAATTCGCCTTGCTCCCCTGGCAGCAATGATGTTAACAATACGGCCATTTCTTCGAGCCTGAACCCCGAACTGCAGGTGTTCAACAATGGTTTTTGTTGTTCCACGGCTGGCAGTGCTGTTACTGCTAAAAGCAAGATGAAGGTCTGTCGGATTTTTAATTTTTTTCGAAGTATACACAGCCAGGCAATCCGTAGGAACAACATCAAATCCAACTCCGGAAATCAATACGATATTTTTTAATTTTGCTTCAGCATCGTGAGAAAAGACTGATTCGAAAACCGGTATTTCCCCGGTTATATCCAAATAATGGGTTTTCCCTTCCAGGCACGCTGCAAGCATTGGTTCACAGGTGTGAATGAATGGCCCCGCGCAATGTAAAACCAGATCACTATTCCCAACAAGCTTTTGAAGTTTTTTCTTATCAGCAAGATCACAAGCGACATACTCGAGATTCAGCGGTTTTGCTAAAGATTGTAACCTTTCCCGGGATCGTCCGGCTAAAATCGGTTGCATGCCTCGCGATTTCGCTTCCTGTGCGATAAGGGTACCTGTATAACCATTGGCACCATAAATAATCCAATTTTTTGCCATATTCTCTTCCTGTTTTGAGGTGCTCCGTGAGTAAAATGAAGGATACTACCCTCGTGCACCGTCATTTTCAGCAACTGCTCAAAGTTCAATATACTTATTATTTATCGTTTAACTATAGTTATTATAAAATTTTAGGTCAATTTATTAAAAATTAAACAAAAAAAAGCTCGGTTCAAACAACGAACCGAGCTTTTTTAAAATTCAAAATAATATGCAGTGAGGTCAAAAAGGCATTGCAATGCACCTAATACAGAGGAAGGACGATTTTCTTAAATAGATAATTTGCACTGCGCCATTTTTCTTCACCTATTGTATCTGTTTCCCACGGAAAATATAAATAGCATTCTTAACCTGGTGTCCCAGAGCGTGGATATGCCCGTCACTTCCGACCATCCAATGGACGATTCCGTTACCATCGTAATCAACCAAATCGAGCAGTAAGCCAAGCATTTGTTCACGTTTTTCTTCAGCAGTTGCACCAGCGACAAAGTAGCCAGCGCCACGGGTTACATGAGTGCTGGTACGATTACCGACATTGAAAGAATTACTTGCGGCGTTGCCATCTGTATACAACTGCAACGTATTCGATGCTTCAAATTGTCCATCATCCTGATTTTCCAACAGGCGCGAACTGACATTTTCCATTCCATAGTATTGGCCATCGTTCATTGTGGTAGTCAAATCGGCGAGTAATGCATCTATGGTTGATTTCGTGTCATTGTAATCCCCTGCATCTGTCGGTTTATTGGATGGCGAAACCTGCATCACCTGAATCTCGCCATCGTTGACAAAATTGCGGGCAAAGCCTGTCGCAGCGCCAATAAAATCACAGAACTCATTGAAACTTACACTGCCACCATTCGGATTGGTGAATGTATTCGGTATATAATAAGCCGTCAGGCTGACAGCAAGATCAGCAGCTGTAACTTTTAACGTATCAATTACACCGGTTCCTGTACGGGCACTTGTCTTACCAATCTCAGGGATGGCCACCATTCCATCACCAATCCAAACGCGTATATTTGATGTTGCATTGCCATTATAATCCAACTTCGTGGACAATAATCCATTTGATGTTGCCAAAATTTCGGCAGGGAATCCATCGGCCTGCAAGGTGACCGCAATATTACTCGTATTCCCCAGGAGATCACGCACCCACAAATTGATATCAAGCTGAGGATGGACAGGTCCATCTTCCAGTGCCAGGTTGCGGGTTACTGAGGATGTGCTCCTTGTATAGGTAAACGTGCTATCGCGATAGCCAAACGCCGAAACCGTTGCCGTACGTGTTTTTCCAGCATCGTTACTCAGTGTCATCACATCAATATAGCTATAATTCCCATTGGTATCTGTGGTGGTATTTAATCCACTCTGCCACGAAATTGTGGCATTGGCAATACCGTTACTCGTTGTAACGGAAGTAATGCGTCCACTCACGGGTTGATCCAGCGGATCAAAGTAGATCGTCTGGTCGCGGATAACGTGTGTTGCTTGCTCAGAAATATTAATTGAGCCATATATTCCTGTTTGAAATCCCGATTTGCTCCATTCCAAATGGGCTGTTCCATCTTGTGGTTCCTGGAAGAAGTAGGTCAGATTGTTCATGAAATTCCCATTGGCCGTCGTCGATGTTTCTGCGAGTACCAGCTCATCTTCGTCGCGAACCAGCTTCACGGTCGCGGCAGATA
Organism: Deferribacteres bacterium; assembly: GCA_020633655.1. Lineage (GTDB taxonomy): Bacteria > Zhuqueibacterota > Zhuqueibacteria > Zhuqueibacterales > Geothermadaptataceae > Bioreactorimicrobium. The sequence goes on from JACKDF010000013.1 coordinate 56,613, forward strand.
CAGGTCCAACACCCGGTTCTGTCAGATTAAATTCCGTGTCACCGTCGATTGTTACGAGATATGGTGTAAAACTGTAGACCAGGCTTACAACACCGATATTCGGTATGGAATTATATGCGGTTACCATTGTGCGGGTATAATTCGTATGTCCAATGTGTGAAATTGTCAATATTTTCGGTATACCGATATCTGCGCGACTATTCAGATATAAACTATTGGTTGTAAACCAGCCATGTGTATCCGTTAATGCATCCTGAGCTCCGGGCAGATTTACAACAGCACCTTCCAGCGGATTTCCATCTTTGGAGCTTTTTACCTCACCCTGGACACGGAACTCACTCTGCTGGAATTGCGCTGTAATTGCACCGTAATCCTGAGTTGCGCTGGAGCTTAATGATACAATCGTTGTGTTCGTGGTAAAGTAAGGATGAGAGATGCGCAATTCACCCCCATTTAATGCTTCACGAAGTTTAGTTACGGTGTAGGACAGTTCAAAAGTCGCTTCACCACTTAAATTTTGGGAATTGGTTTCCAAATTATCAACATAAAGCGAAGCAGTCCCACCATCGAGGCCTCCCTGCCCATCGCTGCCTATTCCGCTGCCTTTAATACGCAAAGAGTATGTATTAAACTGTAAACTCGGATTTATTTCCTGTGTATTTCTATCTCGAATATTAACGGTTTCACGCACGTCATTAAAATAAGTAAATCCATTTGCACCGAGATTTTCTCCAACTAACACTATGCTCTGTCCAAGTTCCGATTGTGACCCGATCGGATACGAGAGATCAAACACGCCTTTGCTATCGGTTATTGCGGTCTTTCTCGTCAGGCCGTTCACTTCGAACGTCATAATCTGGCCAGCCGGTAGAATTTGGCCATCACTCTTTAAGACACCCGTTACATTGACATTGTAATCATCAAAATCGAGCGTTGCATTCAGGATTTCCGAATCGTCTTTAGCCGCTTTTTTTACTGTTTGATTAACGAAAAATTTGCTGTTAAAAACGATGGAGAGTGTATCATCGATACCGAGATCGGTCTGTCCGCCGCCAGCAACCGTTAATGTATAATTTCCCGAACTATTGGTAAGCGTACTTTGCAGCAGTCGTCCCTGGTGCCATGCTTCCACGCTTATCGTATCGATTGCAGCATTACTACCGCTTTCCTGTACGTGGCCACTTAATTGATAAATCATATCTGCATTATTGACTGAGAGATAAAGTCCAATGAGCTTTGTTTCGCCAGCAGACACAGGTTGTAAATCAAATTCCTGTGAAAGATAACCGTGCGCTTCGACATAAACGGCAAATCCATCGCCGGAGTATTGCTGCAGATCGACATCGAAAGTAACAGCACTATTACTTGTCACCACTTCCAGCACATCACTATTGTGGCGAAATTCGTAGGTTGCCTGTATTGGATTATCGAGCCGGTCAAATGCCTGTACAACATAATGAGCCGTATAATCTTCGACGATATTTGCATCGAGATAGGTTATGCCTGCAAAATTTGTTGCTACAAGTGTTTCACTTGTAATCGTTCCCTCCCCTGGAAACTCATATTCCAACTTAACCTTCAGGCTATCCGTAACTTCCAATTCCGCAAGACTGAATACTGCCCGGCCATTTACGTTTGTCTTTGTACGGCCATATTCGTTTCCGGCCTTACTGCAAACTATAACATTCACATTTTCAAGCAATGAATCTGATCCTGCGGAAGGATTTTTCGCCACGACGTCGAGGGTAACAAATTGTGAGTCTGTCGGTTCAATTATGAAATTGAAAGCAGTGGCTGTGCCAGAATGAAATACCTTTTGCTCCAACGGCTTATATCCGGGAACACGTACAGAAAGAACAAAAAAATCCGGTGCAGCATCCCAGAACGAGGGCGATGATTGCAGATCAGCTCCATTCGATTGTTTCGTCAAACTTTGACCGTAGTTTTGCCATACTGCATTGCCTCCCTGAACAATTTGAGAGAGAGTTGCAGCTTTACCCAGTGTACGTCCATTCTCATGCAAAACCAACAACCTGCCAGCCTCAGCTCCATGTTCGGTTTCGAGCTTGTAAAAGTAGACGCCATTCGCAAGGCCACCCAGATCGAGTTTTACACTGTAGGAACCTATAAGCGCAAGATTGTCACTACGGGTAGCCAGTCGCTGACCTGAAATATTGTAAAGTGAAAGCCGTACAAAGCCGGGTTTATAAAGATCAAAAACCAGTGTACTTGCGCCTCTCGTGGCAGGATTCGGGAAAGAATTGTAAAGTTTAAATGCGAGATCTGTTTCTATGAATTCGAATTCCGAGTGAACGTCAAGTGGATTAAGACGGGAAACGATATCCGCTGAATAACGCCCGGTTTGATCTGTGTAAACCGTGTCACGCAGTGGATAGCGAAAATCCCCACCCCAATACGCAATGATTGGAATGCCAGCCAATAAGCTACTGGTACTCTTGTCCCCAACAATACCCGATACAGTTTTAGTAACCGTAGATTCACCCAAATCAATGCCGACGTAATCCGGTTGATCAAAAGCAAATGTATGAACAGAGGAGCTATTCTGCGATAACGGGGAGAGCAATACAGGCACGCTGTTCCATGGAAATGCTGCACTTACGCTGAAAAAAGCAAATATTAGGAGACCAATTACCGGAGATCTATCGTTCATTTTTTTTTCAATTCTTGAAAAATCCTGCTTCATTTTTAGCTGAAATCCTTTTTCTAATGAGAGTGTATAGTTTTCCGCCAGTCTGTATTAAAGTTTATCGTCCATTTGTCTAATTCAATTCAGAAAGTGATGTTTTATTCTTCACAAATTCGCACACACGCAAATCTTCGAATCCCTCATTCGCTCAATCTTTCGCTTCCATCCATTTGCTTTTTTAAGATTTCAGCGTCAGTGGATTATCTATTGCTCAAAATAACACATACGTCTTTCGAAAAGGGCAAAGAAAAAACAGTATCCGCAGAAAAAGACTGCTGCGCATTTGCAAGAAACAAGCCATGTAGATTTGAATTTCAGATTTGAGAGATTGACGCTGATTTTTAAGTTCAAATTGCGCCCAGGATAAAGAATGGCATTGAACCACAATGATAGGGTGTTTCAAATTGGTTCATTGAAATACAGTTCGTTTTATTAGAAGCCTGGAATAAAACTCGATAGCGGTCTGGGTGAAGGGTTTTGATTTAGAGATAGGAAGTGCACAGGGAAATTGGTTGAAATAATAATTGGATGCACTGCATCACTTTTTTTTCGACATGAAAACCAACATTATCCAGCCTTTACAACGACGATTGTTTGATCATCACGGGATTCATATTCCGCCAGAGTACTCATAAGCAAATGACAAAGGTCGCCTGCCGACTTTCCGCAGTGTTGCTGGAGAAAGTTAATAAGACCTTTTTCCCCAAATTCTTCATTATTGTTGTCAATTGCCTCGGTGATGCCGTCCGTAACAAAGAGAAAAACATCGCCGGCGCTGTAATTTATCACATGCTCTTCAAGGTGATTTTCGAATATGCTATTGCTATTAAGTCCCAGGCCAATTCCGGAAGGTGTGATTAGTTCAACCTTGGCTTTTGCATTGTTAAAATAATAAAGTGGCAAGTGCCCTGCTCTCGCAAGCACCAGTTTTTTTGAGGTTGCATTAAAATTACCACCGAGAATAGTCATGAAAAACTGCTTGTCAAGATTCTGTTGCAGCAGCTTGTTCGCATGAATGAGCAATTCCCGCGGTTGCAGGTTGAAAGTTATCAAGGAGCGCATGATACCCTGCATTCGCGACATATACAGCGCTGCGGAAGTTCCCTTGCCACTCACATCGCCAACGATCACAGTGACATTGTTTTCTTTATTGTTGAGGTAATCGAAATAATCGCCGCCAACCTCAAGGGCTGGCACAGAAGTTCCGGCAATATCCAGCCCTGGAAGTGCTGGCGCTTTTGTGGGCAGAGAAGAGAGCTGAATTCTCCTCGCAATTTCAAGCTCATGTTTAAGGCGCTCTTGTTCTGTTATCGTTTCGTGCAGAAATGCATTTTCTATTGCCACCGCTGCCTGCTGCGCCACATAACTGAGAAAATCCAGATCATCATTGTGAAATGGTGTCTCTGATCGCTTCTCGCCAATTAGGACCGCACCCAGAAGTTGTCCTTGTGAGCTTATTTTTAAAACATGCATAACACCCAATTCAGCACAGGCATCTTTCAGCTGTTGGGGAAATGACTGAATGCCGAATCGCATATCATTTTGGGGATTTCTCAAAATTTCCGCCAAACCAGGAAGCGAATCAACATAAAAATTGAGCCAGGCTGACTGTTTGAAACCAATGTGTTCCTGACAACAGCCATCAGCTTCGTTCCGCAGCAGTATCACTCCTGTCCTTTTCAGTTGCATTTGTTCCGTAAGCATTTTAACGATGCCCGTTGCCAGACTGATCAGACTGAGCTGTTTGGTTAATACGCGGGTCAACATGCGCGTTGTCACTTGATAATCATATTTATTTCGATAGAATTTTGTATCGATTATTCCCTGCCCAAATCGACTGAGTCGTAATCCAACATAGGCAACAAATACAGCTGCAAGCATGATAAAAACAGACTGGGTTGCCTGGGTTGCCTCTGTGTCAAACGGCCCTCGAGATATCTCGAACAAGGTTCCTGAGAAATGAATGGCCGGCATATTTTCACTTAGTTTGGGTATAAGAATCATTATATAAATAAAACACAGAATGAGAAAAACAGACCATACAATTGTAACTATCACATACTGTATATTTTTTCGCATCCGCAAATCTAATTCGAGCAACCGGTAACGGCCAATTACATAGAAATAAGAGAATGGTAAGAAAAGAATCGGGATCCCCGTGTATCCCGCCATGTTGTTATTGCCGTAATAGTAAACAAGAACGGCGATCAGAGCTGATAAAAGCCCACCCGAAAAATTCAAATATTTCATTGGTTTTACCAGGCGTTTATATTCTTCGCTGTATACTTTTGTATCATAAAAAAATAAGTACAGCGCAAGCAAACCCTGTAAAATTGCAATCCAGGTGCTTACCTTCAGACCGAAAATAAAAAACGACATAGCCAGGGCGAAGGAAAGCCCATAAGATATCTTTACGAAAATCAGTCTTTTGTATAAACCAGAATCAAAGATCGGGAAATAAATTCGCCCATGGACGAAACAGGATAATGAAAGTGAAGCGGTCATAAAAAGAATAAAGATGTGAAAAGGATTTTGCATACGAAAAACAAGCGCGCCCATAATGGCAAAATAGGAGCCGATGAGAAACAATCCCAGGCCAACAAAACGGGCGGCGATGAGTCGTGGCTTGCGCATGCCGATAAAAAGCCCTGTTCCCAAAACGAGAATTCCGCAGATGCTGAACAAAATAAATGAGACATTTATGTCGAATTCTGCAAGTGTGACCTGCAGCGTGTGCCACTCATTATCACGCAAAATTACATATTGAACCGTCGTTCCACTTCTTCCGCGGGACATGATGGCATCCGCCTCAAACATGTCCTTAAAATCCTGCCCGTTGATGCTGACGATCAAATCTCCGGCTTTCATGCCTGCCCGATCTGAGGCACCCCCGGGGAAAACCTGAATGACATAAACTGCGGGGCCTAAATCACGCAGATCACGTAAAGAAAAGTCTGACCGTTTTACACTAAAATTGAAATTCCGATTTTGCTTTGGATTTAATACCAATAAATCCAGATAGGCAGCATCAGGCAATTCATTTAACAGGCTGTAGACTTCTTTTTTACTGCGCACCATTGTGCCATTCACTGAAATAAGGATATCGCCAGTCTCGATACTTTTGGGAATTGAACTTTTCGCAGTCGGCTTTTGCACATCGGCGGCAATCAATGTGGATGGAATGGTAGACTTTATGTACAATGGAGATGGAATATCGAGGAAGATATTTTCATCTGTTGCCCGCCGCCCTGCATTATAAAATGCCACAATCCAAATCCAGAGCACGACTACAGCGGCCAGTCCAAGCAGGAAGCGATAAAATTGCGGGTGTCTATCAAAAAAATTGTTTTTTTTCATCCCGATCTAATCTATTTAAATATCTATAAATTTATAACGCATAAGGATTAACGTAATTGAGCACTGCATTTTCCCACTACAAAACCCGTTAAATTCAGAAAATGCATTATGTCAGAGCACGAAGAGTGTGACAAGCCAACTTTGCTACGGTCGTATGAGCAATTTGTTCAAATTTAATATAATCGGAAAGAAAAATTAATTTCGCCATAGTGTTTGTTGAAGGGAATTTCTATTCTATTTTTGTAAAAGACAGATTTAGTAATTTGCAATTGATTTGTTCTATGTATCTTTTATAGAAAATTCGATTTTGCCAAAGTAGTATTAAGGAAAAATTTTGTTTTTGAATCCCGGATAATTTCTACAGGACATTATTTTTGCAAATCAGTGTAAATACGCAGTTCATGCGGGAAACTACCCAGCGTGATGAATAAATATATTTTGCAATTTTTGTATCGACACTCTATTTTTACAAATGAATTTCAGATTTTATAACACGATAGCGAATTTAAACGAATGTCACGACATAAATTAAAAAAATTTGCAGCGGCGGTCAATGCACCTAACATTTTGTTCGAACCGCGCGATCGAAAAGGGAACTGGAAGCAATCCTTCTTTAAAAACACAAATCCACTTGTAGTGGAATTGGGATGTGGTCGCGGCGAATACACCCTGGCCTTAGCACGTATGTTTCCAGAAAAAAATTTTATCGGAGTGGATCTGAAAGTGGACCGCTTGTGGGCGGGAGCATGCATTGCCAGAGAACAACACATCACAAATATGGTTTTCATACGAATCAACATTTATGAATTACTCAATTTCTTCATGCCCAATGAAATCGATGAAATCTGGATTACATTTCCCGATCCTTTTTCCAAAGGTTCAAAGTTAAAAAAACGCCTGACCTCCACAACCTACATTCAACTCTATCGCTCCGTTCTTGCTGAGGGTGGTTTCATCCATTTTAAAACCGATCATACAAGCCTGTACCAATTCACAAAAAAAGTATGCTTGCAGGAAAATATGAAAATTCTTCAGGATATTGACGATCTTTACAACACGGAAATCGAGGAAATCGTATTAACGATCCAAACTGCTTTTGAGAAGAAACATCTGCAAATGAACGACACGATAAAATATCTTAAAATGCAATTTTAATGAATTATGGATTTCCCCCAACATCACTATAACGCCCAATATTCGAGCACTTCATTTAATACCGCAATCCAAGCCATAAACTCACCGCATCAGGTTTTTCCAAATGGGCTTTTATCTCCGTAAACACACGAATCCCTTCAAGGCGAAAATTTAGTCCGGCAACAAAATGTGCTGCAACACCGCCTATGCCGCCGATGTTCACACCTGCTCCACCACCGAAATAGGGTGTAGCAGTCGTATACGTACGGGGAAAGTACTTGAGTGATAAATCCGCAAACAACCAATGATCCGAATGAAAAACCAGGTCGCCATCGAAATTATAGCGCAACCGGGACGACAACCCACCAAACTCTCGCGCAATGCCAACTGCTGGTCGCTGCAAATCGAAAAATCCAAATTTTACACCGTTTGTACGAACCTGTGCCTGAACAGTCTGCGCGAATCCCAACAGGAACGAAACCATCACCAGGCACGGGAGAGCTTTCTTCTTCATCTTCTTTAACCCTATCCAGAAAAAATCAGAATTTGAGGGATTTCGTCCTGATTCGAATGAATACATTACTCGCTTACTTCTATCACTTGTGTTCCAGCCATTTTATCGCCCCAACGCTGGCCTGAAGCATCTGTAATGACCAGATAAGCCTCGTATGCCCAAATCGCAATTGCTGCCAGGGAAAGCAGCCAGGCCAAAAAAGGTGCAAGCCGTAAAAGTTGTACGATTAAACCCACCGCAAGATTCCAATTGCGTCTGGCTGAGAGCATAAGATCGAGTTCACCCCCTTCAATTGTGACTGGTTTGAGCTGCATGAAGTGTTTTCCCAACGAGCGATGACGCACAAACTCGAAATCGAGGCCATCACGCAATAATAAATATGCAAGAGCAAGCCAGGGACCGAAAGCGGGAATTTGATAAATAACGAGAATCGCTACACCATCGATGAGTGCGGCAAGAAAACGTTTCATTAAATCCGGTTTGTTAGTTGCATCCATTTTTATGTCCTGTTTTAAATTTGAGAAAACTATAAAAATTACGCATCAAGTAAAATCAGTGCCAATCGTTTTGGGCCATGGGCTCCAAGGACAAGAATTTTCTCGATATCGGAGGTCCGTGATGGTCCGGTAATAATTGTGCCGTAACTCCACTCACCGTTACGAAATTCACTATTTTGCAAAGCAGCATCCAGGGAGGGAACGATCTGCTCTACGGTTGCAACGACGATGTGCAATGGTGGTAAAACCGAAAGCCGTCGTCCGGCAGCAATTGAGCTGCGCAACACAATACTGCCTGTCCGTGCAACCAGAAAATCTGCACTTGTAAGACCAATCGAATATTCTGCAAATTCCATCGCTTCCAGAGATGTTTTTGTGATATCGTCAAATTGTTTTTCCAGTTCCGGCACGCTGGAAAAAATATCCCGGCATAATGGATTTGAATCAACAAGGTACCTGTTCCCTTCAACTGAGTGTAAAAGTTCAGCAACACGTTCCGCTGCTTCTTCCTTTGAACGCACGTGGAAGAATTCTCCATTCAGTGCCAAAAAATGCGCTCGAAATGCTTCGATCAGCTCCTCTTTTGTTTTTTCCGGATAATCGCTATAAATAGAACTATCCTGAAAAGGTTGACTCGATTCCTTTTTTAAGGAATTCGGCACCTGCAAGTTTTGCAAAATTCTATCGCGAGAACTCATTTTTCTCCCACATTTGTGCAAAAGATTTTTTCGCCATTTCAGGCAAACGTTTTTGCTGATTAGCAGACATGAATGGTTTTACAACGGGAATAAATAATTTCAAAAGCGGGCGTAATGCATCAACCATCTTCCGTTTCGTGATAACTTTTGACCACATTTGAATAGCAAAATGCCATTTCTTTGAGGCCGCATCCTCCTGTTCAGCCTGCCACCGTGTTTCGAGAAGCAGGTGGTGCAGATCGATTCCCACGGGGCAGACTTCCGTACAGGCACCACACAAACTGCAGGCATGCGCCAGATGCTGCCACTCGCCCATGCCGCGCAATTGCGGGGTTATAATCGATCCAATCGGTCCCTGATAAGTTGTTGCGTAGGTATGCCCACCGACGGTGCGAAAAACCGGACAGGCATTGAGACAGGCACCGCAGCGGATGCATCGCAAAACATGTTGAAATTTTTCCTGCCGATAAATACCGGAACGACCATTATCCAGAAGTATCACAATCATTTCTTCGGGGCCGTCAGGCTCAGTCGCTGATTGCGGGCCACGCACGAAGGAATTGTATCCGGTGAGCTGCTGCCCCGTTCCGCTCGTTGAGAGCAAAGGCAGAAAAAGTGATAAATCAGCCAATCGCGGCAGCATTTTTTCAATACCGGCGATGGCGATGTGCACTTTTGGACACGCCATGCCAAGCCGACCGTTGCCTTCATTCTCAGTCATCACGATGGCGCCTTCGTCGGCAATAATGAAATTTGCACCCGTTATGCCAATATCGGCCGTAACAAATGCTTTGCGCAAATGGGCTCGGGCAGCCATGGTGAGCTCTTCTGCATTTTCGGTATATTCGATTCCCAGTTTTTCAACAAAAAGCGAGGCAATTTCACTTTTGGATTTATGCATTGCCGGCGTGACAATGTGGTAAGGTTTTTCTCCCGCCAGCTGGACGATAAGCTCGCCTAAATCACTTTCCCAATTTTCGATGCCGAGTTTTTCGAGATATTCATTAAGCTCAATTTCTTCGGTCGTCATCGACTTTGATTTGACTACCTTACGGGCATTATGACGGGCTATGATTTCGCCAATATAATTACGCGCTTGTTCTGCATTTTCTGCCCACAGTACTTTTGCACCACGGCTGGTGAGTTTTTCTTCAAACTGCTGCAGCAAATCAGGTAAATTTTCCAGGACTTCATTTTTAATTCCGGTAGCGACGTCACGCGCCTCCCGCCAATCACTAAATTGCTGCTTTTTCATTGCAGCAACTTGTGTTTCATAAGAGGTGATGGCTTTTTTAATTTTGAGCCGATGCGTCTCATTTGCTGCCATGGTTTTGGCTTCTTTGAGAAAGTGGCTGTAATTGTTCATGCGCTCACCATCGCTTTCTGTAAAAATTCTACGAGATGGAGAACCTCGCCTTTAAAACCTGCCGAACTCGCTTCAGCACGAAAATGTTGTATACAGCCAGGGTCATTGACAATTAAAACATCCAGATCAGCGCCATTATACGCCTCAAAGCGTGATTTTGCCATGGCACTCGCAATATCTGGCATTTTATATGAAAACAAACCGCCAAAGCCGCAGCATGTGTGCTCCACTTGGGGGATGAATATTTCAACTCCATCGATGCGCCGGATAATCTCTTCGATTTGATTATCGATTCCGAGCTCCCGCATGGAATGACAGGAATTGTGGATTGAAACTTTCAAATCCAGGTGTCCGGAAATCTGATCGACTTTGTTTTCAGCATAAATAAATTCACTGATCTCAAAAGTGCGCTTTTGCAGTGACTTCACTTGCGTCATTAAAGAATCATCTTTGGCGAACAAAACCGGATAATAGTTGCGCACCATTGCGGTGCAGGAACCCGAAGGAGAAACAATATAGTCTGCCTCCGCAAAAGTTTGCAAAAAATGGCGGGCAACAGTACGGGCTTCGGTACGGTGACCGGCATTAAAGGCAGGTTGGCCGCAGCACGTCTGCCGGGGGTTGTAACTGATCTCGTAACCAAGTTTGCGAAGTAAATCAGCCATAGCCAATCCAATTTCCGGTAATACCTGATCTACTAAACAGGGGATGAACAGAGAAACTTTTGAATTTTGCTTCACTTGAGTAGACATCCTTTATTCGTTTGAGTATTGGGTTTATTCAGATTGAATTTGCAATTTTTTTGTTGCTTTCCTGAGGCAGGTATACGCATATTGCACTTTTCTTATGCGCTGGTTTGTCGATAAACGTGGCTATAAAATAACACGATAAACCCATAAACCCAAAATATTTATTGCAATCAACCAATAAAAACAGAAAACCTACGACGTGAATTTACTCATTATTTTTAATCCAAACGCCGGGCATGGCCGATCAAAAAAAATTCTTCCACAAATCAAAACTGAATTTGCCTCCCATGATATTTCTATTGATGTAAAATTTACTGAATATCGCGGGCATGGGAAAGATATGCTCCAGAAAATGGATGTCAGCGCGTATGATGGCGTTATCGCTGCAGGCGGCGATGGGACTGTTTTCGATGTGATTAACGGCCTTATGGGAGCAGATCATAAGCCGCGTTGCCGCATGGGTGTTCTGCCTGTTGGAACGGGAAATGCATTTGCTCGCGAACTGAATTTGTTTGCGAGAGACTGGAAAGAAGCAATTCAAATAATTGCCAGAGGACAAACGAAAAAGATCGATGCTGGTCATTTTAAAACAGCTGAAGAAGCACGTTACTACCTCAATATTCTTGGTCTCGGTTTTGTCGCTGATGTTTCCCAGACAGCCACGAAATTGAAACTATTCGGGAACTCTGCCTATATTCTCGGTGTGCTGTATCAGCTGATTTTTCTCAACAATTTCAAACTGACGATTGAACTCGACGGAGAAAAAATAGAGCAAGACAACATTTTCGTTGAAGTTTCCAATACGCGTTACACTGGAACCACATTTCTCATGGCACCAGAAGCAATAATCGATGATGGACTGCTGGACGTTACTTTATTGCGCAAAACCAGCCGGCGGCGTATCTTGAAGGTGTTGCCAACAATTTTTACCGGTGAGCATGTAGGCCTGGAAGAAGTCACATCGCGCAAGGCGAAGCATATCAAAATTTCCACTGAAACACGCAAAATACTCACTCCTGATGGGGAACTGTTGGGCTATTCACCGGTGGAGATTACGTGTCTGCCAAAGTCGGTTGAGGTTTTCTGGAGATAAATTGAGAAACGTAGTTTAATAGATTTTTTTCTTCCCACAAAAATAAATTGCCGGATGGATACATTCCAAATCCACATCCGGCAATTGATAGAATTCAAGAAAGAATAAGTCATTCACACGACGTGTGAAAAGACGATATTACATTTTTGGTTCACGTTCTTTGTCTGTCATGGCACCAAAGAACTTGACAATTTTCGCTGCCTCTTCATCAGTCAAAGTCTGAGCCAATTGCATTTCAGCCATCATCTTCGTGGCTTCCTTCAAATCAGCAACTTTACCATCATGGAAATAAGGTCCTGTAATGGCGACATTGCGTAACGTCGGCACTTTGAACATCATTCTGTCGGATTCATTTTTCGTTACTTCATAGCGACCCTGGTCATTTGAAAGCGTGTACGGCTTAACCAAGCCCATTTTTTGAAACATGTTTCCGCCAAGAAGCGGTCCATTATGGCACGTGGTACAGGCTTTTTTAATGAACAAATCGAGGCCCTCAACTTCTCCACGACTCATGGCATCCACATTTCCATTTAAAAAATCATCAAAACGGTCATGTGTAACCAGGGTGCGTTCGAAAGCTGCGATTGCTCCCGCAACATTGTCGTAGGTGACCTCAGAACTACCGAAAGCTTTTTCAAACATGGCAACATACTCGGGAGAATCCTGAATACGTGTTACAACTGTCATCGAATCAGGCATATTCATTTCAGCTGGATTGAGTACGGGGCCTTTTGCTTGTTCTTTGAGATCTTTTGCCCGACCATCCCAAAACTGTGCAAATTGAAAACCAGCATTAAGAACCGTCGGTGAGTTGCGAGTCCCAGGCTCACCAGTAACCCCGGGTGAGGTTGGCAAATTATCTACACCGCCTTTGTTCTCATCAATTCTGTGGCATGTGTTGCACGACATTTCCTTGTTTTTCGAAAGGATGCCATCAAAATAGAGTTTTTTACCGAGTTCAACTAATTCTGCAGTGTCATTTTCACTTCCTGGCATTTTAGCAGGGATTACCTGAAACATGCCTTTTGCTTGTTTTTGCACACCTTGCTTGTACACAATATCTTCCGACGGGCCACAGGATAAAACGAATAATGCAGCGAGAATTAAAACGAAATACTTGCTCATTATCTCCTCCTAAAAGAGTTAGTATTATTTATAAAAGAAACAAATCGTTAAAAAAATAAGAATTAATAATATAACCTATTTTCAAAAAAATTCAATAATTTACTCAATATGTTCCTGTATTTTTATGCGTTTTTCGATACTTTTATAAGATGCAATCGCTACTCAAATTTGGTCAAAGGATTAAAAACATTTAAGTTCAGTTTAGTTCATAAACACCAAAATTGAACAGGGGATCTCCCCTGTCCATCGTTAGAGAGAAAACTATGAAAATATGCGTGGATGTCCTCTGTATTGGTGCATCATCGTGGGATTTGGTGTGCTCTGTTCCCTATCACCCCAGAGCAGATGAGAAAATGCTGGCGAATAATTTGATCATGTGTGGTGGTGGACCCGCATCGAATGCAGCAGTTGCCGTGAGTCGCTTAGGATTGGAATCTGCTTTTATAGGCCGTCTCGGTCGAGATGTTTGGGGTGATATGCATTTGCAGGAATTGCAGGCGAACAGGGTTTGTACTGATTTTCTCCTACGAACAGATAGCGCAACCCCTTAATCCATAATTGTTGCCAAACCGAACGGCGAGCGATCGCTCATGAATTACACGGAGCCCAAAACTGAATTCCCGCTTGATGACATCCAAAATCACCAAATCAGCACAAAAGTTGTGCTCGTCGATGGGCACGAGCCAGAGGTTTCACTTTATTTTTTGAAAGAGGCGAAGAAACACGGTATACCCACACTCCTTGATGCCGGGTCAGTACATCGGAGAACTCAATTGCTGCTCCCGGAAGTAAATCATCTGATTTGTTCCGAAAAATTTGCCCAGGATTTTACAGGAGAATCGAATGCGCAATTGGCACTCGATAAACTTTATCACCACAATCGTTCTGTTATCATAACTTGTGGTGAAGATGGGTTGATCTGGAAAAATGAATTGGGAAATGGCGAGCTACCGGCATTTTCAATAAATGCAGTTGATACAACTGGAGCTGGCGATGCATTTCACGGTGCCTTCGCTGCGTGCCTTGTCAGACAAAAAACATGGGAATACAGTCTGAAATTTTCCCGTGCTGCCGCCGCATTGTGCTGCACTCATCTCGGTGGTCGATCTGGTTTACCGACTCAGGAGCAGGTTTTGGCATTTTTGCAGAACTTTCCGCAAAATGCAGAATTTGACTAATTCTGCAATTGAATATTAGCCTCAAAACTTGCAATATAAACCTTTGCTCTGACGCCCAACAACACTTGCTGTAAATACGTCAAATGGCTATTGAAAATTGCGTAACGGAAATTGTGTGGTGCTTATCCTTTTTCTTTTGTCGGATTTGCATTGTATTGGGCGGATTTTCCCCGGGGAATGCTGAGACTTTGCCATTTCTCTCCGACAACATTTCGTCCTAAAAGAACGATTTGCCCAACATGATAACTCAAATGCGCCAGAGACCGGTGCAAAGCTTCAGTTACGGATAACTCAACACGACGGATGGTAACTATTTTATGCAAGTCATCATCCTTTAACGAATCGAGGGTATCGAAAAGGATGCTCCAGCTTTCATCCCAAGTTGCGAGCATTTCTGTTCTCGAAGTAAAACGTGGTTCAAATTCCAGGTCACGATTTCTCCACGATTTTTCGCCGTCAGAATTAAGAAAGTCCGTAAACCTGGACTTTAAATTACCGGCGATATGTCCAAAGAGAATCGAGATGGAATTATTTTCTTCCCCGAGCACAATTGTCAACTGTTCATCAGAAACCTGTTGCACAGTTTTTTCAGCTAACAATTTATAGCGTTTGTACTCGCTGATAATTGAATTAACGATCATTTTAGTTCCTTTTCAATAAGCACGAAAGATTTTCGTCGCCCAAAACCACGATTCATCCTGATTCAGCAGTTCAATTTGTCCATCTTTTTTAAGTTCTAACAATAAATCGAGATGGGGTACCAAATACGGTCCAAGAGGATACCATTCTTCGGCGATTTTTTCCACATGTTGAAAATTCTTATGTGCAGTGTCGAGAATTTTTGTCTGATTCGATAATGTTAAAACGGGAAAAAAGAGCTGTCCGCCGGCATTAAGATATTTTTGCGCCTCAGATAAAACCTGAACGATCCAGCGTGTGCCGTCCCTGCCTGCTGCGCTGAGAATTTGTGAAGGATACCATCGTGAGCGGCGGGCAATCGGTTCAGCAATAGCCGCCACATCATCGATTATGAGATCAAACTTCATTTCAGTCCATGGGGAAAACAGACTGCCACACCGGCAGTCGATTTGGCATTCCTGTGCTAAAGCATTTCGCTGAGTTAATGCTACCGCGGCTTCGCTAATATCCGATGCATATATCTTTGTCCTTGGAAAGATCACCTTAGCCAGGGCAACAGCGACAATGCCGCAACCACATCCCAGATCAAGAGCAGAATTAATATGTTGCTTCGCATGCATCCGCACAGCAGAAAGTAGCAAAGTCGTCGTACTTGTGGGCTTAAAAACATTTGGACCTGTTTCAATGACAAGCCCCGTATTATCGCCAAAATTCTCATCTTTATAGACAAATGTTGTTTTTCGGCGCTTCATTTATTCAATTTTTAGTGGCATAAGGTGCACTTGTAAATCCGGTCTGATAATTACGAGGTGTTCTTCGGGAATTTTATGCCATTCATCCCGTCTGTTGGTTAATTTTTCGGAGACCACCAGTACAGATTTTTCAGAGCCACCGGTATCAGCCATGCGACAGACACCATCTTCGCATTGAAAGAATCCGCCACTGGAATAATACAGTGTTGGTGACGCTACATGCACATTGGTGTCGTAGCGGCAGGCGATTATGTCCCTCCCATCGGTAATCGCCAGATTCAGGTAAAAATGAGCTTGAGGTTGGGTCTCACAGAAAATCTTTTTTAAAATGGCAATCGATTTAAACAAAGCAGCGACCAAATCCTCTGTGCTGTATCGTACCTTCTTCACTGCAAACAGGCAATTGAGAAATAAAGCGAAAAAATGTTCGGAATCCGTTTCACCGGAAAGCCATTCAAAAACATTCTCCGACAACAGGTTGATTATTGTGCGTTTGATTTTTTTGAATCCTTCGATGCGTCCGTTATGCATCATCAAAAAAGGGCCATAGTGAAAGGGATGGCAATTGGATTCGCAGACGGCGCCAACACTGGCATCACGGACATGGGCAAAAAAACATCCCGCCTTTGTTTTAGTGGCGATTGAGCGCAAGTTGCGATCATTCCAGGCTGGTTTCACGCTGACGTAGCGCACGGGCTCCGGTGATACATCCGGCACATACCATCCGATGCCAAAACCATCGCCATTCACCGGATCCTGCCGTTCCAATGCATGGTAGCTTTGGTGGATCAATGAATTTTGTGGCTGGAAGATGAGTTGATCCATGAGGATTGGTGTGCCTGCGTAAGCTAGAAATCTGCACATATTATTCCCGGATAAACGTGAGTGGATCATAAA
The DNA here is from genome assembly GCA_020633655.1 of Deferribacteres bacterium. Classification (GTDB taxonomy): domain Bacteria; phylum Zhuqueibacterota; class Zhuqueibacteria; order Zhuqueibacterales; family Geothermadaptataceae; genus Bioreactorimicrobium. The sequence goes on from JACKDF010000013.1 coordinate 73,319, forward strand.
ATTTCACTGTCAACTCCTGAACATTGCCATCCGGATTTAAACGGAATTGCAAAAAGGTCACCGGCTCCATGTCACTTATGGGATTTATCCAATGCACACGAAATGTATCGTGATGCCAGTGTTCCAAAGGTCCCCGGTGCCGGACATTATAATCAAAAAAGAGGCTGCTATCATTAAGCGTTATTTTCGCCGGACCTGAGGAAAGCGATGAATAGGTTCCAACATAATCTGTTAAAGGCAATGATGCTGTTGTATTGAGATGCCGTTCACTGCGTAATTTTTCTTCTTTTGCTACCATACGCGATTTCTGTCGTTCTTCCATTTCGAGATAGATTTTATTCCAGTCACGACCTTCGATACCGAGGAATTGATCGAGCAAAGTGTAGCTCAGAATAACATGCACCATTGTCGGCGCACGATTGGTGAGAACAATAACGCCAAGCTTTTTCTCCGGTAGCATTATTTGCCGCGATATCATTCCCGACATACCGCCGCCATGCCCAACAGATTTGTAACCGTTATATTCTGAAATTCCCCATCCAAGCCCATAGCCATTGAAATTTGTATGCAATTCCTCGCTGGCGAGTTTTGAGATACGCAGGGGAATTTGCACGCGCTGCATCTCGTTCACCAGACTTTCCGGCAAAATTCTTTTGTCACCAAACATACCGCCATTCATGTTTACAATCATCCATTTCGTCATATCACTCACGCTGGAATTTATAGCGGCCGCCGGTGCGATATTGTCCAAAAAATCATAGGGTATCACTTGCAAGGGGCCAAAATCGACGCTTTCGTGCGGACTGGCTACATTGTCTTTGCCTTCAAGATCGCGGATACTGAGCCAGGTATTATCCATTCCCAAAGGTTCAAAAAACTTTTCCCGCATGGCATCATCCCAGCTTTGACTGGTTATGGCCGGAATCATCTCGCCAGCGACCAGGTACATTAAATTCTGATACTGGAAATGACTTCGAAAAGATTGTGTTGGTTCAAGATAACGCAAACGTGCAATTATTTCATCCCTTGAGAGTGTATGCCCGATCCAGAGGTGATCGCCACCGAAAGTCGAAAGTCCACTACGGTGTGTAAGCACATCACGAAAACTGAGATTACGAGAAACATAGGGATCGAACATGGCAAAACCGGGACGGTAATCGCAGATCGGATCGTCCCATTGAATTTTTCCTTCATGCTCAAGCAAACCCAGCAACGCCGCTGTAAAGGCTTTGGTATTAGAGGCCACAGCGAACAGTGTATTTCGATCAATTTTATCAGGTTTACCCAAAGCTCGTACGCCATATCCCTGGGCAAAAACAACTTTGTCTCCCTGCACAACAGCTACGGCTGCACCGGGTGTCTGCCAGTCGTTTAAAACCTGCTTCGCATATTTATTGAAATCTTTTGAGGGCTGCGCATTTAAGAAGTGAAAAAAAATGACATACAAAGCAAAGGTGATACTGAACGCTGTGATTTTTTTCATCAGGTCTCCTTTTCTGAGGCGTTGATTTGATATACGGAAGATCAAGATAAATAAATTTAGGCGTGCAAATTATTGGATGCAATCAATTTATTATTACCCACGCACAGCATGTTGCATATTTTCCAATTCATCGATTAGTGGTGTGATCTCCTTCAGGTTTTTATGGCGTTTTTTCAACCAGCCCCAAAGCGTTATAAATAGAATCCAGGTATAGGTTATTGCATACACGATTATTTTCGTTTGCAGGTCTTTCTCTGCAAGAACAATTTGGAAATAAGCCGTGAAAATAAGGCCAAGACAAACTGCGTATAGTGGTAAATAGATAGCAGTCAACCACATACTAAATTTAAGTTTGCGAATAACACGCGTACTAAAAGATAGAAAATCCGTGCTGAAATCCGGTGTTTTCCAAAACAAAACCTGATACCAGAAAAGCACTAAACTCAACGACAGTAAAATAAACAAGGCTATAAGACTGCCATAAAATAACGGCTCACGATGCGACGAAGTTGACCATACCAAACCGAGAACGATAAAAACAAGCGCAAAAAGTATACTGAGCACTAGATTAGTAAACACAATTTTCTTTTGCCGTTTTTTCAGATTTGCAAACAATAAAGAACCACTCTCCAGGGAAATTGGTTCCTCAGTGGTGATTTTGCCCCAATCCTGTTGCAGTTCATCAAATTTATCCATTTTCATACAACCTCAATAACGTTTTCTTTATGCGATTGATTTTCACACCGACATGGCTGGTGCTGATACCCAGAATCTCAGCAATTTCTTTATACTGAAGGCCCTCGAATACGAAACTTATGATGAGTCGCTCCTCCTTTTTTAATTTTTGAATACAGAGCAGCAATTTGTCAACCCGCTTCTGCTCCAATGTGTACTCGTGTCCCGGATCATCAATTATGTCAAGTGGCATATCCCCCGAAAACATGTCGCGATGTGTACGTGTTTTTTTGTTAAAAGTGATCGTTGTATTCAAGGTTACCCGATACAGCCAGGTCGTCAATTTCGCTCTGTTATCAAACCGATCCAGACTCAACCAGATATTAAGCAAAACTTCCTGGAACAAATCATCAACGGCGTCTTTTTCATACAGATAGGCAGAACAGATACGATAGATTTTATCCTTATGCTCTGCCAGAATTTCTTTAAATAATTTATTTTTATCTCGAACAGAATGCATTTGTTTTTCTCATGCCATATCCTACTACCCATTAAATGAAGCCTGAGTATATCATTAATGCGATATCCTACGGGCTATTTGGTAAATCGTTTATCAATCCAGGTTCGCAATAAAAGCATCAATTTCGGCAAAAAAGGCGTTGGCATTGTCTAACATAATAAAATGAGAAGCATTTTCAACAACAACCAGCGTGGCCGATTTCCATTGATGGTACTGATCTTTATAAATGTTTAATTTTTCATTCAGTTTTTCATTTTCAGTTGAATTGATTTCATCCATCCACCCAGTCAAAACAAGACCGGGAACTTCAATTTCCGAGACATCATCGCGCAAGTCCGTGGACATAAGTTCGTACATCGTCGTGCCGAGGGTTCGCCTGTCCGAACGCATGGATTGCCCAATAAGCGCCTCGAGAAAATCTTCATTTTTCAACATGCTCTTGATTGTCATATTCTGTGTAATTGCGAATGAAGTACTGTCCAATGAAGTAAAGTAGGTTTTCATCATGCTGTAAGCATTTTTTGCAACAGCTTCCGTCATTTGCGGCGCAGATGCTCCTGCCAGGAAAGGCAATGCATCGACAATGATGAGTTTATCCACAAGCTGCTTATTTTCTGCAGCCATCCACATCGCTAGAAATCCACCAACGCTGTGCCCCATAAGAATGCTGTTTTCTGTTTTCGTCCGTTTGATATAGGTGACAAGGCTGTCTTTAAGTACAGGTAGAATCGAATCTGAGGCAAGGGGCGTTATGCCAGCGTATCCGGCAAGCGTGAACACATGCAGGCGGTGCGTTGACCGGTATTTTTTCACAGTTGCTTGCCAAACTTCACCGGAGCAAGCGGCTCCAGGAAGAAGGTACATTGCAGGTCCGGAACCATGAACTTCTACTTTAAAAGCAGGTGTTTCCTGCGAAATGACATTGGTTTTTGCAATAAGAATAGACAATAAGAAAAAAAAGATATTGGTTTTCATACGAAACTCCTTCTGATAGTAATTGAATTTCCTCTTTAGTATGAAAACCACGCAATTTATTACATGGAAAATTAAAAATAATGACACTCAGGTACAAATTCATGCGAAATAAAAATTGAGGCAGGCGAAAAATTGAACAAATAATGAGGTGGACGACTGCTTATTCTTCTTTTATGGTTTTGCGGGAGTGCATCAAAAGGATGAGTCTTTCACGCAGTTCTTCTGCAGTAATATTCAGGGTTAACTGCCCTTCAAACGCAACACTTATCTGGCCACGTTCTTCAGATACGATGATGACGAGGGCATCAGATTCTTCTGTTATGCCGAGGCCGGCACGATGGCGTGTTCCAAGGGACGAATCAAAATTTTTATCCTGACTTAATGGGAGAATACACTTGGCCGCTTCGATCAGATTATCCTGAATGATAACCGCACCATCATGCAGAGGCGAGCGCGGATTGAAAATCGAAACGAGAAGTGGAGCAGAGACTTCCGCTTGCAGCCGTGTACCGGTCTCCACAATGGCTTTCAAGCCGGTGTTGCGCAGCATTACGATAAGCCCACCATAGCTATGTCTCGCCAGTTGTGAAACACCGGTTACCACCTCCTCAACGATCTGTTCTGAAGTGCCTTTGATCAGCATGCGGATGAGCCGTGTTTGCCCCAAATGAATGAGCATACGCCGCAGCTCCGGTTGAAACAAGACAACGAATCCAACCAACCACACCGTACGCAGGTTTTCAAAAAGCCAGCTCATGCTCACCATATTAAATACCTGGGCCAACACTGAAGCAAAAAGTATGACCAGCAAACCCATCCCCATTTGTGCTGCCCTTGTTCCACGCAGAAAAAAATACAATTTGTAGAGAATGTAGGACAAAATTAGCACGTCAAGGACATCGATGACAGTGACTTCGATAAAAAATATTTTAAAAAGTGTTCCTTTAATCATTTTCTATTCCTGCTGGCGAATCTGAACATTGGCAGCTATGAGATCGGCGATCTGTACGACGCGTAGCATTTCTTTCACATCATGTACTCGAACGATGTGGCTGCCTGCAAGCACTGCGGCAGTGACTGCCGCAGCTGTTCCTTCAAGACGTTCCTCCACCGGTAAATCCAGCGCCTTGCCGATAAATGATTTACGCGACGGTCCAACGAGGACAGGACAACCAAGTCCGCGAAATTCCTGCAAGCGTTGCAATATTTCATAATTATCCCACAAGCGTTTTCCAAAACCAATACCCGGATCGATTATAATTAACTCTCGGCTGATTCCTGCTTCAACTGCAGCTGTAATACGATCTTCGAAATACATGTATGTTTCATCCATCAGGTTTTCGTAAGTCGGATTCACCTGCATTTCATGCGGTCGCCCCTTTATATGCATGATCACGATTGGAACGGTATAATGTTTAACGACTTCGGCCATACCCGGATCAAACTGCATTCCACTGATATCGTTCACAATGGTTGCCCCGGCTTGAATGGCGGCTTCTGCGACCGGTGCTTTGTAGGTATCAATGGAAAGAGGGATGCGGACATCCGAAGCCAGGCCTTCAATTACCGGAATCACACGCTTTAATTCTTCAGCTTCCGTGACCTGAACCGCACCCGGGCGCGTGGATTCGCCACCAACATCGATAATGTCGGCACCGTCGGCTTCCATTGCGATGCCTTTATCAATTGCAGCGCGTTCATCCATATTATTTTCCCGTTCAGAAAATGAATCGGGTGTGACATTGAGTATGCCCATTACCCGTGTCGGGCCACCGAATTGAAACATGTAATGATCATTCACCATTTCAAATTCATAGCGCTGCACATTTCTTAAAAATATCCTTAATTGATCCAGGAAATGTTCTTCTTCACTGGAAATATAAGACTGAACTCGGGACCAAAATCGAAGTTCAGGATCACTGCTAAAAAGATAACAGCTGTTTTCACTCTGCAACCAACAGGGAATCGAACGTAAAGAAAAAACCGAAAGCAATTTTTTGTCAATCGGCTGGCCGCGGCTTATCACTTTCAGTACAGTCGCATGTCGAGCATAAATATCGGCAAATTCTTCTAATTTTTTTGACTCACGCAAGCCCAGCTCCTGGGCCATCATTCCTTGATTGGTGAGGTGCAATTGACGAATGGAATATTTTTGCATAATTTCGAGTCCTTCAGTTATGTCATTTCTGCGGCTAAGCAATCCACGCCGACGGTGCTAATCTCCTGTTGCAGCACCCTTAATTCGTCCGCTGCTGTCAATGCGATCACTTGCTAACATAAGATCGAAAAGACGGCGACGGGCTTCTCCGGCATAGACATCATTTTCACCATTTGTGAATTCAAGTCGCTTTTGCAAACAGGAAATTGCCAGATCTATATCGCTTTCTTTTTCCGCTATGAATGCTAAATACAAATAACTGTTAACTTGTTCATTATTTTTCAGCGCTTTCGTGAAAAATCCTTTTGCTGCACCCATTTCTTTATTATGAAAATAGTATATACCTAAATTATATAAAGCTTCCGTATTCTCAGGCTCAATTTCAAGTATTTTTTCGTATGTCTCAAAAATTTTAAGACGCTGCCCACGTTGAATGTACACCTGCCCCAGGGCTTTTAGCAACAGAAAATTAGATGGTTGTCTTTCCAGATAACTTTCAAGGAGTTTTTGTGCTTTTTTCGCCTTATCGATCAGCATGTATGAGGCAGCTAATTGCCGCACGAGCGCAATATTACCCGGATTAAAAAACAAAGCTTTCTGGAGCAGCTCAATTTCATTGGCAAATCCCAAATCCTGATAACGGGAATAGTGTAATGTACACAACAACTCGTAAATTTCACTTCTCCAGGGAGCAATTTGATAAGCACGTTTCAAGTATCTTTCGGCTGCATCGAATTTTTCTTGCCAAATCATACATCGGGCCGCCAGCAAAGTGAAGTCGGCGTTACTGGAATCCTTATCCAAAAACAACTTCAGCGATTGGGTCAGAGGAGCCAGTTTTTCTCTCCTCTGTTCTGTCGTAAACGATTTGAGCGCCTTATCCTCAAGGATATTTTCCGCTCGCAATGCCAATCTGTCCGTGGAATCTTCAGCTAATTTATCACAGAAACTTCGTGCCGATGTGGTATCACCACGCCACATGTACGCCTTTACTCGATAATAGTCGAATCCCGGAAGATATATTTCGCCCTTTTGCAAGGGACGCACTTGAAACCGCGATTGCAGGAGTGCACTAAGCTGCGAAGCAATCGCATAAATACTGTCCTGGGTGAAAACAATTTGTATATTTTTCTGATTTTTATTCGCTTTTACATCAAGAAATTTGAGCGTACAATGGATTGAATCTTCGACCGAACGCATATCTCCGATGAGAAGAGTGGTAATTTGGTATTCTTGTGCTACCCTTCGGTAATGAGAAAAATCAATTGTATTATCATTTGGAAATGTATTTTTCAACCATTCAATTGGCATTATAAAGGAATTTTGCGGAAGCACACTATTAAAGATGCGCCTCGTTAAATCAGGTAACGCCAAACTACTGGCCAGGAGTGTTGTATTTTCGGCATCAACGTAATGGAATGGAAAAAGAGCGATACGGCCGTTTTCGTAGGCTTCATTTTGCTCCTTCCCGAAAATCCATACAATAAAAAAAAGCAGGAAAACACTGACAAACGAGATCGCCAGATAACTTTTCCTGCTTAAAACATTGCTGTATCGGTGCAAATTATACAACACCAACATGAGAACAAACCAGCCGAATATTATGAGCCAGCTTTGTTGATCAATTGTACTCAATGGAATCTGTGCTTTTAATTATCCGTGGGATTCTCCCTGGATTCTTCAGCGGGTTTTTCATCGTTTTGAGCTGGCTCCGATGTCCCATTTTTATTTTCTTTAATCAACTCCTCGCCGTTGACGATTTTTTCGATATCATCGCCATCGATGGTTTCATGCTTGAGCAACGCCTCGGCAATCGCGTGTAATTTATCGATATTTTCTTTTAATATCGTGCGCGATCTTTCATCGGCCCACGTTATAATTTTCTTAATTTCAACGTCGAGGAGTTGCGCTGTTTCTTCACTGTAGTTTCGACTACGACCAAATTCCCGACCGAGAAATACTTCTTCTTCTTTTTTGCCATAAACGAGTGGCCCGACGACCTCACTCATTCCCCATTCGCAGACCATTTTACGAGCCATTTCCGTTGCCCGCTCAAGATCATTTCCTGCGCCATTCGTTACCTCCTCAAAGATGAGAAGCTCGGCATTGCGGCCACCGAGGAGATGAACCAGCCAATTTTCACAGTAGGATTTTGGATAAGAATGACGCTCATCGATTGGCAAATAGGTAGTAACACCAAGCGCACGACCGCGTGGAATAATTGTTACTTTATGCACCGGATCTGCATCTTTGGTAAATTTGGCAACAAGTGCGTGTCCAGCTTCATGATAAGCAGTCAGCTTTTTTTCCTTATCACTTAAAATCAGGCTCTTGCGCTCCGTTCCCATAAGCACCTTATCTTTTGCATCTTCAAAATCATTCATATCAACGATGCGTTTGTTGCGCCGGGCTGCTAAAAGAGCCGCTTCATTGACCATGTTTGCCAGGTCTGCACCTGAAAAACCTGGCGTCCCTTTAGCGATTACTTTCAGATCAACATCACGGGAGACGGAAATTGCGCGGGAGTGCACCTTGAGAATGCCTTCACGACCACGAACGTCGGGTAAATCAACCACAATCTGGCGATCAAAACGCCCCGGACGCAGTAGCGCACTATCAAGCACGTCTGGACGGTTGGTAGCCGCAATTAAAATAACACCTTCATTGGATTCAAAACCATCCATCTCGACCAGCAATTGATTCAAAGTCTGCTCACGCTCATCGTGGCCGCCACCAAGGCCAGCACCACGACTGCGCCCAACGGCATCAATCTCGTCGATAAATATTATACAGGGTGCATTTTTCTTCCCCTGCTCGAAGAGATCGCGCACACGGGAAGCACCAACACCGACAAACATTTCGACGAAATCGGCTCCGGACATGCTGAAAAATGGCACACCTGCTTCACCGGCAACTGCTTTCGCGAGCAGAGTTTTGCCGGTTCCGGGAGGGCCGAGCAGAAGGGCACCTTTAGGAATCCGGCCACCGAGACGTTGAAATTTTTCCGGCTCACGTAAAAATTCGATAATCTCAACTAATTCCGTTTTGGCTTCGTCAGCACCTGCGACATCCTTAAATGTTACCTTTTGCACCGACTCTGACATCAATTTAGCGCGTGAGCGACCAAAGTTAAAAATGCCACGCGCACCACCGCCACCACCTTGCATGCGGCGAAGAAAAAATATCCAGAAGCCAGCAAGCAGAATCCACGGCAGCAGGTTGAGCATGTAACTGCCCCAATCAAGGGCACGTTCCTTAAATTCCAATTCGATACTGTAATCAGCGATCCATTTATTGGCTGTCTCAATGGGAATTTCTTCTGAAAGCATCACCATGATATGCGTATATTGGCGACCATCATTTTGAAAATCACGTGGTTCTTTTAATTCCCCGGTGAGCTCCATCCCTTCGATCGTGCAGCGACTAATTTCTTTCTTCTCTAAAAGTGTCAAAAATTCCGAATAATTGATTTTTTTACGTGGGCTTTCCCCTTGCCCAAGCTGCATCGTTAACCAAATCGAAATGATAAAAATAAACAGCCAGAATGCCAGAGTGCGCGTGGCTTTCGACCACTGAAAGTTGTCCTCGTTTTTCTTTTTATGCGGTGAGTTAGGATTGTTATTTTGAGATTTCATACAGTTTCCGTATCCAATTGTTATACTTCGCTCAATCTGATGTTTTTACATCACTTCGAATATGAGCATCTTGTTATTGCCATTCAATTTACTTATTCATCGCATCAAGTAACGCTTCCGGCATAATATATATTTCAGGTAAATTTCGAAAAAGTTGCTTGTAATCAAGGCCGTAGCCAATTACAAATTCTTTACCGATAGTGAACCCACGGTATTCACATTCATAATCGACAATGGCCGTCCCTTCTTTGACCAGCAAGGAGACAAATCGCATTGAGGCAGGATTGAGTTTCTTTATCCATCTGCGCAGGAAATGTACCGATAATCCAGTGTCAATTATGTCTTCGACAATGAGGACATGGCGTCCTTCCAGAGGACAATCGACATTTTTCAGTACATCGATTTTACCGGAGGATTTCAATGCATCACCATAGCTGCTGATTTTTACAAAATCGACTTCGCAGTCAATAGTGAGTTCGCGTACAAGATCAGTAAAAAACAAAAAACTGCCATTGAGAACGCAAATCAAAACGGGCACTTCCCCCTTGTAATCTTGTGAAATTTGTGCTGCCATGGCACGCACTTTCTGGTTAATCTGCTCCCGTGTAAGTAAAACGTTTTTATGTTCACTCACTAGCTGTTCGGTAAAAGAACTCACAAATTTTTTCCCTCAAATTCTAATTTTAAGACTGAAGTTGTTTGATTGGTAATTTTGAACCGTTCGTCGAGGTGGTATCCTACAATCCAGATGATCCCCGCATCACAATAAACAATGGGAATTTCAGCTCGTTTATGCAGTAGTACTTTACGATCGGTAAAATAATTGCTTATACTTTTCGAGCCACCAGCACCAAGAGGATAAAAGCTGTCACCAACCCGTGCATTCCTGATTCCAATACTTCCTTTAATTTTATTTTGATCAATAAATTGACAATTGCGGCCACTTGCTTTGAGAAAATTAATTTCTGTGCTGCTTTTTTCGATAGTAATGCGCCAACCGTTGTTATGTTCGAAAGCCTGGCCAACTTTAATTGGCTGATCGAAATCTTTTATTGTGCTTTGGCGGAATACCAGGAGATCACGATCGATTAGCACTTCCCATTTTCCATGCAATGGTATTCGAGTGCCATTTTTTTTCGCGTGAAGGCAGGTATAAATGCGGTCTAAATCCGAATAACTTGGGATGACTTGATTTTTTGTCAATACTTCAATCACCAGCCTTAAAATATATTTTTGCAAAACGACAAAATAGTGCCTGAGACTATCAATATCAAGCACAATTTTTGTATGTGTTTTTTCTATAATTATAATGTCTAAAGCTTCCTTTGCCTGAGTCACAATGTATTCCTCCGCATCATGACTTAGCCGGGAAAGCTTTATCAAAGCATCGGCAATTTGTGGATTGTACTTTTGTTGCAAAAGCGGCAACAGATTGTGCCGCAGTTTATTTCGTTTGTATGCAGTTTCAAAATTTGATTCATCCACACGATAGGAAATATTTTCAGCTCCAAGATACTCAAGAATTTCCACCTGTTGAAAATCAAGCAAGGGACGAATTTTATTTTCCTTCTGAAAGTGCATTCCCGTAAGACCGCGCAATCCTGTTCCACGCACGATATTCCCCAAAACAGTTTCAACCTGGTCATCACGATGATGACCCAAGGCAACGGCATCACATTTTTCTTTTTCAAAAACCTCAAAGAGCGCCTTGTAGCGTAACTCCCGTGCTGCCATTTCAATACTCAATTTCTGGAGTTTGCTGTGCCGCAACACATTTACCTTTCGGGTAATAAATGGAATGTTGTACCCTTCGCAAAACTGACGGCAAAAGGCTTCATCATCCGAAGCATTTTGTCGCAGAGAATGATTTACATGCACTACGACAAGCTCCCCTTTCCATTTCTCGCGTGTGCGGATAAGTAGATGCAACAATGCAGTAGAATCCGGTCCACCGGAAAAAGCTACGAGAATCCGTTGGCTATAAGCGCCACATTTTTCGATTAAATTATTCAGGAATTTTTGTTTTAAAGCATCTAAATTCATAACTGCGGAATATAAACAATTCCCGGAGTGTACACAATTTATTTTAAAACAAGAAGCTAGCGAGTTTGGAATCAAACCATTGCTTCCTGTCAACTCGGATTAATTATCCAGTATACCGTCCGCTGCGTAATTACCGGAGCATTGCTACCGGCGACATTAATGGGCAAATCCAAGAAAATTGGTTGTTTTGGATATGCAAGGATGGCAAATTTTTATACCTGGTACTGGATTATTTCACAATTTTCAACTGTTAACAGGCGAGATGCGTTTATGCTGAAAAATACTGAAAAAACAAGTTTAGCCGGTTTTATTCATTTATTACATTAGATTTAGCAACGGGTAAGGAATACACATCTACCCAATCCTGATGCTTTATAAATAAGCTGTCCAGAAAAAGTAAAGATAGAACCTTTTCACAATGATCCACAAACTCCTTACAAAATAAAAACGGGATTGCCTTCATGCATTATTATGAATCTGAAGATTTAAAAAAATTCGCTGATGTTGGTCGTTTTCGCAAAGAACTGATGAATAGATTTTTCAGTTACTACAACAAAGTCGTTGGTGAAGATGGTGCTTTAACAAAACGCGAAAAAGCACTCATAGCCCTCGCCGTAGCCCACGCAAAACGCTGTCCATATTGCATTGATGCTTACACAACGGCTTGTCTGGAAGCAGGAGCAGATCCTGATCAGATGACGGAAGCGGTGCACGTAGCTGCTGCAATGGACGCAGGGATTACCCTGGTTCACGGTGTGCAAATGAACAATGTATTGGATAAAGTTGGCGCTTGATTACTGTATTTCCAAAGCAGGTTATAATTGCCTGAACTGTCGATTTCATCACTTTAAATATTTGTGCCGCGTAAATAACTTTCCAGGTATTGTGTAGTTTCAAGAAACGCATGACATGAATAAATCGCTTAATTATTCTCATGCAACCTTGCCACGAGGAACTGGGCTACAAGTTTTAATTTTGTAACCATTTTTCGCCCTGCTTCTCGTGGGGAAAAAAGGAGAAAAAATGAAGTCTGAAATTGTGGATTTTCGCAAAGATTCGGATGGCTCCACGAATGAAAATTCAAAATACGATTTTAAAAAAACGATACTCGAGAGTCATGTTGATGTCGAACCCCTTGCCGTCGAAACACTGCAACTTAATATAACCAAACTCTGTAATCAGGCATGTTTGCATTGTCACGTTGATGCCTCACCAAAAAGAACGGAGCAAATGGATTTGGAGACAATCGACCGGTGTCTCGAAATCTTAGCTGGGAATAATGGCATTAAAAACGTCGATATAACAGGTGGCGCACCAGAATTGAATCCACATTTTGATTATCTCGTGCGCGAATCGATCACACTCGGTAAGCATGTCATGTCCCGACACAATTTAACCGTCACCCTCGATGGTAATCCGGCATCGGGCGAAAGCAAAGCCTATTTGCCACAATTTTATGCTGAAAACAATGTCGAACTAATCTCATCTCTGCCCTACCATCAGGAATATTTTACCGATAAACAACGCGGTCGTGGGGTATTTGAAAAAAGCCTTAAGAGTTTACAGCTGCTCAATGAACAGGGCTATGGAAAGGACGATAGTAATTTGAAACTGAATCTCGTCTATAATCCAGCTGGCGCTTTTTTGCCAGCCTGCCAGGCCTCCCTGGAACAGGATTTTAAAAAGAGCTTACTTGACAAATACGGCATTTATTTCAACAACCTATTCGTCATCACCAACATGCCAATTCATCGTTTTAAAGAACAATTGCAAAGACGAGGAGGCTATGAAGACTATCTTGAAAAACTCGTAAATGCATATAATCCTATTGCAGCGGCTGGTATCATGTGCCGCTCCCTTGTGAGTGTCAGTTACGATGGAAGAATTTTTGATTGTGACTTCAACCAGATGCTGGACATGCAAATAGACAATGGCGAATTATGCACAGTGTACAACTTTAATTATAACAAACTCATGCAACGCCAAATACGTTTCGCAACGCATTGTTTTGGTTGTACTGCAGGTGCTGGCAGTAGCTGTGGAGGAGAAACAGCTTAAATTTTTGGAGAGCGATCCCATCTTTTAGTTTTATGGACTATAGAGGTGCTTTAAGCCTACGATTTGAAAGAAATGAAGTCCAATCCAGCTTTTCTTGCTGCAACAATTTCGTGTTAAAAGGCGTAGCAGAAAAGAACTTTAACTCCGGGAGGTACAATGGAACTTATTGGCTTATTCGTGTTATTTTTCTTTGCTTGGATTGCCCTTAAAATCATAGCTGTTTTGTTAAATGTGACCATTTTTGCCATCGCCCTACCGTTTAAAATTCTCGGTTTGGTTTTCGCTTGTCTTTTCTTTTGCATCTTTGCACTACCATTGGGTTTATTTGCCGGTTTAGCTGGACTGCTCATTACACCTTTTATTATTCTGCTCCAATTTCTTCCTTTACTGTTGATCGGATTTGGAATTTATCTACTGGTAAAAAATGCATAATCATCAAATTCATTATTCTAAAAGCCGTTGTTCAAAGCAACGGCTTCTTCGTTTCGGCCCCACAGACAAAATTAAAACTTGTTCAACACCGATTATTTAGTACATTCTCTACAGAATGAATTTTATCTATCGAACCTGAAATTGTACCTATAAATGCTATAACTCGCATGCGATAAAATGAACAAGAAACAAACAAAAATAAAAAAACATTTCGTTGGCCCTGCAGGATGGTCTTATCCTGATTGGCGTGGAACATTTTATCCCATAAAGAGCAATACAAAATTCGATGAGTTGAGTTTTATTGCCCAGCATTTCGATGTGGTTGAAATAAACTCGTCCTATTATCATCCACCTTCCAGAGAAGCGGCACGTTCGTGGGCATCACGTATTTCTGGAAATAAAAACTTTCGTTTTACTGCCAAGCTTTGGCAAAAATTTGTTCAAGAACGCAGCATCTTCACAAATCATGACATTGAAAATGTTCAAAAAGCGCTCGACACACTTATGGACAAGGAATTGTTAGGTGCGCTTTTGATTCAGTTTCCACAATCCTTTCACAATACCATCGAAGGGCGTTCCTGGCTTTTCCGAATTTTATCACTTTTTAAAATGTATCCCTTGGTTGTTGAATTCCGTCATAATTCATGGAATGTACAGCAAACTTTGGATATGTTAAAAGAAATGAACAGCGGATTTGTTAATATCGACCAGCCAATTATTGGGAACGGACTGGGATTTACCGAAAACCTTACATCCACTATCAGTTATTTTAGGTTCCACGGTAAAAATGAGCATATGTGGTTTGAAGAGACTGCGGGCCGAGATGACAGGTACAATTATACATATAAAATTGAAGAGCTCAATCAATTTTTAAAAGCCATAGAACGAAAAATGGATGAATCGAGAGCAATTTATATTATATTTAACAATCATTTCAAAGGACAAGCACTAAGAAACGCATTTGAATTCAGCTATTTGCTGAGTGGAGAAAAACAAGATATCCCTGAAAATCTTATAAAAACCTACCCAGAACTACTCACCATACGCCAACCTGAAAATCCCTTCCAGTTAGAATTATTTTGAGATGCACAAATTTTAAATTTGTTATAAGTATTTTGAGAATGTACAGTAAGAATGCAAGAATCAAGCTAAGATGAAATTTTAAAGAGCCTCCGAGAATATGCTATTACCAATTATCCAGTACTAAAGTCATATTGTCGGCTGCATGTCGATAAGTTGGATCAGGGATATGTGTTCGAATAAGGCCTGTTGCCATTGCTGCAAAATAATGAGCAAAATAGCTCTGACGGGCAGAAGGTTGGTCATTGAATGTTTTAATGTAAAGCGTAAAACGATTCTGCAATAGAGAGCGTACTGTGGAAAATCTGTGATACATCCAGTACTGCCACAATTCACGCCAACCAGCATAGCGATATTTTAAGTCCTGCGGACATCCGGGATACATTTCATCCCAAAAATAATTAAGCTGGTTGCGGTCAATTTCCACGGAATAATTTTCTGGTACAAAACGGCTGAAAGATCGCATAGTAGGGTAGGAAAAATCATCGGATGCCCCAATTATAACCGATATTCCATTGTCTGCCATTATGATAAATGGATCACTTCCATATGTCTCGATAACATTTAACAGCAATTTTTCAATTAATCGCTGTTCATTTACCCGCGGCATAATAATCTTTTTATTGAATTGGTGAGTAGTTTTACATAATTGGCGCAAAAAAACCCTTATAGCAGTCTTTACACTTATTGTGCTTTTATTAAGGGTTTATAATTAAATCTTAAGAAAAGTAACAATAATTGCGAGTATTACAAGGGTTAATATAATTTTGATTACAATATTCGATTATAACAAATTACAAAGCTGATCATGGTATCGTTTACTAACTTGGTACTACACAAATCAGCGTGTTTTTTTCTTGGGAGTTCTACCGAAACTAACCTGCCCTTCATCTCCTTCAGTATTTGCCGGTTTATTTTGTGATGATTCATTATCCTGAACGGCGTCTCCATCATCAAATCTCGGACGTCTTTTTTTAGTATTCCTTTTCCCAAAATTTTCCGATTCGTTTTTTACTGCATCCGGTTTTTCAGCACGCTCAATCATCGTTGTTTTTTTTTCGGCTTCATCGGTGATTACCTGTCTGGGCGGTTGTTCTGGTATTTCATTAACCGGCTTTTTATTTATTTTTCGTGGTTGTCGTTGTGATTGCTTTTTCTCGCCTTGTTCTCTTCTAGGCGTCTTGACAATAGATTTCTCTGATGTCTTAACTTGCGCTTGCGACCCAGTAGCTCTACCAGCGTTGTTTTCACTTCCGGTTGAATCCTTCTTTTCTCTTTGCTTTTGTTCTCCACCAATGCTTTTCCCGGTAACACTTGATTTCTCTGGCCTATTTACAGAAGGTCTGCTCACAATCTTGCTCGATTGTCTTGTTTCAATATTTCCTTGGCGACTTGGCGTCCTGTGGGATTGAGTGCTACGGGAAAATTCCGTACGTGTTTTGCCCCCCCTATGTGGTGGAGTTGCTTCTTTCCAATGTGTGAGTGACCGAGCTAAGGGTCGAATTCCTAGCAGCAAAAAAACAAGAATAGTTAAACCTGTAACAACCGAAAACGGCCATACTCCAAAATAAAGTGGAAATAGAACGATGGCCACTGCTAATAATGTTAAAGCATCTGTCCAAATTTCTCTTTTCAATAATACACGAACTTTTCCATATGTCGGTCCAAAATTTATAGAAAACTGCCAAATGGAAGTTATGCAAATAAGAATAGCGAGTATTGAAAAACCAAAAACTGCAGAAAGATCTTGTTCATAAAGCACTGTCTGCAAATTCAGGATTAATATAATAAGCACAATTCTAAATACTCCAAGAACGACAAAACGAAATTTTCTATTCACTGCACTCAAATACATATCATTATGTCGCCACCAAGTATAGAGTATAAAATACGAAAGCACAAGAGTTACAACAATCTGATTGATTTGTAAATTTAATACATTGAGCTCAGCTTTTGACAGAGCATTTAAAAACAACACAGCGAAAAAAATATTTATCAATTGATTAATGTGTGGGAGTTTATTTTCCAACTTATGTGTCATAGCAATTCCTTATTGCACTTCGATTATTTCCTGCTCATGGCAAAATTATAGAATCAAATTTTAAGTATGGGAGTTTAAAAATGCTCTTTGCATTGTTCTTATCGTTTTATCAAATTAAAATTAAGCAGAATAAAATGTTAGTTTTTCAAGCGATAAAAAAGTTAGGATGTTTTTTTTAAATTCCAAGCTCTTTTGTCATTTGTAAATACAATAGTATCCCAGAAGAAAAAAAATGAAAATTGAAGAAAGAACATAAATATTGAATGG